>NZ_JCALDW010000011.1:0-167549 GCF_059813065.1 Mycobacterium sp. NGS24
GCCGTCGGTGTTGCGCCACGGCCTGCCCGCCCAACTCGACGCCGTGGTGGCCAAAGGGATGGCCAAAAACCCCGACGACCGCTACGACACCACCAAGGAATTGACCGCCGCAGCCCGCGCGGCCATCACCGGCCCTCCTACCGGACCGCAACCCGTGATGACTCCGCAACCGATTCCGCCCGGGCCGGGCGGGGTGGATCCGAGATTCGCCCCCGCTGCCGGGCCGTGGCACGGCGCCCCCGCGGCCGCGCCGTGGCCACCACCCGGGCCCCGACAGCAACCCGTGGCGTTCGCCGCCGGCGGTCAGGTTGGTCGGTGGCAGCGGCACGCGGTCGCTGTCACCGCGGGTTGCGCCGTTGTCGCCGTCGCGATCGCGGTGCCGATCATCTTCGTGGCCACCGGGTCCTCCGAAGCGGCGGGACCGGCGTTGCTGTCGGTGCAGCAGGTCAACAACGTCATGGGTGAAAAGAACTATCGGCTCATCGACTCGGCACGCAAACTCACCGAGCCCGGCTTCACCGTCACGCCGCAACAGTGCGGAGCAATTCAGTCGATCGATATGAAAGCGGCATTCGCTGCCGTCGGCATCAACACGGCCGATTCCCAGACGTTGCACGCCACCGGAAACGACATCCGGGGCAGCGTGGATCAATATCTGGCGAACGCGCCATCGGTGTCGGCGGCGAATCGCTTTCTGCAACAACGACTGCAGGCCTGGCGCAGCTGCAACAACCTCGATTACTCGGCCGGTGGCGTCAAGATGAAAGCGACGATCGTCGCGGACGGACGCACCAAAATATCCGCGCAATACCATTTCGTCGACGACAGCAGCTTCCTGTGTCAACAGAACGTGGCCACGTCCGACACCGCCATTGCGACCGTCATCGTCTGTGACAACCGGGCCGGCGTCGAGTCGAAGGCAGACACCCTCGTTTCCAAAATCCTGGCGGCATCATGAATCGCAAACTGCTGACATGCGCGCTGATCGCGGTCGCCGCTGTCGCGATCATCGTCACCACCGTCGTCCTGCGGGCCGGTAACAGCCGGGCCAAGCCATCGACCGAGCAACCGTTGGCCCCGGCGCTCACCGTCTCAACGCTGACCGAGGCAGAGATCCGGTCGGCGGTCGGCGACAACTCGTTCGTGACCTCGAGTCGGTTCAGCCGGCTGTCGAAGGATCCGGTCCGGGTGAATCCCGCCACCTGTATCGGAATTTCCATGATCGTGCCGCCCGATTCCCTGACCGGCATCGACTGGGTGGCGCTCAGGGGCGCGGTGGGATCGTCCCCGCAAGGTGAACGGACGCATTACGTCGCGCAGGGAATGGTCGCCCTCGGCACCGAAGACAAGGCCAAGACATATCTCCGGACGGCGACGCAGTCGTGGCAGAAATGCAACGGCCAGTCATACACCGTCGACGCCAGCGGCACCGTCGGCCATTGGCTGATGAAGTCGATGAAACAGACCGACACCACCCTGACCGCGGCCATTTCGCAGGAGAATTCGCGATACACCTGCCAGCACGTGCTGACATACCAAACGCAGTATGTCGTCGACGTGGTGGCGTGCGGTTACGACACCGTCGACCAGGCTCAGGTTGTCGCCAACCGCATCACGAGCAAATTGAGCAGCAATCTCGCCAACCCGTGACGGCTAGCGGTTCTGGAATTGCGGCTTGCGCTTCTCGGCGAATGCGCGCGGGCCCTCTTTCGCGTCGTCGGAGAGAAACACCGAGACCCCGATCTGGGTGTCGATCTTGAAGGCTTCGTTTTCGTGCATGCCTTCGGTTTCGCGAATGGTGCGCAGGATTGCCTGGACCGCCAGCGGCCCGTTGTTCTCGATGATCTCGGCGAGTTCGAGGGCCTTGGTCAGCGCCTGGCCGTCCGGGACGACATGCCCGATCAGCCCCATCTCCCTGGCCTCGGCGGCGGTGATGTGCCGACCGGTCAGCAGCAGGTCGCAGGCCACCGTGTAGGGAATCTGGCGCACCAGTCGCACGGCCGAACCGCCCATCGGGTACAGACTCCACTTCGCCTCGGAGATGCCGAACTTCGCGCTCTCGCCGGCGATACGTATATCGGTGCCCTGCAAGATCTCGGTGCCGCCGGCGATCGCGGGTCCTTCGACGGCGGCGATCAACGGTTTGGTGAGTCGGCGCCCCTTGAGTAGCGCATCGATGCGCGACGGGTCGTAGCTGCCGTCCTTGAACGAATCCCCCGGCGGCTTCTGCGTCGCCGTTTTGAGGTCCATGCCTGCGCAGAAGTAGCCACCGGCGCCGGTCAGGATGGCGCACCGAATGTCGGGGTCGTTGTCCACCCGGTCCCAGGCCTCGACCATGATCCGCATCATTTCGGTGCTCAGAGCGTTGCGACGGGCCGGCCGATTCATCGTGACGATCAGCGTGTGACCGCGCTGCTCGACCAGCGCGTCGGCTTCCGAAGAACCGGATTCGTTTGCTGGGCTCTCGCTCACCGGGACCGCCTTTCGCGCGACATCGGGCATCAGCTTGTCAAGAAATGTAACACGTTCTAATTTGGTGGCCGTGGCCCTGAATATTGCTGACCTCGCCGAGCACGCCATCGACGCTGTGCCGGACCGCGTAGCGCTCATCTCCGGTGACGAGCAGTTGACCTACGCCGAACTGGAAGAGAAGGCCAACCGCCTCGGGCACTACCTGATCGACCAGGGTGTGCAGAAGGGCGACAAGGTGGGCCTGTACTGCCGCAACCGCATCGAGATCGTCATCGCGATGCTGGGCATCATCAAGGCGGGCGCGATCCTGGTCAACGTCAACTTCCGCTATGTCGAGGGCGAACTACGCTACCTGTTCGAGAACTCCGACATGGTGGCGCTGGTGCACGAGCGGCAGTACGCCGACCGGGTCGCCAACGTGCTGCCCGACACCCCCGACGTCAAGACGATCCTGGTGGTCGAGGACGGCTCCGACAACGACTATCAGCGCTACGGCGGCGTCGAGTTCTACGCCGCGCTGGAGCAGGGGTCCCCCGAGCGCGACTTCGACGAGCGCAGCGCCGACGACATCTACCTGCTCTACACCGGCGGCACCACCGGCTTCCCCAAGGGCGTGATGTGGCGGCACGAGGACATCTACCGCGTGCTGTTCGGCGGCACCGACTTCGCCACCGGCGAATTCATCAAGGACGAGTACGACCTGGCCAAAGCGGCCGCCGCGAACCCGCCGATGGTCCGCTACCCGATCCCGCCGATGATTCACGGCGCCACCCAGTCGGCCACCTGGATGTCGCTGTTCTCGGGCCAAACCACCGTGCTGGCACCGGAATTCAACGCCGACGAGGTATGGCGGACGATCCACCAGCACAAAGTCAACCTGCTGTTCTTCACCGGTGACGCGATGGCGCGCCCGTTGCTCGACGCGCTGTTGGCACACCAGGACGCCGGCAACGAGTACGACCTGTCGTCGCTGTTCCTGCTCGCGTCGACGGCCGCGCTGTTCTCACCGAGCATCAAGGAGAAGTTCCTCGAGCTGCTGCCCAATCGCGTCATCACCGACTCCATCGGGTCGTCGGAGACCGGTTTCGGCGGCACCAGCATCGTCGCCAAGGACGCGCCGCACAGCGGCGGTCCCCGGGTCACCATCGACCACCGCACGGTGGTCCTGGACGAGGACGGCAACGAGGTCAAGCCCGGCTCGGGCGTGCGCGGCTTCCTCGCCAAGAGAGGCAACATCCCGCTCGGCTACTACAAGGACGAGAAGAAGACCGCCGAGACGTTCCGGACCATCAACGGGGTCCGCTACGCGATCCCCGGCGACTGGGCGCTGGTCGAGGAGGACGGCAGCGTCACCATGCTGGGACGCGGTTCGGTGTCGATCAACAGTGGCGGGGAGAAGATCTACCCCGAGGAGGTCGAGGCCGCCTTGAAAGGCCACCCCGACGTGTTCGACGCGCTGGTGGTCGGGGTGCCCGACCCGCGCTACGGCCAGCACGTCGCCGCCGTGGTGCAGGCCCGGCAGGGGGCGCGGCCGACCCTGGCGGAGCTGGACAGCTTCGTGCGGTCGGAGATCGCGGGATACAAAGTGCCGCGCAGCCTTTGGTTCGTCGACGAGGTGAAGCGCTCGCCCGCGGGCAAGCCGGACTACCGCTGGGCCAAGGAGCAGACCGAGGCCCGGCCGGCCGACGACGTGCATGCCGCGCACGTAACCGCCTGACCAGCCGGCGATCAGCCCGGGGCGCCCACCGTGCCCCGGGGGCCGGTGTTCCCGGCGTCGCCGTCGATGCCGTCGACTCCCGGCGCACCCAGATGAGCAGGATTGGCGGCGGTGCCCGGGGCATTGCCCGCGCCGCCGTCCCCGCCCGCTCCGCCGAGCCCACCGAAGCCGGCGCCGCCGCCCGAGCCGCCGGCGGCCTGACCGTTGGGACCGATTCCGCCGGCCCCGCCCTGCCCGCCGTTCCCGCCCCGGCCGCCGTCGGCGCCGTTTCCGCCATCGCCGCCGTTTCCGCCGTTGCCGCTGTAGGCATTGGATGCGGCGGGACCACCCTTGCCGCCGTCACCGCCGGCGCCACCGGCCGCGCCTACTCCTCCGGTGCCGCCGTCGCCGCCCAGGCCGCCGACGCCACCGACCGCGCCGGTGAGATCGCCGACGGTGCCGGCGTTGCCCCCGGTGCCGCCCGCGCCGCCGTCGCCGCCGGTGCCGCCGGTGCTGGTCAGTCCGCCGGCGTCGCCGCCGCGGCCACCGGTTCCGCCGTTACCGCCGGGCTCGTAGGCGCTGTAGCTGAGCCCGCCGTTTCCACCGTTTCCGCCGCGTCCGCCCGTCCCCCCGGCGCCACCGTCGCCGCCGTCGCCCGCGTGGTAGTAGAAGTCGATATCCCAGGCGTTCGGACTGAGGACTTCTCCGCCGTCGCCGCCGTTTCCACCGTTTCCGCCGGCACCGCCCCGGCCGCCGTCGCCGCCCTGGCCGCCCTGGCTGGGAAAGTTGTTGTTGACGGTACGGTCGGCGTCGCCGCCGCGCCCGCCGTTTCCGCCGTTCGCGCCGGTGCCGCCGTCGCCGCCGTTGCCGCCGTCGCCACCGACGGCAACGATCATGTTGCCACTGGTGCCGGTGCCGCCACTGCCACCGTTGCCGCCTTGCTGGCCGGTCGTCACGCCGTTTGCGCCACTCTCACCGTTCGCCCCCCAGGGGATGCCGTCGGCACCGTCGGCACCGTCGGCGGCGTTGTCGATGTGTATCGGCGGGGGATTGGTGCCCTCACCGCCGGTACCGCCCGACCCGCCCTGGCCGCCGGCCCCGCCGTTGCCGACGGTGCCGGCCTTGCCTTCGACGCCGCCGCCGGCGCCGCCCGCGCCGGCCAAGCCACCGTTGCCGCCGTCCCCGCCGATCCCGCCGCGGCCGCCGTCACCGCCGGTGACGTGCACCGCCGCTCCGGTGCTGGTTCCGCCGGTGCCGCCGGTGCCGCCATCGCCGGCCTTGCCGCCGTTGCCTCCGGTGCCGCCACCCACACCGCCGACACCGTCGCCACCGTCGCCGCCATCACCACCGTTACCGCCCTGGCCGCCGGTGCCACCGGTGCCGCCGGTGCCGCCGTCAGTGCTGTCGGTACCGCGGTAGCCGACAGCGCCCCGACCCCCGTTTCCGCCGTTTCCGCCGAGACCACCCTTGCCAACAGCCCCGGCGGTGCCGTCCGGGCCTGCGTCACCGCCGGCGCCGGCGTCGCCGCCGCGGCCGCCGTCGCCACCGTCGCCGCCGTGCGCGCCGTCGGTGGTGCCGGCCCCGGCCCGGGCGCCTGCACCGCCCTTGCCACCCGAACCGCCCTCCCCGCCGCGGCCGCCGCCGGAGCCGGCAGCGCCGCCCTTGCCAGCGTTGCCACCGTCACCCCCGTCGCCGCCGTCGCCGCCGGGCTGACCGCCGGCGCCGCCGTTGTTGCCGCCGACACCGTCACCGCCTTGGCCGCCGTTGCCGCCGGCCCCGCCGTTGCCGCCGCCCGCGCCACCCCGGCCGCCGGTTCCGCCGTCGCCCCCGGCAAACCCGGAGGCACCCGCTGCGCCCGGCGTGCTGGTCGACGTGCCGCCGAGGCCGCCGCCGCCGCCGTCGCCACCCCTGCCGCCGTCGGCGCCGCCGCCTCGTAGTCCGTGTTCGCCGGTGTCGCCGCCGGTTCCGCCGCTGCCGACTGTGCCGCCGCTCCCGCCGTCGCCCGCATCGCCGCCTGCGCCCCCGTTGCCGGCGTCACCCCCGATGCCCGTGTCGTTGGCGACGCCCGACCCGCCGTTGCCGCCATAGCCGCCGTTGCCGCCCTGACCGCCTTTACCGCCGCTGCCGTTCGTACCCCCGGCGCCCGAGTTGCCGCCCTGGCCACCTCCACCGCCCTTGCCGCCGGCGAAGCCGTCGGTGCCGTCTGCGCCGGTATTCGACGCCGCGCTGATGCCGTTGCCGCCGGTCCCGCCCGTGCCCCCGGTCCCGCCGGTACCACCGGTGCCGGCATCGCCTCGGGCGCCGTCGGCACCCCCGTGCCCGCCGCTGCCCGCGCCACCGCCTGCACCGCCTTGACCAGCGTCTCCGCCGGTGCCACCGGTGCCACCCTGGTGGCCGACCCCGCTGGAGTTGTCGGCGCCCGATCCGCCCTGTCCACCGGTGCCGCCCTGCCCGCCGGTGCCGCCCTGGCCGCCGCTGCCGTTGGTTCCGCCCGCGCCGGTCTTACCGCCTGCCCCGCCCTCACCACCGGTACCGCCGACGAAACCGGTGTCGCCCGTGGCGCCGCTGCCCGCAGCCGCGTCGGCACCCTTGCTGCCGGTGCCGCCGTCCCCGCCCCGACCACCGGTGCCGCCGGTGCCGGCGTTGCCGGCCACCCCGCCCTGCCCGCCGGTTCCCGCCGCACCACCGAGCCCGGCATCGCCGCCCGCCCCGCCCTTTCCTCCGGTGGCGCCGTCGTTGCCGGCGACGGTCGCACCACCGGTGCCACCCTTGCCACCCGTGCCACCGTTTCCGCCGACGCCACCCGAACCGTTGATTCCGCCGTCGACCGCGTTGCCACCCTGGCCACCGTCGCCCCCGGGGCCCCCGGCGAACCCGTCGCCGCCGGTGAGCCCGGCGGCGGATTTGGTACCGGCTAAGCCGCTGCCACCAGCACCCCCGGCGCCTCCGGTGCCACCGGTGCCGGTGCTGCCTGCGTGGCCGGCCACACCGAACAATCCGCCTGCCTCCCCGCCGGCACCGCCGTGACCGGACACCCCGCCCACACCGCCCTGGCCTCCGGTGCCCCCGATGCCACCCAGACCGGCGACCGCGCCGTCCGCACCAGTTCCGCCGGCGCCCCCGGTGCCGCCCGCTCCGGCCGCCCCGCCGGTACCGCCCGGGCCCAGCAGCAGGGCGCCGTGACCGCCGGCGCCGCCGTCTCCGCCGATACCACCGGTGCCGCCGACCGCTGCGGTGGCGCCGGCACCGCCGGTGCCACCCACACCTCCAGCACCGCCGGCACCACCGCGGGCCAGCAGTCCGCCCGCACCGCCGACTCCACCACGCCCGCCGTCGCCACCGGTACCACCACCCTCGGATCCCGGGTCGCCCGCGCCGCCGGTCCCGCCGGCCCCGCCGGCGCCGAACAGCCATTCCGCGCGCCCGCCTGCCCCGCCCGTGCCGCCACCGGAACCACCGGTGCCACCGGCGCCGCCACCACCCCACAGCAGTCCGCCGTTGCCGCCGGCGCCACCCGTGCCACCGCCGGATCCACCGGTGCCGCCGGCACCTCCGACGCCGAGCAGCCAGCCCCCGCTGCCACCGGCGCCGCCGTGGCTGCCGGCACCGCCGGTACCGCCCGTACCGCCCCGGCCCAGTAGTCCAGCCGACCCGCCGTTGCCGCCGGCCTGCCCGGCGGCCCCGGCCGCACCGTTACCGCCGTCACCGAACAACCAGCCGCCGTCGCCGCCGCTGCCACCGGGCGTGGTGGCGTCGGCCCCGTTGCCGAACAGCGGCCGGCCGAAGATGGCCGGCGGGGTGATCGCGGCAGCCGATGCGGACTCGGTGCCCGAGTAGGCCACGGCCGCCGCGCTGAGCGCACCGGCGAATTCCTGCTGGAACGCGGCCACCTGCGTGCTGACCGCCTGGTAGGCGGTGCCGTGCGCACCGAACAACGCACCGATCTGCGCCGACACCTCGTCGGCCGCCGCTGCGGCCAGCTGGGTGGTGGCCTGCGCGGCGGCAGCGTTCGCGTGCTGCAGGGCCGACCGGATCTCGGCCAAGTTTTCTGTCGCAGTGGCGATCAGATCGGGTGCGGCGGAAAGGAACGTCATCACGCGACTCCGGCATTGTGCACGACTATTCGAGAATCGACGTTTCCGTCAATTGTCTCGGAAATCTATCGCGATTTCGCCGGGCACGTAGTGGTTTCGGCGAGAGAACCAGTTCGTCGGACTCAACTCCGGGCCGGTGTCTACAGTCGCGTCGTGAGCGACTTCGTCAAGAGCCGGGTGGGCGCGCCGGACCGTTTCTTCGCGTGGGAGGCCGCCGGTCTGGGTTGGCTCGCCGACGTCGACGGCGGCGTGCCGTGCGCGCGGGTGGTGTCCGTGGACGCGACCAGCCTCACCCTGCAACGACTCGAATCGGTGCGGCCCAGCGGCGCGGCGGCGCGGGAGTTCGGCAGCAGGCTGGCCGTCACCCACGACGCCGGAGCGGCGGCCTTCGGCGTCGGGCCCGACGGCTGGGACGGCCCGGGATTTTTCGGGCCACTGTCCCAGCCGCTGCCGATGTCGCTGCGCGGGCACCGCAGTTGGGGTCTTTGCTACGCCGACGAACGGCTGGCCCCGATGGCCGAGCTGGCCGGCGGCCAACTCGATGGCAGCACCCGTGACGCCGTCGATGCGGTCGTGCGGCGTTGTCGTGCAGGCGACTTCGACGACGACGACCCGCCCGCCCGGCTGCACGGCGATCTGTGGAGTGGCAACGTGATGTGGACACCGGCCGGTGTGGTGTTGATCGACCCCGCCGCGCACGGCGGCCACCGTGAGACCGACCTGGCGATGCTTGCGCTGTTCGGCTGTCCGCATCTGGACGCGGTGATCGCCGGGTACCAGCACGTGCGACCGCTGCGACCCGGATGGCGCAGTCGAGTGCGGCTGCATCAACTGTTCCCGCTGCTGGCGCACGTGGTGCTGTTCGGCGGCGGTTATCTGAGTCAAACGCACGCGGCTGCACGCGAGGCGTTGCAGGCGTGACCTGTTGCCGCTCCGCGGCCGGCATCGTCAGCGAGTTAGAGTCAACGCGCGATGGCGATCGACGTGTGGATGCAGCATCCGACTCAGCGGTTCCTGCGCAACGAGATGCTGGCCTCGCTGCGACGCTGGACCGGGGGGTCGATCCCAGATGCCGAGATACCCATCGCGGCCACGGTGGCCTCGATGGACGCCGGCGGCGTGCAGCTCGGCCTGCTGAGCGCGTGGACCGGACCGGGTGGGTTAGATCTGGTCTCCAATGACGAGGTAGCCCAATGGGTTTCGCTGTACCCGGATAGGCTGGCCGGGTTGGCGGCGGTGGACCTGGACCGTCCGATGCGGGCCGTACGAGAACTGCGTCGCCGCGTCGCCGACGGCTTCGTCGGGCTGCGGGTGGTGCCGTGGCTGTGGAACGCACCGCCCACCGACCGGCGCTACTATCCACTGTTCGCCCAGTGCGTCGAGTCCGGCGTGCCGTTCTGCACCCAGGTCGGACACACGGGTCCGTTGCAGCCGTCGGAGACCGGTCGACCCATTCCATATGTCGACCAGGTGGCACTGGACTTCCCGGAACTGGTCATCGTGTGCGGCCACGTCGGCTATCCGTGGACCGAGGAAATGGTCGCCGTGGCCCGCAAGCACGAGAACGTCTACATCGACACCTCCGCCTACACGGTGCGTCGCCTTCCCGACGAACTCGTCCGATTCATGAAAACCGGTACGGGGCAACGCAAAGTGTTGTTCGGCACCAACTATCCGATGATCTCCCATTCGCACGCCCTCGCCGGCATCGACCAACTCGGACTCAGCGACGAGGCGCGGCGCGACTTCCTGCACGGCAATGCCGAGCGGGTCTTCAGGCTGCAACGAAAGGCGGACAGATGAACGGAGCCCAGGCACTGATCAACACCCTGGTCGACGGTGGCGTCGACGTGTGCTTCTCGAACCCGGGCACCTCGGAGATGCACTTCGTCGCCGCCCTGGACACCGTGGACCGAATGCGGGGCGTACTAACCCTTTTCGAGGGTGTGGCCACCGGCGCCGCCGACGGTTACGCGCGCATCACCGGTCGGCCCGCCGCCGTACTGCTGCATCTGGGACCCGGACTGGGCAACGGGTTGGCCAACCTGCACAACGCGCGGCGCGCCCGCGTCCCGATGGTGGTGGTCGTCGGCGACCACGCCACGTACCACAAGAAGTACGACGCCCCACTGGAATCCGACATCGACGCCGTCGCCGGCACCGTCTCGGGCTGGGTGCGCCGCACCACCGACGTCGCCGAAGTGGGGGCCGACACCGCCGATGCCATCGCCGCCTGCGTGTCCGGCTCGATGTCCTCGGCGCTGATCCTGCCCGCCGACGTGTCCTGGTCCGACGGCGGCCGGCCGGCCAAGACGGTCGCTTCCTCGTTCTCCGGCGGGCACGTCGACAACGGTTCGGTGGCTGAGGTTCTGCGCTCGGATGAACCCACCACCATCCTGATCGGCGGCGACGCCACCCGCGGGCCGGGGCTGGCCGCGGCCGCGCGGATCGCCGCAGCCACCGGTGCCCGCCTGCTGTGCGAGACCTTCCCCACGCGGCTCGAACGCGGTGCCGGCGTTCCGGCCGTCGAACGTCTGGGGTACTTCGCCGAAGCCGCGGCCGCCCAACTCGAGGGCAGCAAGCATCTGATACTGGCCGGGGCCAGGTCGCCGGTCTCGTTCTTCGCTTACCCGGACCTGCCCAGCGACCTCGTGCCGCCGGGTTGTCAAGTCCATCGGCTCGCTGAATTCGGTTGCGCTGGAATAGCTTTGGTTGCCCTGGCCGAGGAGTTGGCGCCGGGAACCGAGGTGCCGGTGGCGGTGGCGTCGCGTCCGGAGCTACCGTGCGGGCCGTTGACGGCGGCATCGGCGGCCGACGTGATCGGAGCGCTGCTGCCCGAGCGCGCGATCGTCGTCGACGAATCCAACACCTCAGGTCTGTTGCTGCCCGCCGCCACCGCCGGCGCCCCGGCGCATGACTGGCTCACACTGACCGGCGGCGCGATCGGCTACGGCATCCCGACCGCGGTGGGCGCCGCCGTCGCGGCACCGGACCGTCCGGTGCTGTGTCTGGAGTCGGATGGTTCTGCGATGTACACGATTTCGGGATTGTGGACCCAGGCCCGGGAGAACCTCGACGTCACCACCGTCATCTACAACAACGGCAAGTACGACATCCTGCGCCTGGAACTGCAACGTGTCGGCGCCGGGTCGGCGCCCGGCCCCAAAGCCCTCGACCTGCTCGACATATCACGTCCCACAATGGATTTCGTGCAGATCGCGCAAGGCATGGGCGTGCCGGCGCGACGGGCCGGCACCGCCGAAGAACTGGCTGACGCGCTGCGCGACGCCTTCGCCGAACCCGGGCCACACCTGATCGACGCCGTGGTGCCGTCGCTGCTGGGATAGCCGTGCTCAGGTGACCTGACCGTCCTGGCCCGGGTTGCCGGGCGACCCGCCCGAGCCGTTGATGTTGCCACCGCTGATACCGCCGTCGCCACCCTCGCCGCCGTCGCCACCGTTGCCGCCGGGCGAGCCGACGCCGTTGCCGCCGTCGCCCCCTCTGCCGCCGTCGCCGCCGTCGCCGCCTCGGTCGTACTGCGAACCACCGCCCTCGCCGCCCTCGCCGCCGGTGCCACCGGGGCCTCCCCTTCCGCCGGTGCCGCCCGGGCTGGGGTTGCCGCCGTTTCCACCCCGGCCGCCCTGGCCGCCCGTGCCCCCGTCGCCACCGTCATACCCATTCGCCCCGTAGCCGCCCGTGCCACCGGTCCCACCGAGGCCGCCTTTACCCGCGTCGCCACCATCGCCGGGCGCCCCGCTGCCCAGGCCGGCGTCACCGCCGTCGCCGCCATCGCCGCCGTAGCCGCCGGGCGAGGCTGATCCACCCGTGCCATCGGCACCTGGGAAGCCGATCCCACCGGTCCCGCCTGCACCGCCTACCCCACCGTTGCCGTTGGTGCCGCCCAGCGCGGCCGATCCCCCGCCGCCGCCGTCTCCACCGCGACCACCCACGTCGGCGTCATGACCGTTGCCGCCTCTACCTCCGGTCCCGCCTTCTCCGCCGACACCGGCGTTGCCGTTGGTGCCGCCGGTATTGGCCAGCCCGCCGGCACCGGCGTCGCCGCCTTCGCCGCCCCGACCACCCGCGGCAGCCACGCCGGCACCCGCGTCACCGCCGCGGCCGCCTTCCCCGCCCTTGCCACCGTTGCCACCGAGACCGCTGGCCGCGCTACCCTGCGCGCCGGTGTTCAGGCCACCGATGCCGCCATTCCCGCCGCCACCGCCGTCGCCACCGACTCCGCCCGGAATGGTCGGGAAGCCGTTACTGCCGCGACCGCCGTCGCCACCGTCACCGCCAGTGCCCGCGCCGCCACCGAGAGCGGCCGCACCGACGCCGGTACCGGCATTGCCGCCCTGGCCACCTTCCCCGCCGCTCCCACCGTTTCCGCCGGGAACACCGATCGGGGCCTCCGGCGCGTCACCCCCGTCGCCTCCGTCACCGCCGCGCCCGCCCTCGCCGCCGTTACCGTTGGCGCCGCCGATACCGGCCCGGCCGCCGTCGCCGCCGCGCCCCCCGGTACCGCCGTTCTGGCCGCCGTCACCGTTGCCGTCGGCTGCGTTCGCTCCGTTGCCGCCGTCGCCGCCGCGGCCGCCGTCACCGGCGGTTCCGTCGTAACCCTGCGCTCCGCCGACATTGGCGTCCCCGCCCGCTCCCGCATTCCCGCCGGTCCCGCCCGTGCCACCGGACCCGGCGGCACCCAGGGGCCCCGATCCGCCCTTGCCACCGGTACCGCCCAGGCCACCGTCGCCGCCGTTGCCACTGTTGACACTGCTGACACCGTCGGTGTTGAGGCCGCCTCGACCGCCCTGGCCGCCGTCGCCGCCGTTGCCGCCGAAGCCACCTTCGGAGTAGGCGTCTCCGGCTCCGCCCCGGGCGCCGCCACCACCGTTGCCGCCCTCGCCGCCTAGTCCGCCGCTGCCGCTGGCGCCGTTGCCGGTGCCGGCGTTCCCGCCGTCGCCACCATTGCCGCCGTTGCCGCCATACCCTCCGACGCCGCCCGAAGTGACGACTCCATCCGCGCCGATTCTGCCGTCGCCGCCGTCGCCGCCATGGCCACCGGCGCCGCCGTCGCCGTTGGTGCCGCCGACGCCGGCGTTGCCGCCGTTGCCGCCCAGGCCGCCGTTCCCGCCGTAAAAGCCGCTCTAGCCCAGGTTGGGACCGTCGTTGCCTTCTCCGCCCTTCCCCCCGCTGCCTCCGTTGCCTCCCGTGCCGGCGTTACCCTCAGTACCGCCGAGGTTGGCGACGCCGCCCGCGCCTGCGTCGCCGCCATACCCGCCATCACCACCCGAACCCCCGTTAGTGGTGCTGCCGGCCCCACCCGTGCCGCCGTCACCGCCGCGGCCACCGTTACCGCCGGTTCCGCTTGCGACACTGGTCGGGCTGCCGGACGCGGGGTTGTTCAAGCCGCCGACTCCACCTCGGCCGCCCTGACCGCCGTTGCCGCCCAACCCGCCGGATTGAGTCGGGGCACCGTTGCCACCCCGGCCACCCTCGCCACCGTCGCCGCCGGTTCCGGCTGCGCCGCCACTGGCGACCGCGCCGAGTCCCGAGCCGGCATTTCCGCCGTAGCCCCCTTCTCCGCCGTTGCCACCCTGACCGCCGGTACCGCTGAATCCGTTGGCAGCCGCTTTGCCGGCACCACCGTGGCCGCCGTCGCCGCCGCTGCCGCCGGCACCATTGGTACCGCCTGCGCCGGCATAACCGCCATTACCCCCCAGGCCGCCGCCACCGCCCCCGTAGCCCGCCTGGCCCGCAGCAGAGCCCGCAGCACCGACTCCACCATCGCCACCGTCGCCACCCTTGCCCCCGATCCCGGCGCTGCCTTCGGCACCGCCGACATTGGCGAAGCCGCCCTGCCCGGCGTCACCGCCGTTACCGCCGGTTCCACCCAACCCCGCGGTGTCGAGGGTGCCGGTGCCGCCGGTACCGCCCTCGCCGCCTTGACCGCCGTTCCCACCGGTTCCGCTGCCGGTGCTGCTGAGGGCACCGGTGTCGAGGCCGCCCCGGCCGCCCTGACCGCCCTGGCCGCCGTCGCCGCCTTGGCCGCCACCCTGGTTGAGGCTGCCGTTACCACCGCGGCCGCCACCGCCACCGTTGCCGCCGGTGCCGGCCGCGCCGCCGACCGCCCCTGCACCCACTCCGTCGCCACCGTCGCCACCGTCGCCGCCGGCACCGCCGTCGCCGCCTTCGCCGCCCTGTCCGCCGAAGCCGGCGGCTGCGGCCTTCCCGGCACCGCCATTACCGCCGGTGCCGCCGGTGCCGCCAACTCCATTGGTGCCACCGGCACCCGCAGCACCGCCGTCGCCACCCCGGCCGCCCTCTCCGCCCTGGTAGCCGGCCTGACCGGCACCGCTGCCGCCGACTCCGACGCCACCGTTACCGCCGCCGCCGCCTTTGCCGCCGGTCCCTGCTTTGCCCTCGATGCCGCCGACGTTGGCCGCACCGCCCGCGCCGGCGTCGCCACCCTCGCCACCGACGCCGCCCGAGCCCGCGGTGCCGATGGTGCCGGTCCCGCCGGTCCCACCGTCTCCGCCCTGTCCGCCGGTGCCGCCGGTTCCGCTGACGGCGCTGCTGGCAGAGCCGGTATCCAGGCCACCGGTGCCACCCTGTCCGCCGCGGCCGCCCGCGCCACCCTGGCCGCCACCCTGGTTGAGGCTGCCGTTACCACCGCGGCCACCTTCGCCGGCGTCGCCGCCGGCACCTGCCGCGCCCCCGCGTGCGGCCGCGCCGGTGCCGTCACCCGCGTTCCCGCCATCGCCTCCGTCACCGCCGTCGCCCCCTTGGCCGCCGGTGCCGCCGAACCCGTTGGGGGCAGCCTTCCCAGCACCGCCTCCTCCGCCGCGACCGCCTTCTCCGCCGGCGCCGTTGACACCGCCCGCGCCCGCCGCGCCGCCGTCCCCGCCCTGTCCACCTTCGCCGCCGGTGAAGCCGCCCTGACTGGCGCCGAGGCCTGCGGCGCCGGCACCGCCGTCACCACCCCGACCGCCCTTGCCGCCGGTGCCGTCGTTGCCGACGGTGCCACCCGTGCCGCCGGATCCGGCGTTACCGCCTGCACCTGCATCACCACCGTCACCACCGGTGCCACCATCGCCACCGATCGTGGTCAAGCTGGCCGCGCCCTTGCCCCCCGTGCCGCCGGTACCACCGGTACCGCCCTTGCCGCCGGAACCATTGACGCCGCCCGGGCCGGAATCGCCGCCCACACCGCCGGCGCCACCCGCACCACCGGCAAAGCCCGCGACACCGTTGGCGCCGGTGCCCGCAACCGCGGACGCGCCGGTGCTGCCGTCGCCGCCGTTGCCGCCCTCGCCACCCAGACCACCGACACCGGCGGCACCTGCTGCACCCGAGGCACTGAACAACTGGCCGGCACCACCGGCCCCGCCCTGGCCGGCGTTTCCGCCGGTCCCGCCGGTCCCGCCGGTGCCGCCGATCCCGCCGAGACCGGCCACACTGCCGGCGCCCCCGTCACCGCCGTGCCCTCCGATACCACCGGAACCGCCGAGACCGCCGTGGCCACCCGCGCCGAGGAACAGCGCACCCTGGCCACCGGCGCCCCCGCTGCCGCCGGCGCCGCCGGTGCCACCGCTGTTCCCGACCGCCGCACCCGTGCTGCCCGCACCGCCGGCCCCACCGCTGCCGCCGTTGCCGCCGGCCCCACCGCCGGCGAACAGGCCACCGGCGCCGCCGGCACCGCCGGTGCCACCGGCGCCACCGCTGCCGCTGCCGGTCGCATCGGTGCCGGCACCACCGTCGCCGCCGGCTCCACCGGCACCCCACAGCAACTCGGCGCGGCCACCCGCCCCGCCGGTGCCGCCGCCGAACCCGCCGGTGCCGCCGGTGCCACCGCCACCCCAGATCCAGCCGCCGCTGCCGCCCGCTCCGCCGGTGCCACCCCCGCTGCCCCCGAGGCCACCCGCGCCGCCCACACCGAACAGCAGCCCGGCCGCGCCGCCGGCGCCACCGGTCGCGCCGCCCGCTCCGCCGGCACCCCCGACCCCGCCGTTGCCCCAGAGTCCCGCCGCGCCCCCGGCGCCGCCGGCCTGCCCGGCGGCCCCGGCGGCCCCGTTGCCACCGTTGCCGTAGAGGATCCCACCGGCGCCGCCGGACCCACCCGGCGTTGTGGCGTTGGCGCCGTTGCCGATCAACGACCGTCCCAGCAGGGTTTGGGTCGGTGAGTTGATGACTGCCCACACGGCTTGCTCGGCGTTGAACGTCTCGGCCGTCGCATAGCTCCCGGAGCCGGCGCTGAGCGCAGCGACGAATTGTGCGTGAAAGGCACCCAACTGGTCGCTGATCGCCAGGTAGTCCCGGCCGTAAGCGCCGAACAGCGCTGCGATGCGGGTGGACACCTCGTCGGTGGCCGCGGCCAGGATCTGCGTGGTGGACGACGCGGCCGCCAGGTTGGCGGCTTCGAGCGTGGACCCGACCTTGGTCAGTTCGCCGGCAGCCGCAGCCACCATGTCCGGCGCAATGGAGACGAATGGCATGCGGCGGTTCCCCTTGACTCGACGCGCCGCCAGCAACGCCTGGATACGGCGCACACATTTACGCGGGGGATGGTATTACGCGCCTGCCCAAAAAGGATGAAGTTCGGAACATTTGAAGTTCCAGTGGATTTGGAGCAGATGCTCAACGAAGCCGAATTGTCGAAAGTTATTTCGCACCGCATCACTACTCTGTTTCAGTAAACCCAGCCAGCGGCCGGCCGGCCAGGCCATTGCGGTGCGACTGCCGGGTGCGGGTCAAGCCGCCGAGCTCAGGTGCCCGCGCCATGGCACCGGAGCTCAGTGACGGATCGGGAAGACCGGATCGCCGCAGTCGACGCCCTCGGCCGAGAGCTGTCGTTTGAGCACCTTGAAGGTGACCGTGCCCGGCAACCCGGCGCTGATCCGCACGTACGACGGCCACTGCTTGGGTCCGAGGTCGGGTTGGTCGGCCAGGAAGGCGCGGAACGCGGCCGTGTCGAACTGTGCACCGTCGACCAGCACCAGCGCGGCCATCACCCGGTCGCCGACCACCGGATCGGGCACCGGGTACACCGCGGCTTCGCGTACCTGCGGGTGTCGCAGCAGGACCCGTTCGATCGGCGCGGTGCCCAGGTTTTCGCCGTCCACCCGCATCCAGTCGCCGAGTCGGCCGGCGAAGTAGGCGTAGCCGGCCTCGTCACGGTAGGCGAGGTCGCCGCTGTGGTAGATGCCGCCGGCCATCCGTTCGGCCTCGGCGGCCGCGTCGTTGTAGTAGCCCTCGAAGCGTCCCGGCCCGGCGGTGTTGACCACCTCGCCGACCACGCCCGGCGGGCACGGCTCGCCGGTCTCGGGATCGACGATCTCGATACCGGCCGGCAGCGGGCCCAGCGATCCGGCGGGGGTGTCGGGTGTCCGGGCGATCGCCACGCCACCCTCGGTGGAACCGAACCCGTCCTGCACCCGGCAACCGAACCGGGCGGCGAAGCGGTCGATGTCGGAGGGGACACCCTCGTTGCCGTACACCGCCCGCAACGGATTGTCGGCGTCGTCGGGTTGCTCGGGCGTGGCGAGCACGTAGGACAGGGGCTTGCCCACATAGTTGGCGTAGGTCGCGCCGTAGCGGCGGACGTCCGGCAGGAACTGCGACGCGGAGAACTTGCGCCGCAACGCCAGCGAGCCCCGGCAGGCCGCGGCCACCGCCCAGCCGACCAGCACCGCGTTGGAGTGGAACAACGGCATCGACACGTAGCAGACGTCGTCGCGGCCCAGGCCGAAGCGCTGCGCCATCGTCGAACCGGCAACCGCCACCTTGCCGTGGCTGCACTTCACCGCCTTTGGCTCGCCGCTGGTTCCCGAGGTGAAGATCAGCATGAAAAGGTCTGTGGGACAAGCAGATTGGAAATCAGACTGGGCGTCCCGGTGTGCGGCCAGCTCGGCGGCCCACGAATCGGAGTCGACGTCGACGTAATCGATGTCGTCGAGGGTGTGCGCCGATCCGGAGTCGGCCAGCACCAGCTGACAGTCGGCGTGGTCGATGTCGCGGGCCAGTGCGGCACCGCGGCGTACCGGGTTCAGTCCCACCGGGACGATGCCCGACATCCCCGCGGCCACCAGCATCGCGGAGAAGAACGGGGTGTTCTGCAGCAGCACACCGACGTGCGGCGGCCGGGCCGGATCCAGCCGGGCCCGCACCGCGGCCGCGATCGCCGCGCCGTGCCGCAGGTGATCGCGCCAACTGGTGAAGGAATCCTCGAAGTAGACGCCGCGGTCGCCGATCTCGGTCAGCGGCACCAGCAGGTCGGTGACGGTGGGATCGCTCACGGCACTAGGCCGGCGTCTCCGCCAGCTCACGGCCGATCAGACGCAGCTGCCCGGTCGCCCCACCCAGCGCGAACTCGGCCTCCTTGGCGGCCAGGAAGTAACGATGGACGGGGTGGTCGGTGTCCACCCCGACACCGCCGTGCACGTGCACGATGGTGTGCGCCACCCGGTGTCCGGCGTCGGCGGCCCAGAACGCGGCGGACGCCACGTCGATCTCGGCCGGAATGTCCTCGGCCACCTTCCACGCGGCCTGGGTCAACGTCAGTCGCAGTCCCTTGACGTCGATGTAACCGTCGGCCAGGCGCTGACCGACAGCCTGGAAGCTGCCGATCGGGCGGTCGAACTGCTCTCGGGTCCGGGCGTATTCGGCCGTCAGCTGCAGGCCGCGCTCCAGCACCCCGAGCTGGTAGGCGCTGCGGCCCAGGGCCGCGATGGTGCGCAACCAGGCCACCACGACACCGTCGCCCACTTTGCGGTCCGCCGGCACCTCGGTGCCGTCCAGGGACAGCTGCCCGACGCTGCCCAGGCCCGTGGTCTGCAACGGTGTCACCGTCACCCCCGGATCATCCGCGGCAACCAGGAATACCGCTGTGCCGGAATCGGTTTCGGCGGGCACCAGGAAGGCGTCGGCGACCGGCGCGAAACCGACCTGGGTGCGGGTGCCGGTCAATCGGTACCCCTCGCCGGACCCGGCGGCGCGCACCGGTCCCTCGCCCATCTCACCGGCCAGCGCCACCGTCAGGATCTTCTCGCCGCGCACCGCGGCAGCGCCCCAACTGCGCTGCAGCTCCTCGGAACCGAAGCGGGCCAGCGCACCGGACGCCAGCACGATCGAGTCCAGGTATGGCACGGCGGCCAGCTGGTGTCCGAGCGCGACCAGGATCGCGACCTGCTCGAGCACCCCGAACCCGTCGCCACCCACCTGGGTGGCGGCCGCGCTGGTCAGAATGTCGCTGTCGATCAGCTTGCGCCACAGCTCGCGGTCGAAGCGTTGCTCGAGGCCGTCGAGTTCCCGCTGACGTGCCGGCGTGCACACCGCGTCCACAATGCTGTCGACCAGGCCTCCGAGGTCCTGGGCCGCTTCGGTCGTCGAGAAATCCATGAAAAGGTCCGTCCTGTCAGAGGATTCAGCGGTTGGCCCGGGGCAGGCCGAGAGCGACCATGCCGATGATGTCGCGCTGGACTTCGTTGGTGCCGCCGCCGAAGGTCAGGATCAGGCAGGCCCGGTGCATGCGCTCGACTCGGCCCCGCAGCAGCGCTCCGGGGGAGTCCTGACGCAGGGTGGCCCCGGTGCCCAGCACCTCCATCAGCAGCCGGTAGGCCTCGGTCGCCAGCTCGGTCCCGTACACCTTGGCCGCCGACGCGTCCGCCGGATTCAGCGACTCGGCATCGGCCGAGGCCAGCTCCCAGTTGATCAGCTTGAGCACCTCGGCCTTGGCGTGCACCCGGGCCAGGTTGATCTGCACCCACTCCGAATCGATCAGCCGCGCGCCGCCGTCGTCCTTGGTGTTCTGCGCCCATTCACGAACCTCGCGCAGGGCCACGATGATCGGTTGTGCCGACACCAGTGCGACGCGCTCGTGATTGAGCTGATTGGTCACCAGCTTCCAGCCGGCGTTCTCCTCGCCGACCAGGTTGGTCACCGGCACCCGCACGTCGGTGTAGTAGGTGGCGCTGGTGTCGGGGCCGGCCATGGTGTGCACCGGCGTCCAGGAGAAACCCTCGGCTGTGGTCGGCACCACCACCATCGAGATGCCGCGGTGCTTCTTGGCTTCGGGATTGGTGCGCACCGCAAGCCAGACCCAGTCCGCGTAGGCGATCAGGCTGGTCCACATCTTTTGACCGTTGATCACGTAGTCGTCGCCGTCGCGCACCGCGGTGGTGCGCAGGTTGGCCAGGTCGGTGCCGGCGCCGGGCTCGGAGTAGCCGATCGAGAAGTGCAGCTCACCGGCGGCGATCTTGGGCAGGAAGAATTTCTTCTGCTCGTCGGTGCCGAACGCCATGATCGTCGGCGCCACGCTGTTGATCGTCAGGAACGGCACCGGGGCACCCGCGATGGCGGCTTCGTCGGTGAAGATCAACGAGTCCATCGGCGCGCGGTCCTGACCGCCGTACTCCCTGGGCCAGTTCAGCGTGAGCCAGCCGTCCTTGCCCATCTGCGCCACGGTCTCGCGGTACACATTGCCGGTGCCGTATTCGCCCTGCACCGAACTCAGTGCCTCGCGGCGCTCCGGGGTCATCAGCCCAGCGAAGTACGAGCGCAGCTCGCGACGCAGCTCCTCCTGTTCAGGGGTGTAACTGATCTGCATTCCCGCTGCCTCCGATCGAGCGACCGTGCCCAAAGAAAGTCTCAGTGCAGCCGCCGTCTTCGACACCAGCGGATACCCATCCGTCATCCCGGTTGTAACACGTTCTAGTCTGGGAATCCAGCGACCTTTCTGCAGATGTGCCGGGGCCTTATGGTGGTGCAAGATGAAGACCGAGTTCGGATTTACGCGTATTCCCTAACTCCCAGCCCAGGTTCAAGGAGGATGCCGTGCGAGTGAAAGTTGACCGTGACCGGTGCGAAGGTAATGCCGTGTGCTTAGGGATAGCACCGGACATCTTCGACCTGGACGACGAGGACTACGCCGTGGTGAAGACCGATCCCATCCCCGACGGCCAGGAGGATCTGGCCGAGCAGTCGATCGCCGAATGTCCGCGCGCCGCCCTGGTACGAGAAGACTAGAGGTATTCATAAATTGAGTAGCAGCACGAATGCGACCGATCTCTCCGGAAAGGTCGCGGTGGTCACCGGTGCCGCCGCCGGCCTGGGCCGCGCCGAGGCGATAGGTTTGGCTCGGTTGGGCGCCACCGTCGTCGTCAACGACATCGCCGCCGCCCTGGATGCCTCCGACGTCCTCGACGAGATCGGCACCGCCGGATCCAAGGCGGTGGCCGTAGCCGGTGACGTCAGTGCGCGCTCGACCGCCGACGAACTCGTCACCACCGCAGACGGACTGGGCGGGCTCGACATCGTCGTCAACAACGCCGGCATCACCCGCGACCGGATGCTGTTCAACATGACCGACGAGGATTGGGACCAGGTCATCGCCGTGCACCTGCGCGGCCACTTCCTGCTCACCCGCAACGCGGCCACCTACTGGCGGGCCAAGGCCAAGGAAGCGGGCGGCTCGGTCTACGGCCGGATCGTCAACACCTCCTCCGAGGCGGGCCTGGTCGGACCGGTCGGGCAGGCCAACTACGGCGCCGCCAAGGCGGGCATCATCGCGCTGACGTTGAGCGCGGCGCGCGCGCTGGGCCGCTACGGGGTGTGCGCCAACGCGATCGCCCCCCGCGCTCGCACCGCGATGACGGCCGACGTGTTCGGCGCGGCGCCCGACGACGGCGAGGTCGACCCTCTCTCACCCGACCACGTGGTGACCCTGGTCGGGTTCCTGTCGTCGCCGGCGGCCGCCGAAGTCAACGGCCAGGTCTTCATCGTCTACGGCCCGCGGGTGACGCTGGTCGCCGCCCCGACCGTCGAGCACCAGTTCGACGCCGGGGCCGACGCCTGGGATCCCGCCGAACTCAGTGCCGCGATGCAGGGCTACTTCTCCGGTCGTGACCCGGAACTCAACTTCGCCGCCACCGCGCTGATGGACTGACCACCGGTCATCTCCCGGCAACCGCGTGACGGGCCGTAGCCAGACGTCGAAATCACGCGTTTTCGCTGATGGAGGTGGAGTACCAGCTGTGCATCTTCGCCGCAAAATATTTGGGGGTTAATCGACACTCGGAACTTGTTCTAGTTAGTATGAGCCCGCTCACACCAGGCAACGAGTCATCCAACGGTGTGTTCCGGTCAAGAAAATGTCGCCGCGAGCCGCAGATTGGGGGACCCGTTTTTGTTGCAGCGAATTGCCGTACCAGCCCGGGCCGTCGGTGGCTTTTTCGAGATGTCGATAGAGACCGCACGGGCCGCCTTCCGGCGGCCGTTTCAGTTTCGGGAGTTCCTGGATCAGACCTGGATGGTCGCGCGCGTCTCCCTGGTGCCGACGTTGCTGGTGTCCATCCCGTTCACCGTGCTGGTCGCCTTCACCCTGAACATTCTGTTGCGTGAGATCGGCGCCGCCGACTTGTCCGGTGCCGGAACGGCTTTCGGCACCATCACCCAGCTGGGACCGGTCGTCACGGTGCTGGTGGTGGCGGGTGCCGGCGCCACCGCGATCTGCGCGGACCTGGGCGCACGCACCATCCGCGAAGAGATCGACGCGATGCGGGTGCTCGGCATCGACCCGATCCAGCGCCTCGTGGTTCCCCGGGTGTTGGCCTCGACGCTGGTTGCGCTGCTGCTCAACGGCCTGGTGTGCATCATCGGGCTGTCCGGCGGCTATGCCTTCTCCGTCTTCCTGCAGGGGGTCAATCCGGGCGCGTTCATCAATGGACTGACCGTGCTGACCGGCCTGCGCGAATTGATCCTGGCCGAAGTCAAAGCGTTGCTGTTCGGCGTGATGGCCGGGTTGGTCGGGTGCTATCGCGGCCTGACCGTCAAAGGCGGCCCCAAGGGCGTCGGCAACGCCGTCAACGAAACCGTCGTCTACGCATTCATCTGCCTGTTCGTCATCAACGTGGTCATGACGGCCATCGGTGTCCGAATCTCAGCGAAATAGGGACGAGGTAACGGTGGGGGTCAGGCGAGCGATGGTGAGTATGCGATGAGCTACGACGTCACCTTTCGCCTGCGCAATTTCTTCTCGAGGTTCGCCGAACCGGTCGACAACTTCGGCGAGCAGGCGTTGTTCTACGGCGAAACCTTCCGCTACGTGCCCAACGCGCTCACCCGCTACCGCAAGGAGACCATCCGCCTGGTCGCCGAGATGACGCTGGGGGCGGGCGCACTGGTGATGATCGGCGGCACGGTCGGCGTCGCGGCCTTCCTCACCCTGGCCTCCGGCGGGGTGATCGCGGTGCAGGGTTATTCATCGCTGGGCAACATCGGCATCGAGGCGCTCACCGGGTTCCTCTCGGCCTTCCTCAACGTGCGCGTCGTCGCGCCGGTCATCGCCGGAATCGCGCTGGCGGCCACCATCGGTGCCGGGGCGACGGCTCAACTCGGTGCCATGCGGGTGTCCGAGGAGATCGACGCCGTCGAGTGCATGGCGGTGCACTCGGTGTCCTACCTGGTGTCCACCCGGCTGATCGCCGGTCTGGTCGCGATCGTCCCGCTGTACTCGTTGTCGGTGCTGGCCGCGTTCTTCGCGGCCCGGTTCACCACGGTGTTCGTCAACGGCCAGTCCGCCGGCCTGTACGACCACTACTTCAATACCTTCCTGATCCCGTCCGACCTGCTGTGGTCGTTCCTGCAGGCGATCGTGATGTCGATCGCGGTGATGCTGGTGCACACCTATTACGGGTACAACGCCAGCGGCGGATCGGTCGGCGTCGGCATCGCCGTCGGGCAGGCGGTGCGTACCTCGCTGATCGTCGTCGTGGTGATCACCCTGTTCATCTCACTCGCCGTGTACGGTGCGTCCGGCAACTTCAATCTGTCGGGGTAACGGGCATGTCAGACACTGGATCGCGACGCACAGCCGGCCGGGTGGCCGCAGCGGTGCTGGGCGGGTTGCTGGTGGCCTCGGCGGTGTTGACCTATCTGTCCTATTCAGCCGCCTTCACCTCCACCGACACGGTCACCGTCTCGTCCAAGCGGGCCGGGCTGGTGATGGAGCCCGGGGCCAAGGTCAAGTTCCGCGGGATCCAGATCGGCAAGGTCGAGGACATCACCTACAGCGGTGAGCAGGCGCGGTTGAAGCTGGCCATCTACAGCGACGACATGCACTACATTCCGTCCAACTCGACGGTGCAGATCGCCGGCAACACGATCTTCGGCGCGAAGTCGGTGGAATTCATTCCGCCCGCCGGCGACAAAGCCGGGCCCCCGTTGCGCAACGGTGCGCAGGTGGAGGCCTCGGCGGTGCAGCTGGAAGTCAACACGCTGTTCCAATCGCTGCTCAACCTGCTGCGCAAGGTCGACCCGATCGAGTTGAACGGAACGTTGAGCGCGCTCTCCGAGGGCCTGCGCGGCCACGGCGATGACTTCGGGGCATTGCTCACCGGGCTCAACACCCTCACCCGCCAAGCGAATCCGAAACTGCCCGCATTGCAGGAGGATTTCCGCCAGGCGTCCGTCGCGCTGGGCTACTACGGTGACGCGGCACCCGACCTGGACACCGTCGTCGGCAACCTGCCGACGATCAACCGGACCGTGGTGGATCAGCAGCAAAACCTCAACACCACGTTGCTGGCCACGATCGGGCTGGCCAACAACGGCTACGACACGCTGGCCCCGGCCGAACAGAACCTGATCGACACGGTCAACCGGCTGCGCGCCCCGCTCAAAGTGGCCGCCGACTACTCGCCGGAGTTCGGCTGCCTGCTGGCCGGAATCGACCGCGGCATCAAGGAATTCGCACCGCTGATCGGGGTGCGTAAGGCGGGCCTGTTCACCTCGTCGAGCTTCGTGATCGGCGCCCCCGCTTACACGTACCCGGAGAGCCTGCCGCTGGTGAACGCCTCCGGCGGCCCGAACTGCCGCGGCCTGCCCAACATCCCGACCAAACAGACCGGCGGCTCGTTCTACCGGGCGCCGTTCCTGGTCACCGACAACGCGCTGATCCCCTACGAGCCCTACACCGAGTTCCAGTTCGACGCGCCCTCTACGCTGCAGTTCCTCTTCCACGGCGCCTTCGCGGAACGGGACGACTTCTGATGGCCAGCGGGGCAATGCCGTCGCACCGGTCGATGGTGATCAAGGTCAGCATCTTCACGGTGGTCATGTTGCTGGTCAGTGCGGCGCTGGTGGTGGTGTTCGGTGACTTCCGGTTCGGTTCGGAGAGCACGTATCACGCCACCTTCATCGACGCGTCGAAGCTCAAGGGTGGTCAGAAGGTCCGCATCGCCGGTGTTCCGGTCGGCGCGGTCTCGGGGGTCAAACTCAACCGCGACAACACCGTCGACGTGGAGTTCGGCGTCGACTCGCGCTACACGCTGTACTCGTCCAGCCGTGCGGTGATCCGGTACGAGAACCTGGTCGGCGACAGGTTCTTGGAGATCACCTCCGGGCCCGGCGAGCTGCGCAAGCTACCGGCCGGCGGAACCATCAACTCTGCGCACACCCAGCCCGCCCTGGATCTCGACGCACTGCTCGGCGGACTCAAGCCGGTGCTCAAAGGGTTGGACGCGGACAAGATCAACGCGATCAGCGGCGCGGTCATCGAACTGCTGCAGGGGCAGGGCGGAGCATTGTCCAGCGTGCTCGCCGACACCAGTGCCTTCTCTTCGACGCTGGGCAAGCGCGACCAGCTGATCGGCGACGTGATCACCAACCTGAACACCGTGCTGGGCACCATCGACCAGCGCAGCGCCCAGTTCTCGACCAGCGTCGACCAACTGCAGCAGCTGATCGACGGACTCGCCAAGAACCGGGACCCGATAGCCGGTGCGATCCCGCCGTTGTCGTCGACGGTGACGGATTTGACCGACCTGCTGCGGAATTCGCGCCGGCCGCTGCAGGGCGTACTGGAAAACGCCCGGCCGTTCGCCACCGAGTTGGACACCCGCAAAGCCGAAATCAACAACGACATCGAGCAATTGGGCGAGGACTACCTGCGGCTGGCCGCACTCGGCACGTACGGTTCGTTCTTCAACATCTATTTCTGCTCGGTCACCATCAAGATCAACGGGCCGGCCGGTTCGGACATCCGGCTCGGCCTGGGCGGCCAGGTCGATTCGAGCAAGGGGAGGTGCGCCTTTGCCAAGTAGCAAGCCGAGCAGCCAACGTGACCGTGATCCGCTGCGTACCGGCGTCATCGGCCTCACGGTGGTGATCTGCGTCGTCCTGATCGCCTTCGGCTACGCCGGGTTGCCCTTCTGGCCGCAAGGCAAGACCTACGCCGCTTATTTCAGCGACGCGGCCGGTATCACCTCAGGCAACAATGTGCTGGTTTCGGGCGTCAAGGTGGGCAAGGTCTCCGACGTCAGCCTGGCCGGGGACACCGCCAAGGTCACCTTCACCGTGGACCGGCACGTCGAAGTCGGCGACCAGTCGCTGGCCGCCATCCGCACCGACACCATCCTCGGTGAGCGGTCGATCTCGGTGAGCCCGGGCGGCCGCGGCCACGCGACGGTCATCCCGCTGAGCCGCACCACCACGCCCTACACGTTGGCCGGCGCGCTGGAGGATCTCGGCCAGAACGCCACCAATCTGAACAAGCCGCAGTTCGAGCACGCGTTGCAGGTGCTGACGAACACCCTGCACGACGCGACGCCGGGCCTGCGCGGCGCTCTGGACGGCGTCACCACGCTGTCCCGCACGCTGAATTCCCGCGACGAGGCGCTGCAAGGTTTGCTCACCCACGCCAAGTCGGTGACCGCGGTGCTGTCCGATCGCGCCGGGCAGGTCAGGCAGCTGGTCGACGACGGCAACCAACTGTTCGCGGCCCTCGACGAACGCCGTGCCGCGCTGGGTTCGCTGATCTCCGGTATCCAGGGCGTTTCCGCGCAGCTCTCCGGCTTCGTCAACGACAACCGCAGGGAGTTCGGCCCGGCGTTGTCCAAGATCAACGATGTGATGGCCAACCTCAACGAGCGGCGGGACTACATCACCGAGGCCCTCAAACGACTGCCCACCTACGCCACCACGCTGGGGGAGGTGGTGGGCTCCGGACCCGGCTTCAACGTCAACGTCTTCGGCGCGATCCCCGCGCCACTGGTCGCGGCGATGTTCGACTTCGTCTTCCAGCCGGGCAAGCTGCCCGACAGCCTCGCCGACTACCTGCGCGGCATGATCCAGGAGCGCTGGACGATCAGGCCGAAGTCGCCATGACCACCGCGAAGCGATTCGGCAGCAAAGGCCTGCGGACCGTCACCGTCGTGGCCCTGGTGGCGGCGCTGTTGGGCGGCGCCTACGTGCTGTTCTCTGCCGGCGGCGGTGGGCGCAAGCTGACCGCCCACTTCACCTCCGCCGTCGGGCTTTACCCCGGGGACCAGGTACGCATCCTGGGCGTTCCGGTCGGCGAGATCGAGTCGATCGAGCCGCGGGCCTCCGACGTGCTGATCACGATGACCGTCGGCGACGACGTCAAGATCCCCAAGGACGCCAAGGCCCTGATCATGTCGCCGAACCTGGTGGCGGCGCGGTTCATCCAGCTCACCCCGGCCTACACCGGCGGCGCGGTGCTGCCCGACGGCGCGAGCATCGACTTGTCGCGCACCGGGGTCCCGGTGGAGTGGGATGAGGTGAAGAAGTCGCTGACCGACCTGTCGGTGTCGCTCAGCCCGGCGGCGGGCGAAATGCAGGGCCCGCTGGGCGCGGCGATCAACCAGGCGGCCAACACCCTCGACGGCAACGGGCAGTCGTTCCACAGCGCGCTGCTCGAGCTCGCACAGGTGGCCGGGCGCCTGGGGGATTCGCGCAGCGACATCTTCGGCACCGTCAAGAACCTGCAGATCCTGGTCGACGCGCTCTCGCAGAGCAACGAGCAGATCGTGCAATTCGCCGGCCATGTGGCGTCGGTGTCGCAGGTGCTGGCTGACAGTACCCGCGATCTCGACCAGACCCTGGGCACTCTCAACCAGGCGCTCACCGACGTCCGCGGTTTCCTGCAGGAGAACAATTCGACACTGATCGAAACGGTCGATCAGCTCAAGGACTTCACCCAGACCCTGAACGACCAGAGCGACAACATCGAGCAGGTGCTGCACGTCGCGGGTCCCGGCATCACCAACTTCTACAACATCTACGACCCTGCGCAGGGCACCCTGAACGGGCTGCTCTCGCTGCCGAACTTCATGAACCCGGTGCAGTTCATCTGCGGTGGTTCCTTCGACACCGCGGGCGGCCCGTCGGCTCCCGACTACTACCGGCGCGCCGAGATCTGCCGCGAGCGGCTGGGACCGGTGCTTCGCCGGCTGACCGTCAACTACCCGCCGATCATGTTCCACCCGATCAATACCATCACCGCCTACAAGGGCCAGATGATCTACGACACCCCGGCGACGCAGGCTAAAGCCCAGATGCCGATTCCGGAGCTGACCTGGATTCCGGCCAAGGGTGCCGGGCAGCAACCCGCGCCCGGCAATACCACCGACCTGCAGGGCCTGTTCGTCCCGACGGCTCCGGGGCCGGCCTCGCCGCCGGGATACGGCCCGGCGCCGGGTCCCGCCACAGCGCCCGCCCCGGGTCCGTTGCCCGGTCCCGCCGGGCCGCTGCCCGCCGAGCAGGGAGCCGGCAGATGAGGCGAATCTGGTTGCGCGCGGGTGTTTGTGCGCTCGGTAGCACGCTGCTCGCCGGCTGTTCCTTCGGCGGACTGAACTCGCTGTCGATGCCCGGGACCGCGGGCCACGGCGGTGGTGCGTACTCCATTACCGTCGAACTCAAGGATGTGGCGACACTGCCGCAGAACTCGCCGGTGATGGTCGACGACGTCACCGTCGGCAGTGTGGCCGGCATCGCCGCCGAGCAACGTGCCGACGGATCCTTCTATGCCGCAGTGAAACTGGCGCTGGACAAGAACGTGGTGTTGCCCGCCAACGCCATTGCGCGGGTCTCCCAGACGTCGCTGCTGGGTTCGCTGCACATCGAACTCGCCCCGCCGGTCGGTAAGCCCGCCTCGCCGAACAAGCTGCGGGACGGGTCGCGCATCATCGAGGCCAACACCGGCCGCTTCCCCACCACCGAGGAGGTCTTCTCGGCGCTGGGCGTGGTGGTCAACAAGGGCAATGTGGGTGCGCTGGAAGAGATCACCGACGAGACGTATCAGGCGGTGGCCGGTCGGCAGGGACAGTTCGTCGACCTGGTGCCGCGCCTGGCCGAGTTGACGTCCGGGCTCAACCGGCAGGTCAACGACATCATCGGCGCCATGGAGGGGTTGGACCGGTTCTCGGCGATCCTGGCGCGCGACAAGGACAATCTGGGCCGGGCGCTGGACACGCTGCCCGAAGCGGTCCGGGTGCTCAACAAGAATCGCGACCACATCGTCGAAGCGTTCAGTTCGCTGCGTCGGCTGGCCAACGTCACCTCGCACGTGCTGTCCCAGACCAAGGTCGACTTCGCCGCCGACCTCAAGGATCTGTATTCGGCGCTCAAGGCGCTCAACGACAACCGCAAGAACTTCGTGACGTCGCTGCAGATCATGCTGACGTTCCCGTTCCCGAACTTCGGCATCAAGCAGGCGGTGCGCGGTGACTACCTCAACGTGTTCACCACGTTCGACCTGACCCTGCGCCGGCTGGGGGAGACGTTCTTCACCACCAGCTACGCGCTCGACCCGAACATGATGCACATGGACGAGGTGCTCACTCCGCCCGACTTCCTGATGGGCTCGCTGGCCAACCTGTCCGGACAGGCGGCCGACCCGTTCAAGATTCCGCCCGGCACGGCAGCACAGTAGAGGCGGGACGATGATAGACAGACTCACCAAGATCCAGCTGTCGATTTTCGCGATCATCACGGTCATCACCCTGGCCGTGATGGCGATCTTCTATCTGCGGTTGCCGGCCACCTTCGGCATCGGAACCTACCGTGTGAGTGCCGATTTCGTGGCCGGCGGGGGTCTGTACAAGAACGCCAACGTCACCTTCCGCGGCGTGGCGGTCGGCCGGGTCGAATCCGTCGGGCTGAACAAGAGTGGCGTCACCGCCCAGATGCGGCTCAACAGCGGAACCCCGATTCCGGCGAACGTCACCGCCACCGTGAAAAGCGTGTCGGCGATCGGCGAGCAGTACATCGACCTGGTGCCGCCGGCGAACCCGTCGCCGGGCAAGCTGCGCAACGGCGCCAAGATCGACCGGGCCAACACCCAGATCGGGCAGGACGTCGCCGATTTGCTGAAGCGGGCGGAGACACTGGTCAACAGCCTGGGTGACACCCGGTTGCGCGAAGTCCTGCACGAGGCGTTCGTGGCGACCAACGGCACCGGCCCGGAATTGGCCCGGTTGGTCGAGTCGGCACGGTTGCTGGTGGACGAGGCCAACGCCGACTACCCGCAGGTCTCGCAGCTGATCGACCAGGCCGGGCCGTTCCTGCAAGCCCAGGTCCGCGCCGGCGCCGACATCAGGACCCTGGCCGACGGGCTGGCACGGGTGACCTCCCAGGTGCGGGTCGCCGACCCTCGGCTGCGCGACACGCTGGCCACCGCCCCGGGCGCGATCGACCAGGCCAACGAGACGTTCAGCGGCATCCGCCCGTCGTTCCCGGCGCTGGCGGCCAACATGGCGAATCTCGGCCGGGTCGGCGTGATCTACCACAAGTCGATCGAGCAACTCCTGGTGGTCTTCCCGGCGCTGTTCGCGGCCATCACCACCGCGGCTGGTGGCGCGCCGCAGGACGAGGGCGCGAAGCTGGACTTCAAGCTCGACCTCAACGACCCGCCGCCGTGCAGCACCGGTTTCATCCCCGCGCCGCTGATGCGCACCCCGGCCGACGAGACGGTGCGCGAGGTCCCGCGCGACATGTACTGCAAGGCAGCGCAGAACGACCCCACCACCGTGCGCGGCGCCCGCAACTACCCGTGCCAGGAGTTCCCCGGCAAGCGGGCACCCACGGTCCAGTTGTGCCGTGACCCGCAAGGGTTCGTGCCGATCGGCAGCAACCCGTGGCGCGGCCCGCCGGTCCCGTACGGCACTCCGGTCACCAACGGGTTGAACATCCTGCCGCCCAACCACTTCCCGTACATTCCGCCGGGAGCGGACCCCGATCCGGGCATCCCGATCGCGGGCCCACCGCCGCCCGGGGTGGTGCCGGGCCCGGGTCCGGCTCCGCATCAGCCGGCGTTCAACCATCCGCCGCCCAATGACAGCGGGCCACCGCCGGGCAACCCGTCGTACATGCCGCCGGGTGTGCCGCCGGTGCCGCCGCAGCTGCCGTACCCGAAGTACCTCGAGCCGCCGGGTCCGCCGCTGGGCACCGGCCCGGCGCCCGGTCCCGAGCCGCAGGCCGCCGGTCCGGCGTACACGACGTACGACCCGGCTACCGGACGGTTCGCCGACCCGGCCGGTGGCACTGGTATCTTCGCGTCCGGCGTGAGCGGCACGTCCACCGCCGAGAATTGGGTGGACCTGATGCTGGCGCCCAAAGCGTTCTGACGAGCAAGATTCAGTGGTTCCGGTGGTGACAGAAACACAGTCGACGACCCCGCGCGTACGCCGCAAGGCGTCGCGGGCGGCGGGACCGCCCACGGCCGAAACGAACGGCAAGAGCCCCGCCCGAGCGATGCCGCGGTTGAGGCGACGACACCGCGGACGGTCCAACTCGACAAACGCACCGCAAAGGCCAGACCGCCGCGGCGACGGCAGCCGCACCGGCGGTTGGTCGGCTGGATTTCGCTGGCGGCCGCGATGGTGACAATCGCCGGGCTGACGGCGGTGGTCACCGTCCTGCTGCTCCAGCACCGGCACGCCGACGCACGTCAGGCCCGCGAGCAGCGTTTCGTCGACGCCGGCAAGCAGACCGTGGTCAACATGTACAGCTACACGCCGGACACCATCGACGAGTCGGTCAACCGGTTCGTCAACGGCACCAGCGGGCCGCTGCGCAGCAAATTCGGCACCGAGAGCATCGAGTTCCTCAAATCGCTGTACCGCAAGACCAACGCGACTTCGGAGGCCGTCGTCAACGGTGCCGCCCTGGAGGGCATCGACCCGGTCAGCAACAACGCGTCGGTGCTGGTGGCGGTGCGGGTGACGGTCGCCGACATCGACGGCGTGAACAAGCCGTCCGAGCCCTACCGGCTGCGGGTCATCGTGCACGAGGACGACGCCGGCCGGATGACCGGTTACGACCTGATGTACCCCAACGGGGGTAACTGATGCGCTGGTTGCGGTGGCTGTTCACCGCCGCCGCCAGCCTGGCGATCGCGCTGGTGGTGGGGCTGTCGGCGGCCGGGGGCTGGATGTACTGGGACCGGGTGGAGGCACGCGGCGAACAGGCGGCGCGCGATACCCTGCCGAAGCTGGCCGAGAAGGAGATCCCGCAGGTCTTCGGCTACGAATTTCAGACCGTCGAGCGCACCCTGACCGAAGCCTTTCCGCTGCTGACGCCCGCGTATTTGCAGGAGTTCCGCAAGGGCGTCAACGAGCAGATCATCCCCGAGGCCAAGAAACGCGAGGTCGTGGTACAGGCCAGCGTGTCCGGCGTGGGAGTGATGTCGGCCAACCGGAATTCGGCGGCGGTCATGGTCTACATGAACCGCATCGTGACCGACAAGACCCGCCAGCCCATCTACGAGGGCAGCCGGCTCCGGGTGGAATTCCAGCGCATCGACGGCAAGTGGCTGATCGCCAAGATCGCGCCTATCTGAGCTCGACTAGAAGCACATCGCGTATTCGTTGCAGTTCAACGGATACCGCTCGACCGGGCTGGGCGGCGGGCCGATCAAGGCCAGGGAGAACGGCTGCTTGGTCATCCCCGGCTGCAGGCCGCACACCGCGTCGTTGAGGATGGTGTGGGTGCCCGACATCGTCTCGTCGCTGAACGCATAGGTTTCGTGGGTTTCGGCGAATCCACCGCCCGGACACGAAATGCCCTCTGATTTCTTGACATCCAGGGTCCACAGCATGCTGCTCATCCGGGCCCGGCCGCTGAAGTTCTGCAGATGTTCGGCCCGGGTGTTGTTGGCCGGGGTCGTGCTGACCACGTTCAGCGCGCAGTTCATGGCGAAGACGATCGGGTCCGAATAGTCGTTCATATTGCGGGTTCCCGACGGTTGAACGCACAACGCGCTGATGGCCCAGACGGCGCCGGACACACCGGCCTGGTTGAAGGCGTAGCTGCCGTCGGCCGGCGGTCCGATCGCATGGGCCGGCGTGTCGGAATCCAGCGCCATCCCCACAGCGACGGCCGTGCTCACGACGGCGCTGACGGCCAGTCCGCGACGGATCTTCACGAAACTCTCCCTATCGGTGCTCGTTCCCACGCCGAGCGCTGCACCTGAGTATCACAGCGTTTCGGCGGCAGCACCATGGTTCAGTCGGAGCCGTTCGGACGCCCATCGGCCAGCGCGTCCAAAAAGGCCCGCGCCCAACGGTCCACGTCATGGGCGAGCACCTGGCGGCGCAGCGCGCGCATCCGGCGCCGGCCCTCTTCGTCGGACTGGGTGAGCGCGGCCTCGATCGCATCCTTGACACCTTCGAGGTCGTGCGGGTTGACCTGGTAAGCCTGACGCAGTTCTGCTGCGGCGCCGGTGAATTCGGACAGCACCAGGGCCCCGCCCAGGTCGCCGCGGCAGGCGACGTACTCCTTGGCCACCAGATTCATGCCGTCGCGCAGCGGGGTGACCAGCATGACGTCGCTGGCCACGAAGTACGCGACGAGTTCGTCGCGCGGGACCGGCCGGTGCAGGTAGTGCACCACCGGGTGACCGACCTCGGCGTACTCGCCGTTGATGTGCCCGACCTGCCGCTCGATGTCGTTGCGCAGGATCTGGTAGCTCTCGACCCGCTCCCGGCTGGGGGTGGCCAGCTGGACCAGCACGGTGTCGTCCCGTTTGGCGCGCCCCTCGTCGAGCAGCTCGTTGAACGCTTTGAGCCGCACGTCGATGCCCTTGGTGTAGTCGAGGCGGTCGACACCGAGCAGGATCTTGCGCGGGTTGCCCAACTCGGCGCGGATCTCCCGGGCCCGGCGGCGGATGTTGCGGTCGCGGCCCGCCCGATCCAGCTCACTGGAGTCGATCGAGATGGGGAAGGCGCCCACCCGGACCTTGCGGTCGTCGAGCTGCACTTCGCCGAAGCGGGAGCGCACCCCCACGGCTCCCCGCGAGGTCTCGACACCGACCAGCCGCCGGGACAGGATCAGGAAGTTCTGGGCACCGCCGGCCAGGTGGAAGCCCACCAGGTCGGCCCCCAGCAACCCCTCGATGATCTCGGTACGCCACGGCAACTGCATGAAGAGCTCGACCGGCGGGAACGGGATGTGCAGGAAGAATCCGATGGTCAGGTCCGGCCGCAACTCGCGCAGCATCTTCGGCACCAGCTGCAGCTGGTAGTCCTGCACCCAGACGGTGCCACCCTGGGCGGCGGCGCGCGAAGCCGCCTCGGCGAACCGGCGGTTGACATCGACATACCGCTCCCACCACTCGCGGTGGTAGGCCGGCTTGACGATCACATCGTGATAGAGCGGCCACAGCGTGGCGTTGGAGAACCCTTCGTAGTACTGCGCGACATCCGCGGCGCTGAGCCGGACCGGATACAGCTGCAGGTCGTCCTGGGCGATCGGCGCGTCTTGCTGTGCGACGTCGTCGTCAACGACCCCGGGCCAGCCGATCCAGGCCCCGCGCCGCTTGCGCAGCAGCGGCTCCAGGGCCGTGACCAGGCCGCCGGGGCTGCGTTTCCAGTTGACGGTGCCGTCGGGGAGCCGTTCCTGATCGACCGGCAGACGGTTGGCGACGACGACGAAGTCAGAGTCCCCGCCACCCTTGGGAGCCATTAGTTGTCGAGTTTCGCCGGCCCGATACCCAGCATGGACAGAAAGACCCGGCACTCGTCGGCGTCGTTGGCGTATGCGGCGACAACGCGTCGAGCCTGGCTGGCCGTGCTGTCGGCCAGCGGTTCCACGTCGCCGATGTCACCGTGGTCGGTCTTGGTAGGCATTACTCAACTGTAAGGGAAGCCGGGTCGCCGGCGCTTTCTAGTCCGGCACCCGGGTCGGCGTGCTCACCGGGGCGCGCCGCCCCAGCTACGGCCCGCTTACAGACCGTCCGTAATGTGTAAAGACCTAGCCCGTGACAAGTGAGGTGGGCGCATGACACTCTCCGATCAGGACAGCGCCGAGGCGCAGGAGTACCAGGCCCCGGAAATGGTGGCCTACGAGACCCTCGACGAGGGTCGCATCGCACGCATCTGGTTGAACCGACCGGCCGAGCACAACGCCCAGAACCGCACCCTGCTGGTGCAGTTGGACGAGGCTTTCCGGCGCGCCGAGGCCGACGACACCGTCCGGGTGGTGATCCTGGCCGCCCGGGGCCGCAACTTCTCCGCCGGCCACGATCTGGGTTCGGAGGCCGCGCTGCTGGAGCGAAAGCCCGGCCCGGCCCAGCACCCGACGTTCCAGTCGCACGGCGCCACCTTGACGCCGATCGTGGAGAAGCTCTACCACCAGGAGTGGCACTTCTTCTTCGAGAACACCGCCCGCTGGCGCGATCTGCGCAAAATCACCATCGCGCAGGTGCAGGGCAACGCGATCTCGGCGGGGCTGATGCTGATCTGGGCCTGCGACCTGATCGTCGCGGCCGACAACGCGAAGTTCAGCGACGTGGTCGCGGTGCGGCTGGGCATGCCGGGCGTCGAATATTATGCGCATCCCTGGGAGTTCGGGGCGCGCAAGGCCAAAGAGCTGCTGTTGACCGGTGATTCGCTGGACGCCGACGAGGCCTACCGGTTGGGCATGGTGTCCAAGGTGTTCCCGGTGGACGAGCTGGAGGACAAGACGCTGGAGTTCGCGCGCCGCATCGCCGAGCGACCGACGATGGCCGCGCTGCTGGTCAAAGCTTCGGTGAACGCCGCGTCGGACGCGATGGGGTTCACCGAGGCGCTGCGGCACGCGTTCCACGTCCACGAGCTAGGGCACGCGCACTGGGCGGCCCACAACGAGAACAGATTCCCGGTCGGGCTGCCCCCGGACGTCGAGGACTGGCGTACCGCCAGGCCGACCAAGATCGCCCGTCGCGACGAGCCCTGACCGAGAGAGGGTCTTTCCGTGCAGCTTTCGTTTGACGACCGGACGTATCTGGTCACCGGTGGTGGTAGCGGGATCGGCAAGGCGGTGGCGACCGGGCTCGTCGACGCCGGCGCGTCGGTCATGATCGTGGGCCGCAGCTCCGACCGGCTGGCGCAGGCCGTCGAGGAGATCGAGGGGCTGCAGCTGCCCGGCTCGATCCGCTACGAACCCGTCGACGTCACCAACGAGGACGAGGTCACCCGAGCGGTCGACGCGACGACCGCCTGGCACGGCCGGTTGCACGGCGTCGTGCACAGTGCGGGGGGATCGCTGACCATCGGACCGCTCACCCACACCGACTCCGACGCCTGGCGGCGCACCGTCGACCTCAACGTCAACGGCACCATGTACGTGCTCAAGCACGCCGCCCGCGAACTGGTGCGCGGCGGCGGCGGGTCATTCGTGGCGATCTCCTCGATCGCGGCCAGCAACACCCACCGCTGGTTCGGGCCGTACGGGGTCACCAAGTCGGCCATCGACCACATGATGCAGCTGGCCGCCGACGAACTCGGGGCGTCGTGGGTGCGGGCCAACAGCATCCGTCCGGGTCTGATCCGCACCGACCTGGTCGACGCCAGCGTGATCCAGTCGCCGGAGATCAGCGGCGACTATGCGCTGTGCACGCCGCTGCCGCGGGTGGGTGAAGTCGAGGATGTGGCCAATCTGGCCATGTTCCTACTCAGCGATGCCGCCAGTTTCATCACCGGCCAGTGCATCAACGTCGACGGCGGCCACATGGTGCGCCGCGGCCCGGACTATTCGTCGATGATGGAGCAGATGTTCGGTGCCGACGCGCTGCGCGGCGTGGTCTGAGCAAGCCGTGCAGCGACTCGTTGGCCAGCGGATCCTGGTGACCGGCGCGGCGTCGGGGATCGGTCGGGCGACCGCGCTGCGCTTACTGGACGAAGGTGCCCGGGTGGTGGGGGCCGACGTTGCCGCCGACGCGTTGACCGCCGTCGGGGAACGGGCCGGTGACCGGTTCACCGCGCTGCCGATGGACGTGGCCGACGAGCAGGCGGTGATCGACGGGGTGCGGACGGCGGTCGGCACCCTCGGCGGCCTGGACTCCGTGGTGAACGCCGCCGGCATGCTGCGTGCCGCCCACACCCGGCAGACCAGCCTTCAGTTGTGGAATCAGATCATCACCGTGAACCTGACCGGCACCTTCCTGGTGGTCCGCGAAGCGTTGCCCGCGCTGCTGGACAACGCGCGCAGCACGGTGGTGAACTTCAGTTCCACTTCGGCGACCTTCGCGCATCCCTACATGGCGGCCTACGCCGCCAGCAAAGGCGGGGTGCAGGCGTTCACCCACTCGCTGGCGCTGGAGTACGCCGGCGCCGGTCTGCGGGCGGTATGCGTGGCGCCGGGCAGCATCAAGTCCGGAATCACCGACGCCACCGGCGGATACATCCCCAAAGACGCGAACTGGTCGCTGTTCGGCAGGCTGATGCCGATCCTGCCCACTACCGAAACGTCCAGCGGCACCGGGATGGCGGACCCGTCGGTGATCGCCGGTGTCATCGCGATGCTGGTCTCCGAGGACGGCGCGTTCATCACCGGGACCGAGATCCGCATCGACGGCGGAACCCACGCCTGACGCGGCTCAGTTGACGCAGGGCACGCCGCCGCCGTCGATCGGCTTGCCGCGATCGGGCGTGGGATACGGCGTGAAGTTGCCGTTGTAGTAATAGCCGCTGGTCGATGTCGTGGTCGTGGTGGTGCTGGTGCTCGTGGTGGTGGTTTCTTCGGCGGCGGGCAGCGAGAAGTTGGTGTCGACAGTCACCCGGATATGTCCGGCCGCAATGTTCGGGCTCGGCTGTAGCGGAGCGTCGACGCCGAGCAGCGTGGCCAGGTTCTGCGCGTCGGCTTCCGCACCCGGACCGTATTGGACCGTGGTGGACGTCGGGTCGCCTGACTCGCGGTCGCGGACCTGTCCCGCGGTGAAACCGCGCTTTTTCAGCGCGGCGGATAGTTGGCTGGCCATGCCGCCGATGCTGCCGGCGTTGACCACGTCGACGACGGTCGCCGGGTTCGGTTTGCTGCTGGTGGTGGTCGCCGGGGTCGGGGCGGCAACCGTTCCGAACGCCGCCGCGATCTCGGCCTTGATCGCGGCCGGATCGATGATGTTGACGTCCTGGCCGTCGATGTTGTCGTAACGCACCACCGGCAGCGTGCGGAACTCGACGTTCCCACCGGCGAGTTCGCCCATCCGGCGGAACAGGCCCTCGTCCCAGCCCGCCGACAGCACGACGTCTTTGCGGGCCACGGCCATCAGGCTGTTGAGGCGGTTCAGGTCGGTGAAGGTGCCCGTACTCTGCAGGTCCCGCATGACCGAGGACAAGAAGGCCTGTTGGCGGTGGGTGCGGTCCAGGTCGCCGTTCTCCAGACCGTGCCGTTGCCGGACGAACGACAGCGCCTGGGAGGCGTCCAGGCGCTGACGCCCGGCCGGGAAGTCGGCGCCGGAGTAGGAGTCATAGACGGGATGGTTCAGGCATACCTCGACGCCGCCCAGCGTTTGGGCCAGGTCATAGAAGCCGGCGAGGTTGATCTCGGCGAAGTAGTCGATCGGAACGCCGGTCAGGCTGCGCACCGCGCGCAGCGTGGCGGCCCGGCCGGCTTCGCGGCCCCGGGCTTCCAGCTCGCGCTGGGTGAGCGAGCCCTGATTGGCCAGCTGGTTGGCGATGTACTGCTTGGTGAGCCCGTACGCCTCTTTGATCTTGATGTGGTTGTAGCCCGGGACGCCGTTGAAGGGCACCCAGTCGTCTCGTGGGATCGAGAAGGCGACGACCTTACCGTCGGCGCCGACGTGCACGAGGATCAGCGTGTTGGTGTTGTAGCCGCCCTGGTCGGAGTCGCCGGCGTGCAGGTGCTTCAAGATCGACCAGGGCAGGTCGTTGCCCTCCTGGTCTTTGCGGGAGTCCAGCCCGATCAGCAGGATGTTCATGGTGTTTCCGCTGGACCGCGGGTCCTCGGCGGTCAACGCCTGCGAAATGGTGATGCCGCCGAGCGCGCCGTGCGCGACCCAGTAGCCGGCCCCGGTCATCCCGACCGCCACTGCCGAGGCCAGGGTCATGAAGACCCGCGACAGCCGCTTGGCCAGTCGCGACGGCCGCCGAGCAGCGCGGCGGTCTGATCGGAGGCGGTGGTTACCGCCGGAGCGCGCCACTACCGTCCTCGGCCAACCACCCACCAACCGGCCGGCGCCCGGCCGGCGGTTTGCGGTGCAGTCGTTTCAGGCATGACGTCCAGTATGCGACAGATTGCTGCGGAGCCCATGCTCCACGGGTAACGATGTGGGCAGACTCACCTGGTGAGCAGGTCAGACACCCTTTCGGGGGAGTTTCGCGCGATATCCCGGAGCTCAGCAGTACTGATAGTCGATGTGCCAGCGGCCGTTGACGTAGTCGGCCACGAAGTGACCGCCCAGGGCCGGGTTGGCGTCGTTGATCATGCCTGCGCCCCCGGCGTTGGGGGTGAATCCGGGCGGATCCCAGGTGACGGACCGCGGGTTGGCCGGTGCATCGGGGGTGCAGCCGGCCTGTTTGGCGACGTAGCCGTCGGTGATCCGGCGTTCCGCGGTGGCCTGGTCGCCACCGTCCGGCGCCGGATCGGCCAGGCACAGATAGTTGGCGCCGCAGTAGTTCTCGCTGACGTTCACCAGCGCCACATCGGTCACAGGTACCGCGGCGAGGGAGCCGCCGAGCATCATCGCCACTACGACCAGTCCCGCTATTCGAGCGTTCATCGGACCCTCTCGATCTCCTCACCGGAGCTGTAATACAACGGGATGTCCATACCCGTCACTATCTCGAATACCACTATCCCGAACGGTTCGACTTCGTAGTAGTAGTGCACGTCGCCGCGGGCGTCGACCGTGGTGGCGCAGGTCCGGTCCGGCGCACCGCAGCGCTGCTTGACCGGCATGGCCAGCGCCGCGACCACGACCACGGTGCAGATCCCGATCACCAACGGCGCTTTCATCGAAAAGTGCGTCTCATTTCGTCGTCCGTGCACTTCATCGGGAGTCTAGTGACTTGGGCGCGGGTAGGTTGCACTGCTATGAGCGCCCCCATACCGGTCGACGCGGCACCGGTACCCGGTACGTCACCCACCCGCGTCGAGGTGCTGGGCAACATCGGGCCCAACTGGTTCGCCTCGGTGATGGGCACCGGAATCGTGGCCATCGCGGGCGCCACGCTGCCGGTCCAGGTGCCGGGGCTGCGTGGTTTCACCCACGGCGTCTGGATACTGGCCGCGGCTCTGCTGGCAGTGCTGGTCGTCCTGGTGGGTGGCCATTGGCTGCGCAATCCCACCGTCGCCCGTACCCATGCCCGCAATCCGCAGATGGCGCATTTCTACGGTGCCGCGCCGATGGCGATGATGACGGTCGGCGCGGGTGCGGTGCTGGTGTCGGGGGATCTGCTCGGCGAACGCATCGCGGTGGACCTGGACTGGGTGCTGTGGACGGTCGGCACCGTCGGTGGGCTGTTCACCGCGGTGAGCATCCCGTTCCTGATGTTCACCCAGTTGCGCGTGGAACCTGACGCGGCGTTCGGGGGCTGGCTGATGCCGGTGGTGCCGCCGATGGTGTCGGCCGCGACGGGCGCGCTGCTGCTGCCGCACCTGCCGCCCGGAACAGGCCGCGAGACGATGCTGTTCGGCTGTTACGCCATGTTCGGTATGTCGTTGCTGGCCTCGCTGAACATCATCGCGATGATCTGGAGCAGGTTGGTGCTCTACGGCACCTCGGGTTCGGCGCGGGTGCCGACACTGTGGATCGTGCTGGGTCCGCTGGGGCAATCCATCACCGCGGCGGGCCTGCTCGCGTCGGCTGCTGAGACCGGCGCGGTGGATCATCGGCTGGCGGCAGCCATGACCGCGTTCGCCGTCATCTTCGGGGTCCCGGTGTGGGGTTTCGCGGTGCTGTGGATAGCGCTGGCCACCTCGCTCACCGTCCGCACGTTGCTGCGCGGCATGCCGTTCGCCCTGACCTGGTGGAGCCTGACCTTCCCCGTCGGCACGTTCGTCACGGGCACGGCACAGCTGGCGTCGCACACCCACCTGCCGGCGTTCACGGTGGCCGCAACCGTCGCCTACGCCGGCCTGCTGCTGACCTGGGTCCTGGTGACCGTCCGGACCGCGCGCGCCAGCCTGCGGGGCAATCTGCTCAAGCTGGCGCCCAGCGCGGACCCGGTCAAGGCCAGCAAGGACTGATCGCAGGCGTTGCCCGTCGGTGCGCCTCGGCGTTTGGTGAGTCACCCGGCACGGCTCAATGCGAAGATTGCTGCCCGTGACAGGAAATCTGGTTTCGTTGCTGACCAAGCTGATACCGCTGGCTCTGGTCATCGCGGTATCGCCGTTGACGATCATTCCTGCGGTGCTGGTGCTGCACGCACCGCGGCCCCGGCCGACGGCGATTGCGTTCCTGGCCGGGTGGGTGCTCGGGTTGGCCGCGCTGACCGGCATCTTCGTCGCCGGATCCGGTTTGTTCGCGGGCCTGCACCAGGCGACGCCGCAGTGGGCGTCCTGGTTGCGGGTGGTGTTGGGCACCGTGCTGATCCTGTTCGGCGGCTATCGGTGGCTGACCCGGCATCGGGAATCCGACACCCCGCGCTGGATGCGCGCTTTCGACACCATCACCCCTGGGCGCGCGGGCATCGTCGCGGTGGTGTTGACGGTGGTCCGCCTCGAGGTGTCGCTGTTGTGCCTGGCCGGCGGCTTGGCCATCGGAACCAGTGGGCTCGCGGCAGGCGGGAAGTTTTTGTTCGCCGCGATCTTCGTCGTCCTGTCGGCATCGACGGTCGCGATCCCGATCGTCGGTTATCTGAGCGCCGGGGACCGCCTCGACGACAAGCTCGACCGGCTCAAGGACTGGATGGAGAAAAACCACGCCGCCATGCTCGCCGTCGTGCTGCTGCTGATCGGCGCGATGGTGCTCCACAACGGAATCAGCGCCCTGTGATGTGACCCCCTGCGGCCCCGGCCGGGACCAGCTATCCCGCGTCCCACTTTTCGTGCTTAGCTAAGTGGCAAAGCCGGGCGTCGCCGCCCGCACGGCTCTAATCTTTTTCTTGAATAGCATCGATAACTTTCGCTTGAGGGGGCGGAGTGCAGGGCACGACCTTCGGCCGCTACCAGTTCATCGAGTTGCTGGGACGCGGCGGCATGGGTGAGGTGTGGCGCGCCTACGACACCGAGACCCAGCGTGTCGTCGCCGTGAAGGTACTGCCGGCCAACCTGGCCAACGACCCCACCTTCGAACAGCGGTTCCGCCGCGAGGCCCTGGCGGCGGCCGGCCTCAACGACCCGCACGTGGTGCCGATCCACCACTTCGGGGAGATCGAGGGCCGGCTCTATGTCGATATGCGTCTCGTGGTGGGCCGGGACCTGCAGGCGATCATCGCCGACGGCGCACTGGAGCCGGAACGCGCGGTCAACATCATCGAGCAGATCGCGTCGGCGTTGCGCTCGGCGCACCGCATCGGGTTGGTGCACCGCGACGTCAAGCCCTCCAACATCCTGGTCACCGAGGACGACTTCGCCTACCTGATCGACTTCGGCATCGCCCGTGCGGCGGGCGATTCGCACATGACCGGTACCGGCAACGTGATCGGCACCTGGGCCTATATGGCGCCGGAGCGGGTGACCAGCGGCCAGACCGACCCGCGCGGCGACACCTACGCCTTGGGATGTGTGCTGCACGAGTGCCTGACCGGCGAACAGCCGTTCCCCGGCGGCAGCCTCGAGCAGCAGATCGGCGGTCACCTGAGCCTGCCGCCGCCGCGGCCGTCGGCGCTGCGCCGCGGCATACCCGAGGAACTCGACAACGTCGTCGCGACGGCGATGGCGAAGAGCCCCGACCAGCGCTACCCGACGGTCACCGACATGGCCGCGGCCGCCCGGGAAGCGGTCACCGGCACCCGGCCCATTCCGATGCGCCGGCCCGAACCGGTTCAGCAACGCACCCAACTCGCGCCGCCGCCGAACCGGCCGCCGCAGCAGAAACCCCCGATGCGCCCCGGCTCCGGCTACCCGGACCAGGGGCAGCGGCGCCCGCCCCCGGACCCACGCCGGCCTCCCGGCGGGCCGGGCCAGTACCGGCCGAACGTCGACCCGAACCAGTACCGCGCGCCCGTCGAACCCAACCAGCAGCGGCCCCTACCTGACCGCAATGTGCAGCGCCCGACCACCGACCCGAACCTGCGTCGGCCCCTCACCGATCCCACCCAGCGCCGCCCGGCCGCCGATGTGAATCAGCAGTCGCCGTCAAGCGCCGACGAACCGACGCTGTACCGACCGGCCAGCGGCGATCCGCAAACTCCGGCGCCGTGGCCGGCGGCCGAGGAGAACACGCCCAAGCCGCCGGCGAAACGCCGCCGCAAGCCGCTGATCCTGGCGGGGGCGGGGGCACTGCTGACCGTCGTCGCGGTGGTCGCGGCGGTCGTGTTGACCAGCGGCGGTGGTGGCAGTAGCGGGAGCCGGCCGACCGCGGAGCACTCCAGCGGTGCGCAACCCGGCGAGCTGACCAACAGCGGGCCGTTCACCGGCACCTACACCGCCGACTTCGGCCCGAAAGTGTCGCTCGCGGGCAAAGAGGTGCCGAATTCCGAGCCGCCCGGCCAGGAGACCTGGTTGCTGCGCTCGGCATGCAACGGGTCGGGAACCGAGTGCGTCGCCACCGCGCAGCGCAGCGACGGCACCTACAACCACACACCGAAGCTGATTTTCGACGATGTCCGGGGACGCTGGATAGCCGTCGCGCTCGAGGGCGGCAAGTGCAACGACAAGAGCATCGAAAAATGGAACTACGTCTGGCTGCAGCCGCACGCCGACGGCACCATGGTCGGGGAATGGATCACCGACTCGCTGGATTGCTACAGCAAGCGCACCGTCACCTTCACCCGCAGCGGCGACGCGGATGTCGCCGGCCTGTCCGACCCCGCGGAGCAGCCCGCCCGGGTGTTGTCCCCCGCGCAGGCGCTGCACGGCTTTTACCATCTGCTGACGACCTACACCGGACCCAATGCGCCCAAGCCGCAAGAAGCCGACTACAACGTGGACACCATCTGCCTGCGCACCGGGGACCGGTGCAACAGTCGGTTCGTCCGCAACGGCAGCAGCGGGACCCAGCTCCTGCTGTTCGCCGACAACGTCTGGACCCGCGACGACGAGTACGACGCGGCCTGTCCGGCCGGGGGCACCTCGCACGTCAGGATCAAGGGCACCTTCCCGCTGCCCGAGCCGGCCCAGGATCCGATATCGGTGCTCACCGGCAGCGGCACCAAGGACGAATCCGGCAGTTCCTGCAAGGGCGGGCCGTATGACATGACGTTCACCCGCACCGGCGGCTGAGGGCCGCCGGTTTTGAAATTCCACCGGCGCGGGTAGGCCAATCGAGGCCGACAGAGGTATCCGCACGGGATGCCGTGAGGAGAGGCATTGATATGCGCGCTGAAGAAGGCGACGAATCAGTCAAGGACTACGCCATCGAGGGCGAGCAGACGCTGGACAAGATCAAAGACGCGCAGCGTGCGGGTGCCAACCCGCTGACCCGGATCGGGTTGTGGTTGCGCGACCGGTTGCCCGGGGGGCCGCGCACCTGACGCCTCGCCCGTTTCCGGGCACTGTCGGGCGGGTATGAGACCGCTGGTCTCGTTTCGAGACTGTCAGTCTTGTTTTGCTCCTGTCCAACAAAAGAAAGCGGGCCGATGACCGGTTTCGCAGTCCGGACCCGCAAACGGTCCGATCAGTCAGGGTCCGACACCTTCGCCGATGGATCCCGCGCCCGGCGCGGCTGGACGCTGTTCATCGCCTGTGCCGGTGTCGCCCTCGTGATCGCGTCCATGGTGTCGCTGAATACCGCGCTCAGTGACATAGCCATCGCCACCGCGGCGACGCAGACGCAGCTGACCTGGATCGTGGACAGCTACACGCTGCTGCTCGCCTGCCTGCTACTGCCGGCCGGGGCGATCGGCGACCGGTACGGACGCCGCAGTGCCCTGCTGGTGGGAGTGGCCATCTTCGCGATCGCATCGGCAGCGCCCCTGGTCTTCCACAGTCCCATGCAGATCATCGCCGCGCGCGGCCTCGCCGGTGCGGGGGCGGCGTTCGTGATGCCGGCGACGTTGTCGCTGCTGACGGTGGCCTACCCGCCGGAAGCTCGCACCAAAGCGGTCGGCATCTGGGCCGGGGTCGCCGGCACCGCGGGTCTGTTCGGGTTGGTCGGGACCGGACTGCTGATCGAGTTCTTCGACTGGCGGTCGATCTTCTGGACGCTCGCGATCGGCGGACTGGTGGTTTTCGCGGCGACACTGACCATCGCGGAATCACGCGATGTCGATTCCCCGCGGCTCGACGTTCCCGGTGCGGTGACCATCGGGGCGGCGGTGGCGGTCTTCGTGTTCGGCATCCTGCAGGCGCCGGCACACGGGTGGAGCGACCCGCGCGTCTTCGGCTGTCTGATCGCAGGCTCGGTGCTTGCGGTGGTGTTCGGGTTCGTTGAATTACGGCGGCCGCAACCGCTGCTGGACATCCGGTTGTTCGGCAATCCCAACTTCGGCACCGGCGCCGCGGCCATCACGGTGGTGTTCATGGCCACTTTCGCGCTGTTCTTCCTGGTCGTCCAGTACCTACAGCAGGTCAAGGGATACTCGGCGCTGGTCGCGGCAATTGCGTTGAGCCCCATGGGTTTCCCGTTGCTGACGCTGTCCGCGTTATCGTCCTGGTACGTGCCCAAGCTCGGCCTGCGGGTGGTGGTGTTCGCGAGCATGGTGCTGGTCTCGGTCGGCTTCCTGTGCATGTGCACTCTGGATGTCGACTCGTCCTACGCCGAAGTGTGCTGGCCCCTGATGGTGATCGCCACTGGATTCGGATTGTGCACGGCGCCAACGACATCGGCGATCATGACGGCCGCACCCGATCAGAAGCAGGGGGTGGCATCGGCGGTCAACGACGCGACCCGCGAGGTCGGCGGGGCCTTGGGCATCGCGTTGGCCGGGTCCATCCTCGCCGGCAGTTACAGCCACCACATCGCCGCCGCCCTCGGCAACTATCCCGAGCCGGTGCGCGGACCCGTCACCGACTCGTTGTCCAAGGCGCTGGCTGTCGCGAATCATCTTGGGCCGCAAGGGATGCAGCTCGCTGAACGCAGCAAGGAAGCGTTCGTGACGGCATCCAGCGCGTCCTACGGGGTGATGGCGCTCATCGTCGCCATCGCCGCGGTCATCATTCCGCTGTTCGCGCCCGGGCGTGACGGCGAGCCGCTGGCGATCGTGCGGCGGCTGCGTGATCGCCGGGTCCGCGCTCGGCAGGAGCGTCCTACCATTCCCTGATGGCGACGGTAGCTGAACCTTTCAGCACCCGCGGACCGGGCGGCGTGCGGATCGTCTGGGACCGGCTGGGTGATCCGCAGGCGCGCGCGGTGGTGTTCCTGCACGGCGGTGGGCAGACCCGGCGCTCGTGGGGGCGGGCGGCGGCAGCGGTCGCCCAACGCGGGTTCCAGGCTGTCACGGTGGATCTGCGCGGTCACGGCGAATCGGATTGGTCCGACGAGGGCGACTACCGCGTGGTCACCTTCGCCGCCGACGTCGCCGAAGTGTTGCGTGACCTACCGCCGGACCCGGTGCTGGTCGGGGCTTCGCTCGGCGGGTTCACCTCGATGCTGTTGGCAGGGGAGGTGTCGCCGGGTATCGCCAGCGCGGTGGTTCTGGTCGACATCGTGCCGAACATGGAGCAATCGGGCGCCGACCGGATCCACGCCTTCATGTCCGAGCGGGTGGAAACGGGCTTCGGGTCGCTCGAAGAGGTCGCCGATGCGATCGCCGAGTACAACCCGCACCGGCCTCGACCCACCGACCTGGACGGGTTGACCACCAATCTGCGCCGCCGCGGCGACCGGTGGTACTGGCACTGGGATCCGCAGTTCATCAGCGGCACCGCGGCGTTCCCGCCCTTCGAGGTGACCGACCCCGACCGGATGCACGCGGCCATCGAAGTGATTCTGCGAAACGGCTTGCCTGTCTTGCTTGTTCGAGGCCAGGTCAGCGATCTGGTCAGTCAGGAACGCGCCGCTGAATTCCTGGCGCGTTTCCCGCAGGTCGAGTTCACCGATGTCCGCGGCGCCGGTCATATGGTTGCCGGCGACCGGAACGACATCTTCGCCGACGCCGTGCTGGATTTCCTCGGCCGCCACGTCGGCCCTGGCTGAGGGCTGGTCGGCCAAATCTGTGCGCGGTATGAATTGGTTTGCGGAGGCGATCTGGCGGGTACCCGCGCGCAGCGCTTGGTTGGGGCCGACACCAGTGACAAGGAGAGCAGTGGTGAAGCGTCAGTTCTGGATCGGTGTGACGAGTGTGGCAGTCGTGATCGCGGCGGGTACCGGTTGTTCGAGCGACAAGGACAAGTCCACCGCCGGCCAGCCCAGTGGGGCGCAGCCGGCGCCGGCCGGCCCGGTGATCATCGTCGACGGCAAGAACCTGAACATCACCGGCGCCGTGACCTGCACAGTGGCCGGGCCCAACACCAACATCGGCATCGGCGATGCGTCCGCCGGGATCGGTGCGGTGGTCAGCAACGCCAACCCGCCGATCGTGCACGCGGTCGGACTGGGCAGCGTCGACGGGATCACGCTCGGCTTCTCCGACGCAGCGCCCAACCAGGCCACCAACGCGGGGGCGGCGAAGAAGGACAAGACCTACGCCATCAAAGGCACCGCGTCGGGCGTCGACATGACCAACCCGCAGCAACCGCAGCCGGTGACCAAGTCGTTCGAAATGAGCGTGACCTGCCCGTAGCGCGGGCGGACGAACCCAGGAGGGGACGCAGCTATGACTATCAAACGGGTCGTCGGCGCGGCGGCTGTCGCGACAGGTCTGGGGATATCCGCGATCATGCTGGACGCGGGGCTCGCCAACTCCGCCCCGGACACCCCGACGCCGGGAACCGGAACCAATACCCCGGCCCCGCAGACCACGGTGCCGCGGCCGCAGACCACGGCACCGCAAAGTCAGGCGCCGCAAACCTCCGCGACGGCTCCGGCGAGTAGCGCGCCGCCGACTGCCCAGACCACCACGGCGCCGGCCACCCCGACGACCACGCAGGCCACCACGCCGACGGTGACGACCACCTCGCCGAGCGCCGCCACCACCTCCACCACCCCGTCGACCACCACGTCCAGTTCGTCGACCAGTACGACGCCGAGCGGGCAGACGACCACGTCGAGCGGGCAGACGACCACGTCGAGCGGGCAGACCACCACGACTCCGGCCGGACAGTCCAGCACCTCGACGACTCCCGGTCCGGGCATCACGATCGTCATCAACGCCCCGGCCACCCAGCCGCCGCACCCGCCGTTCATTCCGCGCGGACCGCTGGAGCAGCCCAACAACCAGGTGGGTGGTCCCATCAACACGCTGGCCGGCATCCTGTTCCCCGGCCGCGGCGCGCCACCTCCGCCGCCGCAACGCGGCTTCGGCTACAACAACGGCCCCCCGCCCGGCCAGCAGCCACCCAACTGGCAGGGTCCGCCACCTCCCGGTGGATGGAATGGCCCGCCGCCCCCCGGTGGATGGAACCGTCCGTACGAGGGACCTCCGGCGCGTGACCTCGGCTACGGGCAGCGCGATTTCGGCCCGTTCGCGTACAACAACTTCACCGCGCTGCCGGTCTTCAACTGGCAGTACGGCGGCTGGGGTTACTGGTTCTTCGGGACCTGGATCCCGCTGTACTAGCCTCGGAGTTCGCGCAGCCCAATCCTGTTGTCCGGCAGGGTGGCTCGGGCGCGCCATCAAGCGCAGCCCGCTGATTTCGGCGCCTGCTGCCGCCGCAACCGGACGCCGCCGCGAAAAAGAGTCCGGGTCAACGGCACTCAAGTGGACTACGGTCACATGCGAGGAGCCTGATCACCAGGTGGTGCCGGCAAAGGAGAGCTATGAGCAGAACGGCCAGGCGGCTGGGTCCGCAAGACATGTTGTTCCTCTACGCCGAGACCCCGAGCACCATGATGCATGTCGGTGGGCTGATGCCCTTCACGCCGCCGCCGGATGCGCCGCGTGATTTCTTGCGGCAGTTGGTCGACGAGAGCAAGGCCAACGAGGTGGTGGAGCCGTGGAATCTGAAACTCAGCCATCCCGATCTGCTGCGCAGCCCGATCCAATCCTGGGTGTGCGACGAGAAGTTCGACCTGGACTACCACGTCCGGCGTTCGGCACTGGCCAGCCCGGGCGATGAACGCGAACTCGGAATCCTGGTGTCCCGCTTGCACAGTAACGCCCTGGACATGCGTCGGCCGCCGTGGGAGATGCACTTCATCGAGGGCCTCGAGGGCGGCCGGTTCGCGATCTACATCAAGATGCATCACGCGCTGGTCGACGGGTACACCGGCCAGAAGATGCTGGCGCGCAGCCTGTCGACCGATCCCCATGACACCGAACATCCGTTGTTCTTCAATGTCGCCGCCCCCAAGCGGGTCTCCGCCGACAAGCCGGAAGGCGGCGGTGGGATCGCCACCAACGTGCTGGGCAGTATCGGGGGTGTGTTGAGCAGCCTGGGCGGCGTGGTCAGCGGCATGGGCAGCGCCATCGGCTCGGTCGCGGGTGCGGGCAGGTCCACGCTGGATCTGACCAAGGCGCTCGTCAACACCCAGATCCGCACCGACAACGAGTACCGCAACCTGATCGGCTCAGTGCAGGCGCCGCACTGCGTCCTGAACACCCGGATCAGCCGCAACCGCCGCTTCGCCACCCAGCACTATCAGTTGGACCGACTCAAATCCATTGGCGTCGCGAATGATGCGACGATCAACGACGTCGCGCTGGCACTCGTGGGCGCCAGCCTGCGGCGGTTTCTGGACGAGTTGGGCGAACTCCCCGCCAAGTCGTTGATCGCGATGCTGCCGGTCAATGTCCGGCCCAAGGACGACGAGGGTGGCGGCAATGCCGTCGCCGCCATCCTGGGGTCGCTGGGCACCGACGTGGCCGATCCCCTCGAGCGGCTGCAGGTGGTCAAGACCACGACCCGAATGGCCAAGGCGGAGTTGTCCAAAATGAACAAGGACGCCATCCTGGCCTACACGACAGCTTTGATGGCGCCGTTCACCATGCAGGTGGCCAGCTCGCTCGCCGGGGTGCGAACGCCGTTGCCGTACGCGTTCAACCTGTGCGTCAGCAACGTGCCCGGACCGCAGGACGTGCTGTATCTGCGCGGTAGCCGGATGGAGGCGTCCTTCCCCGTCTCGCTGGTGGCGCACAGTCAGGCGCTGAACGTCACGCTGCAGAGCTATGCGGGCACGTTGAACTTCGGATTCATCGGGTGTCGCGACACCCTGCCGCACCTGCAGCGGCTGGCGGTCTACACTGGCGAAGCGCTCGACGAATTGGAGGCCGCTTCCTAGGGCGGCGGATGACCACCATGGAGGGGCGATTCGTCCGGTTCGGCCGCGATGCCGGACTGGCGACCGTCGAACTGATCAACTCGAAACCGCTGAATATCATTGGCAGCGCGGCTAATTCAGAATTGGCCGACGTGTTCGACGCCATCGGTCAGGACGCCGAGGTGCGGGTGGTCGTGTTCCGCGGATCGGGGGACCGGGCGTTCATCGGCGGTGCCGATATCAACGAAATGGTCGCCCTCGAACCGGCCGGTGCCGAGGTGTTCATCCGTGGACTCGCGGGGCTGTGCGAAGCGATTCGGCGCTGCCCCGTCCCGGTCATCGCTCGGCTCTCGGGCTGGTGCCTGGGTGGGGGTCTGGAGGTCGCGATGTCGTGCGATCTACGAATTGCCGAGTCCGGCGCCAGATTCGGAATGCCAGAGGTTGCCGTCGGCATCCCGTCGGTGATTCACGCGGCGCTGATGCCGGCGCTGATCGGGGCGTCGCGCGCCGCGTGGTTGTTGCTGACCGGCGAGACCATCGATGCGGGCACGGCCGCGGACTGGGGCCTGGTACACGAAGTCGTCGCGCCCGACGCGCTGGACGCCCGCATCGGCGAGCTCGCGGCACGGCTCGTCGGATTTGGTCCACACGCGGTTCGCCAGCAGAAGCGGCTGCTCAACAAGTGGTTCGACATGACGGTGCACGAGGCGATCGAGGACAGCGTCGAACAGTTCGGTCACGCCTTCCTGACCGGCGAACCGCAGCAGCACATGCAGGCGTTCCTGTCCCGCAGGAGCGGAGAGCGCTGACCCGCCCACCAATTCTGGTGATAACGCCGTGATTGCCCGGCCTGCGCGCCATGATGATCACTACGCGATACCAATGGGGGTAGGGCGATGTCATTTGTGCTGGTTGCGCCGGGCATGCTGCAGACCGCGGCGACATCGACCGAGATCGCCGCGCCACCTACCCCCGTGCACGTGGCGGCGCTGCCGTCCACCGCGGTAGCCGCAGCAGCCGCCGACGAAGTCTCAACCGCCATCGCCGAGTTGTTCGGCACGCACGCCCGGCAATTCCAGGCGGCAGCGGCCCAAGCGGCGACCTATCACGAGCAGTTCGTCAGCGCGTTGAACGGTGCGGCTGCCGCCTATGCAAATGCTGAAGCGGCCATCGTCGTCACGTTGCGCGTGGCCGCGGCCGACGGGTTTCAGATCGCGATTTACGGGCCGATTCATGCGGCCGGTCAGGCGTGGATCGCCAGCCCCGTCGGTCAGGCGTTGGATCCGATCGTCAATGTCCCCAGCAGCATGCTGCTGGGGCGTCCGCTGATCGGCAATGGTGCGCCCGGAACGGCGACGGCGCCCACCGGGGGTGCGGGGGGTCTGCTGTTCGGTGACGGCGGCCCCGGCTTCAGTCCGGCCAGTGGCGCCGGAGGCAGCGGCGGCAACGCCGGGTTGATCGGCAACGGCGGTCCCGGCGGTACCGGCTCCGGTGGCGGACCGGGTGGTGCCGGCGGTTCCGGCGGCTGGCTGCTGGGCAATGGCGGCATGGGCGGTCCCGGCGGGACGGATGGTGCCGGCGGACAGGCGTTCTTCTTCGGCAACGGCGGCCCCGGCGCCACCACCGGTCGTGCGGGACTGTTCATCGGCACCGGTTCGTACGGCGATGCGGGTGGTGGCGGCCAACAGATTGTCATCGATTTCGTCCGGCATGCCCAGTCGGTGGCCAACGCACAGGGTTGGATCGACACCGCCGTGCCTGGCGTGAACCTGACCCCTGCGGGCGTGCAGCAGGCGACCAACGTGGCAGGGACGCTGTCGCCGAGTACGCAATACTCCGGGGTCTTCGCGTCGCAGTTACTCAGGGTGCAGCAGACTGCGACCGAACTGACCTCCGCCTACGGTGTATTGCCCGGGCTCAACGAGATCCACGCGGGAATCTTCGAAGGTTTGCCGCAGATCAGTCCCGCCGGTCTGCTCTACCTGGTCGGACCGATCGCCTGGACCCTGGGATTCCCGCTTTTCCCTATGCTGGCCCCCGGATCCACGGACTTCAACGGCATCGTTTTCAGTTGTAACTTCGACAGCTCGCTACAGGCGATCTACGGCGGTGCGCTGGCGAATCCGGTGCCGGGCGACACCTCCGTCGCGTATTCCAGCGCTTTCACCATCGGCGTCGGCACGCTGATGAACGTCGACAACCCCAATCCGCTACTCCTGCTGACACATTCGTTGCCCAACACCGCAATAGTGCAGGTGACCGGCAACCCGGCCGGCGGCTGGACGATGAACAGCTGGGACGGCATCCCGATCGGCCCGGCGAACTTACCCACCGCCTTGTTCGTCGACTGGCGCAACTTCATCACCGCCCCGCAATACGCGGTCTGGGACGTCGGGCTGTCGTTGCTTTCCGGGGATCCGGCGGCGGTTGTCACCGCGGTTCGCGACGGCATCGACGAGATCGCCACGGCCACCGTCCAATTCCCGGCCGCGGTGGCCGAGGACGTGATCGCCGCGCTGCGCGGTGACATCGTGGCCCTGCCCGGCCTGGCCCTCTGACCGACAGGTGTAACCGTTCCGCGGTTTCAGCTGGCTGCCGGTACCGACTGCAGGTGCCGGCGCGTGCGTCGCCGGCTGATGCGCTGCATCACGGCGCGAGAGCGCGGGCCGCCGCTGCGCGAGTCAGCCGATGCCGACCAGTCCGCGAGCGACACGGCCGCAGTCGTTGCAGCACCGGCGTATTCGCCGTCCGCGCCGATGAAGTCGTCGATCAGACTCGCCACCACGTCCGTTCGTTCGGTCTGCGGGTGGTGGTAGACGCCGTCGAGGATGTGCAGTCGGCTGTGTGGCATAGCCTGGTGGGCCGCGTAGGCGTGCGAGACGGGGATCACCCGATCTTTGTCGCCGCTGATGATCATCACCGGCACGTTCGCGTTGAGGTGCAACTTGTTCAGCGCGCACACGAACTGGCCGCGCCGGTCGACGACAGCGCGCAGGGTGCGCAGCAAAGCCCGCCGGTTCTCGGGGTTGGAGAGCGCCGCGTGGGCTTCCCAGTGCTCGTCCAGGCGCGTCTTGTGCTCGTCGTTGGACCCCAGGGCCGTCACGGCTTTGCGCACCGCGATCATCGGCCGCGACGCCGCCGCCTGCAACAGAATCTCGGACCCGGGCAGTGAAATCAGCCGCAACGTGCGGTTCACTTCGGCGCCGAGTCCACCGCTGCTGATCAGGATCAGCCGCTCGCAGTAGTCACGGTGCTGGTGGGTGAACTGCATTGCGATTCCACCGCCCAGGGAGTGGCCCACCACGGTGACGCGGGGGATGCCCAACGCGTCCAGGAAGTCCCGCAACCACACCGCGTACGCGCCCAAGGAGTAGTCGCCGCGTGGCTTGTCGGTCTGTCCGTGGCCCAGCAGGTCCGGCGCGATGACCCGGAATCGCTTGGACAACGCGGGAATGATGGCGCGCCAGTTGTTCGAGCTGCCGCCGATGCCGTGGATCAGCAGCAGCACCTCGCCAGCGCCTTCGTCGCGGTAGGCGACGCGGTCACCGTGTAGGTCGATCGTGCGAACTTCGCTCATTTTGGCCTGCTTGGTCACTTCGGTGTGAACGGACATGGATGTTGCTGATGAAGTGAGTCTGCGGAGCAGGCCTTGCAGGTTTCTTGGGAACTTCTAAACGCGACCCGATCTGGGGATTGACGCCTGATGCCGGGTCGGGGTCAATCCCGGATGCGGGTGAAGACCTGATCGTAGGGACCGCCTTTGCAGGCACTGCCCGACGCGTCTTCCATCCCGTGCCCGGACAGCGTGGGGATCGGATCGCCGGCCCCCTTCGGCAGCGGGAACACCCCCGTCACCCGGACGTGGCTGGTCCCACCGGCCGGACAGGGAACGTCTTCCTCGGAATTTTCCGTCCACGCGTTGTTGGCGAAGATGAACAGCTGATGGTCGGACAAATCCGTCAGCACGAACCGGCTCAGACAGCGGTCCCCGGCGCGCATGCAGAAGGTGTCCACGCTGAAGTCCTGGTCTGCGGGCCTGGCCTGGCCGGCCGCGGTGGTGAATTTCGAGCGGTAGAACCCGCGCAACCCCAGGGCGGGAGAATTCACCCGGGCCGGCAGGGCGGACGGGTCGGGCAGGCCGGAGACGTCGGCATCGCCGGTTCTGGTGAACGTCACACTTCTCTTGCTGTAGCACTTCACCGAGTCGTCGATCCACTCACCGGCCATGCTGCCGTCCGGGCGGGGTAGCAGATAGACCCAGTGCCACTCTTCGATGTCTTCGTTACCGCACCGTTCGGTGTCCAGTGCAACGGCGATCCAGCGTCCTTTGATGTCGTCGAACACCAGGCTCGTCGGGTGCTTGAAACTGCCGGAGCTTCGTGACCCGGTGGCCACGCACCCCTTGGCGCCGCAGACCGACCGCAGTTTCCACGTCTCATTGCCCGGCGGGTCCTGGCCGGCCTCAGGTTTGCCGTCCAGGCCGATGCTCTGACCGAAGGCCAGGGTGTAGGTGCCGGTCAGCGGGCCGCTGTTCGGTCCGCTCGCCGCGGTCGTGGTTCCGCTGCCGCCCTTGTCCCCGGAGCCACTCAGCGCGAAGGCTGCGACCAGCCCGATGACCAGGACCGCCGCTGCGATGCTGCCGATCAGCATCATGCGACGGCGTTTGGGATCGGCCTTCGCGCTCTGCCCGCCACCGGAGGCAGCCGGGCCGGAGGGCGGCACGGATGGGCTCGAAGGACCCGTCGGGCCACCGTGCCCGTACTGCCCGCCGGGCGCATCGGTGCCCCCGGTCGGGTATTGACGGTACTGGGTTGCGTCGGTGTTCGAGACGGCCCGGTTCTGAGCCGGCTGGTGGTAGTTGCGTGGCTGGTTCGGGGGTCCCTGCGGTATCGGCAGGCGCTGCGTTTCCGACTGACCGGGGTCGGTGTTGCGCGGGGCGGGGGGCAGCACCGTGGGCTGGGTGATCGCCGCCTTGGCCGCTGCGGCCATCTCGATCGGACTCGAATACCGCTGGTCGGGGTTCTTGGCCATCCCGATCGCGATGACGCCGTCGAGCTGCAGCGGTAGACCTTGTCGCAGCGCAGACGGTCGCGGTGCCGGCAGGCCCAGGTGGCCGCCGATCTGCTGCTCGATGCTCGAGCCGGGATACGGCTGGCTGCCGGTGAGGCATTCATGCAGGACGCATGCCAGGGCGTAAGTGTCGCTGCGCGGGTCGGTCTGTCCTTGGCTCAGCCGTTCCGGCGCCATGTAGGCCCAGGTGCCGATCACGCTGCCGGTGTTGGTCATCCGCGATTCCCCGGCCGCGCTGGCGATGCCGAAGTCGATCAGATACGCGAAATCGTTCGGGGTGACCAGGATGTTGGACGGCTTGACGTCGCGATGCACCAGCCCGATCTGGTGTGCGTCGTACAGCGCCGAGGCGATCTGCTCGACGATCAGCACCGCCCGCGCCGGGTCCATCACCCCGTCGGCGATGATGCTCTGCAGGTCGCGGCCCTTGATCAGGCGCATGTCGACGTAGAGGCGACCGTCGATCTCGCCGAAGTGGTGAATCGGTATGACGTGCGGGTCGTTGAGCCCGGCGGCGGCCAACGCTTCCCGGCGGAACCGCTGCACGAAGGTCGGATCGGCGGCCAGGTTGTCGGACAGGACCTTGACGGCGACCACGCGCGAGGTCTCCGTGTCGTAGGCCCGCCAGACCTCACCCATCCCACCCCGGCCAATGAGCTCGATCAACCGATAGCGGCCGAACGGCGTCCCATCCTGGTCCACAAACCCCCCTATGCAGGTGTCGCCAAAACCGTTGACCCACTGATCTAACGGCAATGTCAAGCCCTGGACAGCGGGGCGATAGCGAACTCAAACAAAAATCATAGATTTTGCATACGCTAATCCGATTGCCAAACCCGCCGAAATGTGATCCACCGGCGGCTACGCGGTGCTGCCACCGAAGGGTTATCCAGGCTCGGGCGATGTTACCCAGTGGGATCGGGTCCAGGAAATCTTCTGCGCTAGCGGTGAATATGTATGCCACACATGTGCACATGGTGTACGTCCGGATCCGCCGCAAGTGGCCCCGCTCGCGCGAGCGGAGACGGCAGAGCCCCCTGTCAGGATTGAACTGACGACCGCTCGCTTACAAGGCGAGTGCTCTACCACTGAGCTAAGGAGGCCGGTGAAGCCGGTCAAGCCTAACCGGTGACTAGTCGGGGTCGACGATTCGTGTGGTGCGCACCGACCGCGCTGACGAGCGCGGACGCCGACCCGGCAGCGGGATGCGGTCGGCAATGGTGCTCAATGGGTTGACCACCATCGTCAGCGAGATGACGGCCTCCTGCAGCGTCGCGATGGCCGGTTCCAGCGCTTCCATCCCGGGCGCGAGCCGGGCCAGGGTGTCGGCCACATCGGCCAGTTGCTCCAGCGGACCGTTCTTGGCGGTCAGCGTGTCGATGAGGCCGCCCTCGGCGAGCAGCTTGTCGGCCAGTCCGTCTTCGGCCAGCACCCGCTCGATCATTCCGTCCGCGCCCATCAGCTGGTCGGCCAGCCCGCCGGGTTGCAGCGCGCGGTGCAGTCCGCCGCCCTCGGCGGTCAGGCGGTCGATCAGCCCACCCTCCGAGGTCAGCAGGTCGACGACGCCGCCGGGTCGCAGCATCCGGTCCATCGGGCCGTTGGGCGCGATGGCGCGGCCCAGCGGCATGTCGTCGTCCAGCAACCGGGCCAGGCGGTTGGCTCGGGCCAGCGCATCGTCGATACCCAGCATGTTGGCCATCGCATTGGGCCCACCGGTGCTGCCGGTCTCGCCCAGCGCTCGCTTGGCAACGCCCACCGCGGCGCCGGCAAGCGTCAGGCTCGCCTCCGCGGCAGCCAGCCCGGCGCGGGCGGGGGCGGTCGCGATTCCCATCACGGCTTTGACGAGGTTCATCCTGCGAGTCTATTCGCGATGCGTGCTGATATCGCCGTGTGGGGGCTACGCGGAAACGCCATCTGCTGGCAGACTGCTAGCAGAGTACGTACAACGACCTCACAGGAATCTTACAATGATCAACCAGCAAGTGCACAGGATCCGGTTCGGGGGCCGTTGGTCATGACGCGAAGTACGAATGGTCCCACCCCGCCGGAGGCGCGCATCCTTGTCGTCGACGACGAAGCCAACATCGTTGAACTGCTCTCGGTAAGCCTGAAATTCCAGGGTTTCGAGGTGCACACCGCATCCAACGGTGCGCAAGCGCTGGACCGGGCGCGCGAAGCCCGCCCGGATGCGGTGATCCTGGACGTGATGATGCCGGGCATGGACGGCTTCGGAGTGCTGCGCAGACTGCGCGCCGACGGCATCGAGGCTCCGGCACTGTTCCTCACCGCCCGAGATTCGTTGCAGGACAAGATCGCCGGGCTGACCCTGGGCGGCGACGACTACGTGACCAAGCCGTTCAGCCTCGAAGAGGTGGTCGCCCGGTTGCGGGTGATCTTGCGCCGCGCCGGCAAGGGCCGCGACGAACCCCGCAATGCCCGGTTGTCCTTCGCCGACATCGAACTCGACGAAGAGACCCACGAAGTGTGGAAGGCCGGTGAGCCGGTGTCGTTGTCTCCCACCGAATTCACCTTGCTGCGGTATTTCGTCATCAATGCGGGCACCGTGCTGAGCAAGCCGAAGATCTTGGATCACGTGTGGCGCTACGACTTTGGCGGTGACGTCAACGTCGTCGAGTCCTATGTGTCCTACCTGCGCCGCAAGATCGACACTGGCGAGAAGCGGCTGTTGCACACCCTGCGGGGGGTCGGCTACGTGCTGCGGGAGCCGCGCTGAGCGTGGCCGGTACCGAGACCGCCAGACGATATCGACGCGCAGTGCCGCTGCGGGTCGGTCTGGTCGCGGCCACCTTGGTGCTCGTGCTCTGCGGTCTGCTGGTGTCGGGTGTGGCGGTGACCTCGATCCTGCGCCACAGCCTGATCAGCCGGATCGACGCGACGCTGATGGATGCGACGCGGACCTGGGCACAGGCACCGTGGAAGCACACCGCGCCGATCGGAGAGGGGCCCGACCCCGCCCGGCCGCCGTCGAAGTTCTACGTGCGGGCAGTGAGCCCCGAGGGCAAGACCATGACAGCGATCAACGACCGCAATGCCGAACCGGCGCTGCCGGCCGACAACGACGTCGGCCCCAATCCGACGACACTGCCATCGGTCAGCGACTCCGGCATCGAGTGGCGGGCGGTCTCGGTGCGCGGACCGCAAGGTGGCCTGACCACGGTGGCCGCGGATCTGTCCGACGTCGACCACACGCTGCGCTCGCTGGTCCTGCTGCAGGCCGGCATCGGGGCCGCGGTGCTGGTGGTGGTCGGCATCGCCGGGTCCGCGGTGGTGCAACGCAGTCTGCGCCCGTTGGGTGAAGTCGAGCAGACCGCCGCGGCGATCGCCGCCGGTCAGTTGGATCGGCGCGTCACCGAACGTGACTCCCGCACCGAGGTGGGCCGACTTTCGTTGGCGCTCAACGGAATGCTGGCTCAGATTCAGCAGGCGCTGGCCGCCTCGGAAGCCTCGGCCGAGACGGCTCGCGGTTCCGAGGAGCGGATGCGGCGGTTCATCACCGACGCCAGCCACGAATTGCGGACCCCGTTGACCACGATCCGCGGCTTCGCCGAGTTGTACCGGCAGGGCGCCGCGAGCGACGTCTCGATGCTGCTGTCCCGGATCGAAAGCGAAGCCGGCAGGATGGGCCTGCTGGTCGACGACCTGTTGTTGCTGGCCCGGATGGACGTACAACGTCCGCTGGAGGCCAACCGGGTGGATCTGCTGGCACTGGCCAGCGATGCCGTGCACGACGGGCGTGCGATGGACTCCACGCGCAACATCGCGATGGCAGTGCTCGACGGCCCGGGCACCCCCGAAGTGGTCGGTGACGAACCTCGGTTGCGTCAGGTGCTGAGCAACCTCGTCGCCAACGCCATCCAGCACACGCCCGGCAGCGCCGACATCACCGTGCGGGTCGGCACCGAGGGCGACGACGCCGTCCTGGAGGTTGCCGACAACGGTCCCGGCATGAGCCGCCAGGATGCCGAGCGGGTCTTCGAACGGTTCTATCGCACCGATTCCTCGCGCGCCCGCGCCACCGGCGGCAGCGGGCTCGGGCTGTCGATCGTCGACTCCGTGGTCAAGGCACACGGCGGCAGCGTCACCGTGACCACCGCCCCTGGTCAGGGCTGCTGTTTCCGGGTCTTGCTGCCGCGGGTGAGCGACGTGCCCGCCCCCGTCGGTTAGCGCACGCCGGTTCCGAGAGTCCAATGGCCCTGCGCTGAGGGTGACGACATCTCGTACGACTGCGCCCTGGACGCAGCGTCAGCGCGGACTCAGCCCAGCTTTTCCAGTGCCGCCTTGATCTTGGCCTGCGCCTCGTCCAGGGATTCCTCGGACGGATTGCGGTCGACGTTGGCGAACCCGAAGTCGCTCAGGTTGCGGGCGGGGAACACGTGCACGTGCAGGTGCGGCACCTCCAGCCCGGCAATGATCAACCCGGCGCGTTCCGCCGAAAACGCCTTGGTCACCGCCCTGCCGATCAGCTGGCTCACCGACATCACGTGGCCGAACGCCGCACTGTCCACGCCCTGCCACTGGTCGATTTCCGCGCGCGGCACCACCAGGGTGTGCCCTTGCGTCATCGGCTCGATCGTCAGGAACGCGACGACGTCGTCGTCCTCGTAGACGAAGCGGCCGGGGAGTTCTCGATTGATGATCTTGGTGAAGATCGATGCCATCGCCCAAGCATAGGTGCGAGCCCGCGGGTGGCTGCACCCATTGACGTTCCGGCGCCGAGCCCGCGGGATGCGCCAAACTCCTGACGCCGAATCGTTAACGCACCGTTGCGGTGTCGTTCCCGGCGATCGCCACACTGCGATGTGACCCGATCCCTGGAGGGCACCTTGGCGCGAAGTCCCAAGACGCTGCTGACGATTCCGCTGGCAGTGCTCACCGCTTGCGCTGTGTCCCTGGTCCCCCTGATCACCCCAGCCCGGGCCGCCGACCCGTTTGGTCCGCTGGGGCCGCCCAACCCCTTCATGGCGCCCAACGGCATCGCGTCCATGCACAACGACGCCGGCTCCGCGGATGCGGGACCGCTGCCCGGGCCCGGTGCCCGGCTGGTTCCGATCTTCGCCTTCCCGCTGCTGGCGGCCTGTCCGACGATCACGCAGGGCACCGACGGCCTGGTGCTGGCGTTGTGCACCACCATCACCGCCCAGTCCCCGGTGCTGCATCTGCTCAACCCTGACGGCGTGCTGCCCCAGATCATCCCACTGGCCAGCATGGATATCGCCAAAGGCGGCCTGTTGGGCGGCGTCTATGCCTACGTGGACAACAACAACCAGATGGTGCTGGTCGACGGGACCAACCATCTGCTGCGTATTGCGCACAGCAAAGACGAGCGGGGTCGCTGGCACTTGTCGGTCACCGAGTCCACCGACCTGTCCACCGCGATAGCGCCGGGCGACAGCTCCGTCGGCGTGGTGCCCGACTATCAGGGCAATGTCTGGTTTGCCACCGCCAACGGGGTGGTCGGTGTGGCGAAAGCGGGCGGTGGCGTCGCCAGCATGCAGTTGCCCGCGGGAGAGCAAGTGGCGAACAGCATTTCGGCATCACCGCAGAACCGCGTCGCGGTGGCCACCACCCATGCGCTCTACGAGATCATCCTCGGTGGCGGCGGTACCCCGCAGCAATTGTGGCGGCAGGCCTATGACCGCGGCTCGGCCCGCAAGCCTGGTCAGCTGAGCTGGGGAACAGGTTCCACCCCAACGTATTTCGGGCCCACCGGCGCCGAGTACCTGACCATCGTCGACAACGCCGAACCCCAGGTGCACGCACTGGTCTACCAAGCCGGCAGCGGTGCCCCGATCTGCCAGCAGACGGTGCTGACGCTGGGCGGTCCGGGTAGCGAGAATTCGCCTATCGGCGTGGGCAATTCGATGTTCATCGCCAGCACGTACGGCTATCCCTACCCGCAGGTGCCGGCCAACGCCGGCCCGGCAGTTCCGGCGACGGCGCCGTTCGTCGGCGGCATGACCCGGGTGGACATCGACAGCCCCGGCCCGGGCTGTCACACGGTGTGGGAGAGCAAGGTCCGCAGTGCCGCGTTGCCACACCTGTCTACCGGGGACGGCCTGATCTACACCATCACCCGCGTCGGCCTCGACCAGACCACACCGGCTGACCTGTTCGCGTACTCGGTCATCGACCCCAATACGGGCAATCTCATCTACCAGCAACTGAAGTCGGCCACTATTCTCAGCGACCCGATTCAGACGTCGTCAATGGTGTTGATGGGCAACAAGATCATGCAGGGCAACATCACCGGACTCGGCCGTATCGGCTGAGCCCGCGTCACTCCTGACCGAACGTCATCATCTCCAGGTTCCAGTACCCGCGCATGCTGTCGATCAGCCCCTCGGCGTTGACGCGATAGGTGAACACCCCGCGCACCGAACTGGTCAGGCCGCCCTCGAACTTACTGTCCAACACCAGGATGTGGGCGATCTCGTTGGGCGAACTCGACGGAAACGTCTCTTCGCAGGTGATGGTCAGGTTGTTGGCGGCGATGTTGGTGTCGTAGAACGTCGCGACACCCGCTTTGCCTTTCACCCCGGTGCCGTCGGGGTTCGTGACGGACTTGCCGATCGGGTCCTCGACGACGACGTCCTCGGCCATCAGCGCCAGCCAGCCCTCCCGATCGTGGGCCTGCACGCAACGCCACGACGACTGCGAGGCGGTCAGGGCCGGGGATTGGGCAGTCTGGGTCATCGCACGGTCACCGATCTGCGTCGGTGTACCGGATGACACCGCGAATGTTCTTGCCGTCCAACATGTCCTGGTAACCGTCGTTGATCTGCTCCAGGCGGTACTGAGTGGTGACCATGTCGTCCAGGTTCAGCTTGCCGGCCTTGTACATCGACAGCAGCTGCGGGATGTCGTACTGCGGGTTGCCACCGCCGAAGATGGTGCCCTGCAGGTTCTTCTGCATCAGGGTCAGCATTGCCAGGTTCAGGGTCACGTTGGTGTCCAGCAGGCTGCCGATCGCGGTCGCGACACAGGTGCCGCCCTTGGCGGTGATGTTGAGGTAGTTGTCGATGTCGGCGCCGTGCAGTTCGCCGACGGTGACGATCACCTTGTGTGCCATCAAGCCGTAGGTGACTTCGGCGATGCCCATCAACGCGGCGTTGATGTCGGGGTAGACGTGGGTGGCGCCGAACTTCAGCGCCTGGTCGCGCTTCCACTCCACCGGGTCGATGGCGAAGATGTAGCGGGCTCCGGCGGCCACCGCACCTTGCAGTGCGGCCATGCCGACCCCGCCGACGCCGACGATCGCGGCGTCCTGACCCGGCCGGATGTCGGCGGTGCGGACGGCCGAACCGTAGCCGGTGGTGACGCCGCAACCGACCAGCGCGGCCACCTCGAAGGGCACCGACGGGTCGATCTTCACCACCGAGCTGCGGTGCACCACCATGTACGGCGAGAAGGTGCCCAGCAGCGTCATCGGGAAGACGTTCTGGCCACGGGCCTGGATCCGGAAGGTGCCGTCGGACACCGCGGCGCCGCCCAGCAGCCCGGCGCCCAGGTCACACAGGTTGCGCAGGCCGGCCTGACAGGTCGGACACTGCCCACAGGACGGGATGAACGACAGCACCACGTGGTCGCCGGGGGCGAGGTCCTCGACGCCGGGGCCGACCTCGGTGACGATGCCCGCACCCTCGTGCCCGCCGAGCACCGGGAAGCCCGCCATGGGGATGCCGCCGGTCACCAGGTGGTGGTCGGAGTGGCACATCCCGGCCGCTTCCATCTGGATCTTGACCTCGTCCTTGACGGGGTCGCCGATCTCGATCTCCTCGATGGACCACGGCTGGTTGAATTCCCAGATCAGTGCGCCTTTTGTCTTCACGATGGACCTGACCCCATTTCGCCTTTGAATTGAGTGTGCCTGGCTCCAGGCCCGGCACTAGTGGGTGACGAGTGCCACACGGGCACCCCTGACGGTCAGCATAGCGCGTGCAACAAAACAAATGCTTGGTTGGGTGCCCGCGGCCACCCCTGGCAGGGCTTTCACCAGATCGGGGAGGGCGCCTTACCCAGCGGGTAGTAACCCGGCAGCTGCTCCCCGGCCAGGCTGCGCTCGATCCGCTTCTGCATGCCAGGTGACAATTTGCCGGCCTTCATCAAATCCAGGTACAACGCCTGCACGTGGCCGAAGTCGAAGAAGTCGCGCTGCCATTCGATCTTGGCGTCGGCGTCGAGCCGGAACCAGCTGCCGCCGATGCCGTAGATCTCCGACGTGGTGCCGTCCGAATCGGTCGCGATCTGCTTCCAGAAACCGACGATCTCGCCCTGCTTGTCGTCGATCAGCACCTTCTGGTATGGGTACTGCCAGTTCTCCAGGCCCTCCATCTCCAGGCCCAGTGCGATGTCGCGGATCTCGTTGACGCCGACGCACATCACGTCTTCTTTGGGTCCGATGTTCCAGCCGTAGGTGGCGTCGTCGGCGTAGAAGTCGGCCAACGGTTTCCAGTCGCCTGCACGCTCGGCCACCCGGTTGGCCTCCAGCCAGCGCTCGACCCAGTCTTCCAGTACCTCGCGGGGATGTGCGGCCATCAGTCTTCCTTCTCTGTGATGAATAGTGCTTGGGTAGGGCACATTTCGACCGCGCGTTCGACTTCGTCGCGGGCGTCTTCCGGGGGTTCGTTGTCCAGGATCTCGACCTTGCCGCGTTTGGGCACCCGGAAGTAGTCCGGCGCCTCGAGTTCGCACATGGCGTGGCCCTGGCACAAGTCCAGATCGACGTCGATCCTGAATGAGCCCATCGGGGTCAGCCCCGGGCGCGCTTGCGGTAGCGGACCCTGGCCGGCCGGGCCAGCTGCACGACCATCTTGGAATGGTCGTTGTGGTAGCTGTCGGCGGGCTGGGCCATCTCGAACTCGTACTCGCGCAACAGAACCGAGAAGATCGCCTTGATCTGCATCTGCGCGAACGCGGCGCCGACGCAGCGATGCCGGCCCGCACCGAAGGGAATCCAGGTCCACCGGTTGGCCATGTCGGCCTGTTCGGGTTTGTTGTAGCGGTCCGGCTTGAAGGCGTCGGGATCGGGAAAGTCCTGCGGGATCCGGTTGGAGATCGCCGGGGACGCGGCGACGAAATCGCCGTCGTGGATCGGGAATCCCTGCACCTCGAACTCGCCCTTGGCGACCCGCATCAGGATGATCAACGGGGGATGCAGGCGCAGGGTCTCCTTGACCACGTTGTCCAGCTTCGGAATCTGGCGCAGCGCATGGAAACTCACTTCCTGGCCGTCGGCGTAGAGTTCCTCGAGCTCGGCCAGCACCTCGGCGTAGACGTCGGCGTGGCGGATCAACTCGATCAGCGTCCAGGCGGAGGTGCCGGAGCTGGTGTGGTGCCCGGCGAACATCAGCGAGATGAACATCCCGGTGACCTCGTCGGCGGAGAACCGTGGATTGCCCTCCTCGTCCTTGATCGACACCAGCACGTCGAGCATGTCGCGGTCGCTCTTGTCCTTGGGCGGGTTGGCCAACCGCTGGTTCATGATCTCCTGCACCAGCGCCACCAGGTCTTTGCGGGCCTGGTCGCGACGTTGGAAGCTCTCGATCGGCAGGTAAGGATCGACGTAGCACAGCGGGTCGGTGCCGCGTTCCAGATCGTGGTAGTACTCGGCGAACCGGTGATCGAGCTGCTCGCGGAACTTCAGGCCGATCAGACACGCCGTCGAGGTGTAGATGGTCAACTCCGCGAAGAAGTCCAGCAGTTCTATTTCACCTTCGTCGCCCCAGTCGGCGATCATCTTCTTGACTTCGCCTTCGATGGTGGCGGCGTGACCCTTCATCTGCTCGCCCCGCAGCGCGGAGTTGTGCAGCATCTCCTTCCGCCGCTCGGGGCTGGCGTCGAACACCACCCCCTTGCCGAAGATCGGCGTCATGAACGGGTAGGCCTCGGCCTGGTCCAATTCCTCGTCGGCAGAACGGAAGAAGAACTCGTTGGCCTCCGCGCCGGACAGGAAGATGACGTGCTTGTCGACGAGTTGGAACCAGCCGACGTCACCGCACTCCTCGCGGATGCGCTTCATCAGCCCGATCGGGTCGGTGCGGAATTCTTCGAGGTGGCCGTGTTCCTCTTCACCGCCGGAGACCCGGGGAACCACTGCTGTCGTCATTTCGGCATCCCTTCTTCGCCGAGCGCGAGCTTCTGGCGTTCTGTGGTGGCGGCCAGCGGCGCCTCGGGCTGGAGCTCCATGTTCGCGACGAAGCCACCGCGCGGCGTCTCGGCGACGAAGGTGATCGCCCGCGCCAGATCGGCTGCCCGCAGGAAGTAGTCGTGCCGGGCCTGACCCCATTTGGCCCAGTCCTCCAGGGCGGGGCCGATCTTCTCGGCGGGCAGGCTCCAGCCCATCGACGTCTTCGTCGGGCCGGGGTGCACGATCGAGGCCCGCACCCCGGTGCCCTCGAGTTCCATCTGGAAATTGGTGACCATCGCGACCAACGCGGCCTTCGCCGCCCCGTAGGCGCCCATGTGCGGCCGTTGCCGTAGGGCCACATCAGAGCCGACGAAGATCAGGTCGCCGCGCTGGCGGTCGAGCATGCCGGGCAGCACCGCGGCGGCCAGCCGGTTGGCGCCGACGAGATGAATCTGTAGCTGCGACTCGAACTCGTCGGTAGTGATCTCGGCCAGCTTGCCGAAGTACGTGTCACCCGCACCGGCGACCAGTACCTCGATGTCGCCGAGGGCATCGACCGACTGTGCGACAAAGGTTTTCACCGAATTCGGGTCGGTGACATCCAGGTGGAAGCCGACCGCCTCACCACCCGCGGCGTTGATCTTGCCGACGATGTCGTTCAGTTTGTCTACCCTGCGCGCTCCCAGGGCGACCGGAAAGCCGTGCGCCGCAAGTTCGATCGCGGTAGCTTCTCCGATGCCGGAGGAGGCGCCGGCGACGATCGCAGGTCGACGGGCGGGTAGCGGATCGAAGCGGGGCATCAGGCGACCTCCACGGACATCGGCAGCTGCGCGAAGCCGCGGACATTGCTGGAGTGCACGCGGACGGAGTTGGCTTCGTCGACTTCGTATCCGCGGATTCGCTTGAACAGTTCGGTGAGCGCAACGCGGGCTTCCATCCGGGCCAGATGCGCGCCCAGGCAGAAGTGCGCGCCACTGCCGAAACTCAGTAGCTTGGAGCCGATCTCGCGTCCGATCAGGTAATCGTCGGGGTTGTCGAAGACCCGCTCGTCGCGGTGCCCCGAGCCGGGCAGCAGCAGCAGCACGTCGTTCTCCGGAATGGTCGTGTCGTAGAGGGTGAGCGGGCCGGATACGACGCGGGCCAGGATCTGGCTGGAGGTGTCATAGCGCAGGGTTTCCTCGACCCACAGCGGTATCCGGGACAGGTCGGCGTACACCGGGGTCAGCTGGTCGGGATTGCGGTGACCCCAGAACGCGGCGTTGGCAAGCAGTTTGGTGGTGGTCTCGTTGCCGGCGATCACCATCAGGAACATGAAACCGAGGACTTCCTCGTCGGTGAGCCGGTCGCCGTCGATCTCGGCTTGCAGCAGCGCCGAGGTGAGGTCGTCGGTGAGCTTCTTACGACGCTCGGCGATCATCTCCTGGTAGTAGACGATGAGGTTGATCGAGGCCTCGATCGCCGATGCCGGAACGTCGTTCACGCCGTCCTCGCGGTGCATCACACCGTCGGCCATGGCGCGGATGCGGTCGCGGTCGGGCTCGGGCACACCCATCAGCTCCGAGATCACGTCCATCGGCAGTTTGCCGGCGAATTCGGCGACGTAGTCGACGGTGCCGCGATCGGCCTTGTCCAGCATCACGTCGAGATGCTGCCCGGCCAGCTCGGTGACCCGTGGTTCGAGTTCGCGAATCCGGCGCGGCGTGAAGCCTTTCGAGACCAGCGTGCGCAACCGCAGGTGCGCGGGATCGTCCATCGCGAGGAACGACATCGTCTTGGACGCATGTGGGCCGCGGGAAATCGGGTCGAGTGCCACGCCGTCGCGATTGGACAGGGTGGTGCTGTTACGGAATCCCTGATGCACGTCGCTGTGCCGCGATAAGGCCCAGAAGCCGAGTTCCTCATTGTGGTAGAGCGGCGCCTCGTCACGCAGTCGCCGGTAGTAGGGGTACGGATCTTCGTGGAAGTCGTAGTCGTAGGGATCCAGGATCAGTTCGGGGTCGTTGACACCAACAGTCATGCCTTACCGCTTTCGGGAGTACCTGGGCTGGTTGATCGTTCGGCGCCGGTGAGGATCAGGTTCACCACGCCGCCCAACCGGTCGGCGATCTCGTGATAGGTGAACTCCCCGCTGCCGGCCTGCACCAGAGCGCCGAAGAATGCCATCTGCAGCGCGGCCACGGTGTCGGCCTCGGCGCCCGGCCCGATCGCCGAGGCGATCCGCCGGTGGATCTCCGCACCGATTCGGTCGCGGGCGGCGCGCACCGCGCCATCCGCATTTCCGCCGAGTAGGGCCGCCGTGCACGCAGCCCCGACTTCGGGCTCGTCGGCGACCACCAACGCCAGATGGCGCAGTGCCTTGTCGACGCGGGTGCGCATGGGTTCGTTGACATCGGTGAAGTAGGGGACCTGGCGCACCAGATCGAGATAGACCTCGGCGATCAGGTGGTTCTTCGACGAGAAGTAGGTGTAAGCAGTGGCCGGAGCCACCTTGGCCCGGGCCGCCACCATGCGCACGGTCAGGTCGGCGTAGGAGTTCTCCCGCATGGTTGCCATCCCGGCGGCCAGCACCTTGCGGAACGTCTCTTCCTGGCGCCGGTTCCGCGGCATTCTCCCGGCCGTTTGCTGGGCCGGGCCGGGTGCCGACACCAGTGCATCGCTGGACACATGTCCAAACTAGTGGATGGGCGTGGCCGGAAGCAAGCCCCGACAATAAACCGGCACGTCAGCGTCGGTTGTCCGGGGCTATCCGGCTGACCTGCGGGATCGGCTCTTGCACCGGTAGGGAGTCGGGAGTTATGGTTCCTGGCAGAGTTATCGGACAGCTGTCCATTCAACTGAGTTTCGGGAGACTATCGATGGCCCTGTTGGCCGACGGCGCAAGCGCACTATTCATCGACGGCAAGGCGTGTGACGGCGGCGCAGGCACTTTCCCGACCGTCAACCCGGCCACCGAGGAGGTGTTGGGCGTCGCGGCCGATGCCGATGCGCAGGACATGGGCCGCGCGATCGAAGCCGCGCGCCGGGCGTTCGATGACACCGACTGGTCGCGCAACACCGAACTGCGCGTGCGCTGCATCCGGCAGCTGCGCGAAGCGATGCAGCAGCACGTCGAAGAACTGCGGGAGTTGACGATTTCCGAGGTCGGCGCACCGCGCATGCTCACCTCCATGGCGCAACTCGAGGGACCGGTCAACGACCTGGCGTTCGCCGCAGACACCGCCGAATCCTATGAGTGGAACCAGGATCTCGGCCAGGCCGCCCCGATGGGCATTCCCACCCGGCGCACGATCGCTCGTGAGGCGGTCGGCGTCGTCGGCGCCATCACGCCCTGGAACTTCCCGCACCAGATCAACCTCGCCAAGCTGGGTCCCGCCCTGGCCGCGGGCAACACCGTCATCCTCAAGCCCGCACCCGATACGCCGTGGTGCGCGGCCGTGCTGGGCGAACTCATCGCCGAGCACACCGATTTTCCGCCCGGCGTGGTCAACATCGTCACCTCCAGCGACCACAGCGTCGGGGCCATGCTCGCCAAAGACTCACGGGTGGACATGATTTCGTTCACCGGGTCCACCGCCACCGGCCGCAGTGTGATGAGCGACGGCGCGGCGACCATCAAGAAGGTGTTCCTGGAGCTGGGTGGTAAATCCGCGTTCGTGGTACTCGACGATGCCGACCTGGGCGCAGCCGCCGGGGTGGCGGGTTTCTCGGTGTGCATGCACGCCGGGCAGGGTTGTGCCATCACCACCCGGTTGGTGGTGCCCCGGGCCCGGTATGACGAGGCGGTCGCCATCGCCGCCGCCACCATGAGCGGTATCCGGGCCGGCGACCCGGCGAACCCGAAAACGATTTGCGGACCGTTGATTTCGGCGCGCCAGCGGGACCGGGTGCAGGGTTACCTCGACTCCGCGGTCGCCGAAGGGGGTACGTTCGCCTGCGGGGGCGGCCGTCCGGAGGGACGGGATGTCGGATTCTTCATCGCACCGACCGTCATCGCCGGCCTGGACAACAATGCCCGCGTCTCACGGGAGGAGATCTTTGGGCCGGTGCTCACCGTGATCGCGCACGACGGGGACGACGACGCTGTCCGCATCGCCAACGATTCCCCATATGGCCTGTCCGGCACCGTGTATGGAGCCGACCCGGACCGAGCCGCGGGCGTGGCGTCGCGGATCAGGGCCGGCACCATCAACGTCAACGGCGGCGTCTGGTACTCCGCCGATGCGCCGTTCGGCGGGTACAAGCAGTCCGGGAACGGCCGCGAGATGGGCCTAGCCGGATTCGAGGAATACCTCGAAACCAAACTTATTGCAACAGCCGCGAATTGACAGGAGACCCGGGTGGGACAGTTCGAGAACAAGGTCGCGATCGTCACCGGGTCCGGTGGCGGCATCGGGCAGGCATACGCCGAGGCGCTTGCTCGGGAGGGCGCGGCCGTGGTGGTGGCCGATATCAACGCCGAGGCCGCCGCGGGGGTGGCCAAGCAGATCACCGCCGACGGCGGCACGGCCATCAGCATTCCGGTCGACGTGTCGGATCCCGCTTCCGCCAAGGCGATGGCCGACCGCACACTGGCCGAGTTGGGTGCCATCGACTATCTGGTCAACAATGCGGCGATCTTCGGCGGCATGAAGCTCGACTTCCTGCTCACGGTCGACCCCGAGTACTACAAGAGGTTCATGAGCGTGAACCTCGATGGCGCGCTGTGGTGCACGCGCGCGGTGTACAAGAAGATGGCGAAGCGCGGCGGTGGGGCGATCGTGAACCAGTCGTCCACCGCGGCGTACCTGTACGCGAACTTCTACGGTCTGGCCAAGGTCGGTATCAACGGTCTGACGCAACAACTTTCGCGGGAACTGGGCGGACAGAACATCCGGATCAACGCGATCGCACCCGGCCCCATCGACACCGAGGCGAACCGCACCACCACGCCCAAGGAGATCGTCGACGACATCGTCAAGGGACTTCCGTTGTCGCGCATGGGTACGCCGGATGACCTGGTCGGCATGTGTCTGTTCCTGCTCAGCGACCAGGCTTCCTGGATCACCGGCCAGATCTTCAATGTCGACGGCGGACAGATCTTCCGGCCATGAGCGAGCACGTGAAACTCGGCTACATCGGGCTGGGCAATCAGGGTGCGCCGATGGCCCAGCGGTATCTCGAATGGCCCGGCGGACTCACGGTTTTCGACGTACGCGACGAGGCGATGGTCCCGTTCGTCGAAGGCGGCGCCACCGCGGCCACCAGTGTCGCCGAAGTTGCCGACGCCGACATCATCAGCGTCACCGTGCTCAACGACGAGCAGGTCCGTGACGTCATCACCGGCGACGGCGGATTGGCTTCGCGGGCAAAGCCCGGCACCATCATCGCGATTCATTCCACGATCGGTCACACCACGGCCGCCGAACTGGCACGCGAGCTCGAACCGCGGGGAATTCACATCGTCGACGCCCCGGTCAGCGGGGGCGCGGCAGCGGCAGCCAAGGGCGAGCTGGCCGTCATGGTGGGTGCTGAGGACGAGACGTTCCAGCGCGTCAAGGAACCGTTCTCCCGGTGGGCTTCGGTGGTGGTGCACGCCGGGAAGCCGGGTGCGGGTACGGCCATGAAGTTGGCACGCAACATGCTGACCTTCGTCGGCTACGCCGCGGTCGGCGAGGCGCAGCGGCTGGCCGACGAGGCCGGCATCGACCTGATGGCGCTCGGCAACGTGGTGCGGCACAGCGACGCCCTCACCGGCGGCGCCGGCGCCATCATGTATCGCAGCGATGCCAAAGACCTTGCGCCCGACCACTTCCTCTACCAGCCGTTCCAGCACACCGTGGGGTTGGGCGAGAAGGACCTGGGTTTGGTGCTGGAACTGGGCAACGCTCTCTCGGTCGACATGCCTATCGCACGGTTGGCGCGCGAGTTGCTGGCGGCCAACCTGGGGGTTCCGCACATAGAGAAAGAGTCGTGATGGACGAACAGCGCCGTAAGGGCCTGGAGAAGATGAACGAGGTCTACGGCTGGGAGATGCCCGACATCGAGGGCGACCCCTATTTCGACCTGACCGTCGACCACCTGTTCGGCTCGATCTGGACCAGGCCGGGTCTGTCGATGCGCGACAAGCGCATCATGACGCTCACGGCGGTCACCGCGGTGGGCAGCCGCGACCTGGCCGAGATCCAGATCAACGCCGCGCTGCTCAACGAGGAACTCACCGAGACCGAACTCAAAGAGATGGCGGTCTTTCTCACCCACTACCTGGGCTTTCCGCTGGGTTCGGCGCTCAATGGGGCAGTCGACACGGTGGTGCGGCGACGCAAGAAGGCAGCGGCCAAGGGCGCCGGGGAGGACAAGAAGGCCAACGTCGAGGGAGCGCTGAAGATGCACTCCGGCGGCGAGCGCGACTGACCCCGCCGAGCAGACACACAATCGCACCGGACACGGCCACTTTGTGCGATTCTCCGTCTGCTCGCGGGCAGGCTAGTGTGACGTGTCGTGCGCATCCTGGTGATCGGTTCCGGTGCCCGTGAACACGCCCTACTGCTGTCGCTCAGCAGAGACCCGCAAGTCACCGGCTTGTTCGTCGCGCCCGGCAACGCCGGCACCGCCCGGCTGGCCGAGCAGCACGACGTCGACATCACCTCCGGTGACGACGTCATCGCGCTGGCCCGCAAGGTGGCGGCCGACCTGGTGGTCATCGGTCCCGAGGTGCCGCTGGTGCTCGGCGTGGCCGACGCTGTACGCGCCGCCGGCATCACCTGCTTCGGGCCCAGCAAGGGCGCAGCCCTGATCGAGGGCTCCAAAGCGTTTGCCAAGGACGTGATGGCAGCGGCCGGAGTGCGCACCGCCGCCAGCGAAATTGTCGACAACCCGGCACATTTGGACGCAGCGCTGGACCGGTTCGGCCCTCCGGCGGGCGACCCCGCCTGGGTCGTCAAGGACGATTCCCTGGCAGCCGGCAAGGGGGTGGTGGTGACGCCGGACCGCACCGCCGCCCGCGCGCACGCCGCCGGTCTGCTGGAGGCCGGGCACCCGGTGTTGCTCGAGTCCTTCCTGGACGGTCCCGAGGTGTCGTTGTTCTGCGTGGTCGACGGCGCGACCGTGGTGCCGCTGTTGCCGGCGCAGGATTTCAAGCGGGTCGGTGACGGGGACACCGGCCCCAATACCGGCGGCATGGGCGCTTATTCGCCGCTGGCCTGGCTGCCCGACGGCATCTACCGCGAGATCGTCCATCAGATCGTCGAACCCGTTGCGGCCGAAATGGTTCGGCGTGGCAGCCCGTTCACCGGGCTGCTCTATGCCGGCCTGGCGATCACCTCCAACGGCCCGGCGGTCGTCGAATTCAACTGCCGCTTCGGCGATCCGGAGACCCAGGCGGTGCTGGCATTGCTGGAATCCCCGCTCGGACAGCTGCTGTACGCCGCGGGCAGTGGCAAGCTGGCCGATTTCGGCGAGTTGCGGTGGCGCGACGGTGCGGCCGTGACGGTGGTGCTGGCCGCCGAGAACTATCCGGGGCGCCCGCGGGTCGGTGACGTCGTCGTCGGCTCGGAAGCCGACGGTGTGCTGCACGCCGGAACCGCGCGACGCGCCGACGGGACGATCGTCTCCTCCGGCGGCCGGGTGCTCTCGGTGGTGGGGACCGGCGCCGATCTCGCCGAAGCCCGTACCCACGCGTACCGGATCCTCGCCTCAGTCAAGTTGCCCGGCAGTCATTTTCGGACCGACATCGGCCAGCGAGCGGCCGAGGGAAAGATCAACGTCTGAGCCGTCCTAGCGCTGGTACTGCGGGCAGTACACGGTGATCGCGGCGTTGACGCCGGCAGCGGCTTGCGAAGGGGTGATTCCCTCGTTGCTGTTCACTGTCGCGTTGGCGGCCTCACCGGGGCTGACGCCGTTCTGCAGCACCGTGCACAGGTTGCGGCCACTGGCGACCGCGACTGACGGGTCGGTGACGGTGACGCCCGGGATCCCCGATACGAGATCGAGGTAGGTCTGGTCGGGGCCGGGGGGCGGTTGCTGCGGGGCGGGTGCCGCAACTGGTTGCGGGGCCGGCGCCGGTGCTTTGGACGCAGGCGCAGGTGCGGGCGAAGCCGGCAGCCGTGGCGCGGCCGCGGGTACCTGCGCAACCGGCGGTCGCGGCGGCGCGGCGGGTGTGCTCGGCGCTGCGGCGGGGGCGGGCGACGGCGGTGCCGCAGGCGACGGGAGTGCCGCAGGCGCAGCCCCATTCGGTACCGGAGCCGCTGATGGTGGTGCAGCCGGAGCTGCTTGCGGCAGTCCCTGCACCGGTGCGGCCGGTGGCGCATCCTTCGCCGCGGTGGTCGGAGCAGTGCCCGGGTAGCCGCTGGCACCCACGGCGGTCAGCCCGATCACCGCGAATGCCGCCGCCACCGCCGCCCATCGGCGTCGCGACTGGTCGGTCGGTGCGGCGGCAGACGACGCCGCAGTGCTCCTGGCCGGCCGGATCGCCAGCGGTCGGGGCATGGTCGACGCCGCGGTGCCCGGGTGCCTTCTGGTGCGCGCGGCCCGCGCGAACGCCTCGGCGAACTCCGAGCACCGGGCGAATCGATCGGCCGGATCCTTCGCGAGAGCCACCGCGAGCACCGGGTCGAACACCCTGAGCATCGGGTGGGTCTCCGCCAGTTTCGGAGGTGGCGAGCTCAGGTGGCGGCTGATCACCACGGCCGGATTGGTGTGCGGGAACAGCGGCGACCCGGTCAGCAAATGGTAGACGGTGGCCGCCAGAGCGTACTGGTCGGCGCGTCCGTCGATGGGTTCGTCCGTCAACTGCTCGGGTGCGGCATAGGGGAAGGTGCCGATGGTCATGTTGGTCGCGGTCAGGCCGCTGGTGTCGCCGACGGTACGGGCAATTCCGAAGTCGCTCAACAGGGTTCGCTGATCGCCGCTGTCGGGTTTGGCCAACAGGATGTTGGCCGGGCTGACATCACGGTGCATCACGTCGTGGTGTTCATGGGCGTAGTCGAGGGCGCGGGCGATGGCTTCCAGGATCGGCAACACCTGATCTGCCGGCATGCCGACCGGGTAGTGGTCCCGTACCAGGGTCGCGGCGTCGGTGCCGTCGACGAAATCCATGGCGAGCCACAGTTGGCCCTCGCATTCGCCGCGGTCGTTGACGCGCACGATGTTCGGATGCCACAGGCCGGCCGCCAGGTCGGCTTCCCTGATGAACCGCTGTCGGTAGTCGTCGTCCGCGGAAACAGCACTACCCAAGATCTTGAGCGCCTCGAGTCGCGGCAACCGAGGATGCTGGGCGAGGTAAACCTCTCCCATTCCACCGGCGCCCAGGAACCGGACAATCGTATAGCCAGCAAACTCGGTGCCGTCGGCCAATCCGCTGCCGGGGACCATGTCAGCCATCCCAACCATGGAACAGTCTCCTGCGATAGACATGGGCCAGCCTCGTTGCTGGCCTGCGAGTAGTGTATGGCCTTCATTTTAGATTTACTACCGAGCCACTCCCAGTTCACCTTTTGTTCACCTATGAATTCAACCAGAGGCCAGCTGCCGCCGCAGTATGCGGCAAAGGTGCCGTCAGAACGCCGCGGCCTGCCCGTCCCGCCGCGGATCGCTGACCGCGAGATAACCGTCGTCCAGCCGCCAGATCGCCTGACAACTGCCGAACGAGTTGTAGTCGTCCACCGCGAGCAGGTCGTGTCCGCGCCGGCGCAGCTCGTCGAGCGTCGAGGACGCGAACCCCCGCTCGCAGCTGACCTGTAGTCCCTGCACCCAACGGAACCGGGGGCCGTCACAGGCCGCTTGCGGGTTCTGTCCATAGTCGGCGATACGGACCAACACCTGCACGTGACCCTGCGGTTGCATCGGTCCGCCCATCACCCCGAAGCTCAGCACCGGTGCGCCGTCCTTGGTGACGAAGCCCGGGATGATCGTGTGGTAGGGACGCTTGCGGGGGCCGACATAGTTCGGATGTCCTTGCGTTGCAACGAAATCGAACCCGCGGTTCTGCAACGCTATCCCGGTGCCCGGTACCACCACTCCGGAGCCGAAGCCCATGTAGTTGGACTGGATCATCGAGACCATCATTCCGGAGGCGTCCGCGGCAGTCAGATACACCGTGCCGCCGCGGGGCGTCCCGGCGCCGGCCGGCTGGGCGCGGTTCGGATCGATCAAGGCCGCGCGCGCCTGCAGGTAGTTGCGGTCCAGGAGTTGGTCCGGGCGCACTCCCATGTGGTCGACGTCGGCGATGTACGCCAGCGCATCCGCGAACGCGAGTTTGAGCGCTTCGATCTGCAGGTGCACGCTATCCGCGGAATCGACTGGCAGGCTGGACATGTCGAAGTGCTCGAGGATGCCCAGTGCGATGAGCGCGACGATACCCTGGCCGTTAGGGGGTATCTCGTGGACGGTGTAGCCGCGGTAGTGGCCGCTGATGGTGCCGACCCAGTCGGCTTGGTGTGCGGCAAGGTCGCCGGCCAGCATCGCTCCGCCATGGGCCCTGGAGTGCGCCTCCAATTGCTCCGCCAGTTCGCCGCGGTAGAAAGCCTCGCCGTGGGTCGCGGCGATCTTCTCCAGCGTGGCCGCGTGATCGGGGAAGCTGAACAATTCCCCGGGCCGTGGTGCGCGTCCGTCGGGCATGAAGGCGTCGGCGAAGCCGGGTTGGAGTGCGAACAGTGGCACCTGGGCAGCCCACTGCGCCGCGACAGTTGGCGAGACCGGAAAACCGTTGCGGCCGTATCCGATAGCTGGTGCGAAGAGCCGCTCGAAGGGCAGCTTGCCGAACCTGGCGTGCAGTTCGGCCCAGGCTGACACCGCCCCGGGTACCGTCACCGCGTTCCAGCCCAGCGCTGGAACTGGTTGTCCGGCAAAGTATTCCGGTGTCCAGGCGGCTGGGGAGCGACCCGACGCGTTGAGTCCGTGCAGTTCTTTGCCGTCCCACACGATGGCGAACGCGTCCGATCCGATGCCGTTGGACACCGGTTCGACGATCGTGAGCGTGACGGCGGCGGCGATCGCCGCGTCGACGGCATTGCCGCCGTCGGCAAGCATTCGCAGCCCGGCCTGAGCGGCCAGCGGTTGCGACGTGCACACCGCGTTGGCGGCCAGGATCGGCATGCGTGGCCAGGTATACGGGAAATCCCACCCGAACGGCGCGTTCACGATCGCGAGCGTAGCGCCGCCGAGCGTAGCGCCGCGAGCGTCACGCTGGCGTGGCATTCACCGCCGAGTGTCACGCTGGCGTGACGGCTGGGCGATCGGCGAGGGTGGCGCCGCCGAGCGTCACGCTGGCGTGGCATGCACCGCCGAGTGTCACGCTGGCGTGACGGCTGGGCGATCGGCGAGGGTGGCGCCGTCGAGTGTCACGCTGGCGTGGCGTTCGCCGTCGAGTGCCACGCTGGCGTGACAGACAAAAGAGTCAGTCAGGTAGCCCGCGGCGTACCCAGCCCATTACGCCGTCAGCAGCGGCGCCATCCACGTCAATTCGGCCGGCAACTGCGAGCTCCAGAATCCGCCGTTGTGCCCGCCCGGCGAGAAACCGCCTGCCGGCGGGTTGGGCAACTGGGCGATGAACTGCTTGGTCGCAGCATAGAACGGGTCGCTGTCGCCGCAGTCGATCCGGATCGGGATCGACGCCAGCGCCGGCATGCCCCACACCGAATTGGCCGCGTAATCCTCGGGTCCGTCGAACGCGCCCGGCGCGGCCGCCCCCGGCGAGGTCCATAAGGCCGGGCTCACCGCACAAATCGCCGCGGTGCGCCCCGCTCCCAATCGCCCGCCGAGCAACAGCGCGCCGTAGCCGCCCATGGACCACCCCAGGAATCCCACCCGCGAGGTGTCCAGTCCCTGCGCGTCCAGAATCGGCATCAGCTCGTTGAGGACCATCGCCCCGGCATCCTCGCCGGAGGCCCGCTTGTGCCAGTAGCCACCGCCGCCGTCGACCGCGACCACCGCAAACGGCGGCAGGCCGGCGTTGACCGCCTGCGCCACGCCCTGCTCGACGCCTCCGGCCATCACCGTGGCGGCGTCATTGCCCTTGCCGTGCAAAGCGATGATCGGCCGCAGCGGCTTGGTCTGGCCCGGCGGCCGGGCGATCGCCCAATTCGTGGACACCCCACCGCGCGCGGCCGACACGAACGACCCGGTCGTCATCGTCGGAGCCACCTGTCCGGACGGCGCCGGATCCAGCGGCCGTGCCGGGGCCAATGGAACGTTTGTCCCAGTCTGGGCGATCGGTGCAGCCGCGGACTCACCAGCCTGAAACAGCATGTCGAACGCATATGCGCCGACTGCGCCGCCTACCGCGCTGACGCCGAGGCCCAACACGGTCCGACGGCTGATGTCAGGCATGCGGGCCATCATGCCATGTCCGTTTCGCGAAAATGGCAATGCAGTACCACTTTGACTGGCAGCATGGGTGGACGTGACAGCAGCAGTTACTCCAAAAGGAGAACGTCGGCGGTACGCGCTGGTGAGCGCTGCCGCCGAGCTGCTCGGCGAGGGCGGGTTCGAAGCGGTACGTCACCGGGCCGTCGCCCGGCGGGCGGGCCTGCCGTTGGCGTCGACCACTTACTACTTCTCCTCGCTGGATGATTTGATCGCCCGCGCGGTCGAACACATCGGGATGATCGAGGTGGCGCAACTGCGCGCCAGGGTCAACGCCCTGTCGCGGCGCCGCCGGGGGCCCGAGACCACCGCCGAAGTGCTGGTTGACCTGTTGGTGGGTGATGTGTCCGGCCCGGGACTCGCGGAGCAGCTGATTTCCCGGTACGAGCGTCATATCGCCTGCACCCGCCTGCCCGCGCTGCGGGAAAGCATGCGCCGCAGCCTGCGGCAGCGCGCTGAGGCGGTCGCCGAAGCAATCGAGCGGTCCGGCCGGTCGGTGCAGATCGAGCTGGTGTGCACGTTGATCTGTGCGGTCGACGGGTCGGTGGTCTCCGCGCTGGTCGAGGGTCGCGACCCGCGAGCGGCGGCATCGGCGACGGTGATCGACCTGATCGACGTGCTCGCACCGGTCGACCAGCCGCCGGTGCGGATCAGCCTCGCGGCCCCGGAGCCAAATCCGCCGGTAGCGACGGCGTAACAATGTGCCCGGTGGCCGCGTCCCCGTAGATGGTGATGTCGGCCGGGCGCCGGCTGGCATACAACGCCACATAGGCACAGACGACGGCGTCCACCGGATCCTCGGCCCGCCGTAGTTCGCTTTTGCGTTCGGCCGCAATGACTCCGCGTCGCAATGAGGTCCACTCGACGTTGCCGGTGACGTGCAGCGGCACCGGCGCGGTCGCCAGCGACTCGACGGCGTCCATCAGCCGCAGCAGTTCGGACTTCAGACCCTCGACGTCGCGCCCGGGCTTTGCCTTGTACTTCAGCGTCCGCGGCAGCCGAAACAACGCCACCGTCGCCGCGTGCGGGTAGACCTCGATCGCACGCCTGGCAGCTGTTGAGTACGGATCCAGGTCCAGCTGCAGCGCCCCGGCCAGGCGCGCCGCGCGCGGACCGTTGGAGAACTCCGGCTTTCCGGTGTTAGCCGGATGCGCACCCGCCTCGAACCTGCGGAAATCCCGGTTGAGTGCGGTCTCGGCGGGGCGCTGGCCCGTCGGGTTGGTCACCACCAGGGGCGCGTCGAAACCGACCAGGCAGTCGGCCTGAACGCAGCGCCCCAGCGCCGCCAGCACCTGCGCGTCGTCGCGGACAGCACCGACGCTCAGCAGGACACCGTCGTCGTCCAGCACCGCCACACCGGTCGGGTTGCGGCCCGCCCAGGCCAGGTCCACGCCGGCGAAGAACATGGTTAGAGGTAACCAGCACGCGTTGGCGCTGCGTTCAGGGTGGCGCTTACTCGAACTTTTGCGCCACCAGCGCAGAGTCAGCCACGAGGCCGAGCGGCCGGCGCCATCAGCGCAGGGTCAACCCCGCACGCGCCACCAGCGCAGCGTCAACCGGGCAGGCGAACCGTAAGCTGTGTGCCTGTGAGCATTCCGAATGTGCTGGCCAGCCGCTATGCCAGCGCCGATATGGTGGCGATCTGGTCGCCGGAAGCCAAGGTGGTCGCGGAGCGGCGCCTGTGGTTGGCCGTGCTGCAGGCCCAGGCCGAGCTGGGGGTGGAGGTTCCCGCCGAAGCGATCGCCGACTACCAGCGGGTGCTCGAGGTCGTAGACCTCGTCTCCATCGCGGAGCGCGAACGGGTGCTGCGCCACGACGTCAAGGCCCGCATCGAGGAATTCAACGCGCTGGCCGGTCATCAGCAGGTGCACAAGGGGATGACCAGCCGCGACCTGACCGAGAACGTGGAGCAGATGCAGATCCGGCAATCGCTGGAACTGGTGTTCGCCCACGGGGTGGCGGTGGCGGCCCGGCTCGCGGAGAAGGCGGTGTCCTACCGCGACCTGGTCATGGCCGGGCGCAGCCACAACGTCGCCGCCCAGGCCACCACCCTGGGCAAGCGGTTCGCCTCGGCCGCGCAGGAGACGCTGATCGCGCTGACCAGACTGCGGGAGCTGATCGACCGCTACCCGTTGCGGGGCATCAAAGGGCCGATGGGCACCGCGCAGGACATGCTCGACCTGCTCGACGGCGACGCGGCCAAGCTCGCCGAACTGGAACGGTCCGTCGCCGCGTTTCTCGGCTTCTCGACCGTGCTGACCAGCGTCGGGCAGGTCTATCCGCGTTCGCTGGACCACGACGTGGTCTCCGCGCTGGTGCAACTGGGTGCCGGACCGTCGTCGTTCGCGCACACCATCCGGTTGATGGCCGGCCACGAGCTGGTCACCGAAGGCTTCGCCGAGGGCCAGGTCGGCTCCTCGGCAATGCCGCACAAGATGAACACCCGCAGTTGCGAACGGGTCAACGGACTGCAGGTGGTGCTGCGCGGTTATGCGTCCATGGCCGCCGAGCTGGCCGGCGCACAGTGGAACGAAGGCGACGTGTTCTGCTCGGTGGTGCGCCGAGTCACCCTGCCGGACAGCTTTTTTGCTGTCGACGGCCAGATCGAGACGTTCCTGACGGTGTTGGACGAGTTCGGTGCCTACCCCGCGGTGATCCAGCGTGAGCTGGACCGGTATCTGCCGTTCCTGGCCACCACGAAAGTGTTGATCGCGGCGGTACGCGCCGGGATGGGCCGCGAGTCGGCCCACCACGTGATCCGCGAACATGCGGTGGCCACAGCGCTGGCCATGCGCGAACGCGGCGCCGAACCCGACCTGCTCGACCGCTTGGCGGCGGACCCCCGACTACCACTGGACCGGCCCGCGCTCGACGCGGCGCTGGCCGACCGGAACGCATTCACCGGCGCCGCCGCTGACCAGGTCGGCGAGGTCGCCGGACTGGTGGACCAACTGGTCGGGCGTTATCCGGAGGCGGCCAAGTACACGCCGGGGGCAATTCTGTGACTGCTACTCGTGCCGACGCGCTGTCCGCGATCGATTTCACCGATCTGGACAACTTCGCCCACGGGTTCCCGCACGAATTGTTCGTCGTACACCGCCGCGAGGCGCCGGTGTACTGGCACGAGCCGACCGATAACACCCCGGACGGCGAAGGCTTCTGGTCGGTGGCCACCTACCCGGAAATCCTTGAGGTGCTGCGAGATCCAGCCACCTACTCGTCAGTGACGGGTGGTGACCGGCCATTCGGCGGCACGTTGTTGCAAGACCTGGCCATCGCCGGCCAGGTGCTCAACATGATGGACGATCCGCGGCATGGGCAAATCCGCCGGCTCGTCAGTTCCGGACTGACGCCGCGGATGATCAGGCGCGTCGAGGACGACCTGCGCGCCCGGACCCGGCGACTGCTCGACGCGGTAGTGCCGGGTGAGCCGCTCGACTTCGTCGTCGAAATCGCCGCCGAACTGCCGATGCAGATGATCTGCATATTGCTGGGAGTGCCGGAGTCCGAACGTCATTGGCTGTTCGAGGCGATCGAGCCGCAGTTCGACTTCGGTGCGTCGCGCAAGGCGTCGCTGGCGCAGCTCTCGCTCGAGGAAGCCGGGACGCGGATGTTCACCTACGGACAGGAGTTGATCGCCGCCAAACGCGCTGAGCCCACCGACGACATGTTGTCGGTGGTCGCCAACGCGACGGCAGCCGACGCCGATACCCCGGTCATGACCGATCTGGAGTTGTACCTGTTCTTCAGCCTGTTGTTCAGTGCCGGCGCTGAGACAACCCGCAACGCGATCGCGGGCGGGCTGTTGGCGCTGGCCGAGCATCCTGACCAATTCCATTCGCTGCGTTCAGATTTCGACCAGTTGCCGACGGCGATCGAAGAGATGGTCAGGTGGACCTCGCCGTCGCCGTCCAAGCGGCGCACCGCCACGCACGATGTCACCCTGGGCGGGCAGGTCGTCTCGGCGGGACAGAAGGTGCAGATCTGGGAAGGCTCGGCCAATCGCGACGACAACGTCTTCGACGCCGCCGACGTGTTCGATATCGGCCGAAAGCCTAATCCGCACTTGGGTTTCGGGCAGGGCGTGCACTATTGCCTGGGCGCGAATCTGGCCCGGCTGGAATTGCGGGTGCTGTACGAGGAACTGTTGTCGCGGTTCGCCGCCGTGCGGATGGTCGAACCCGTGGAATGGACCCGCAGCAACCGGCACACCGGCATCCGGCACCTGGTCGTGGAACTGCACGGGGCCTGATCCGGCTCGCGGTATCGAGTCCGGCACCGGAGCATGACCGGGACCGGCAGCCAGATTTTCAGCCCGTGACCCGGCTAATAACGCCTTTGCCGGTTTAGGATGCCACTGCGGCGTGGGCACGGTGGTGGTGCGTGCGCCGTCGAGAAGTCGCCGGGGCTGGTGGCCGGCGAGCGGTGCCCGGTAGCAGGAGCAGCGATGGACGAGACACGGTTAGAAGCCGGTACGCAGTTCGGCCCGTATCTGCTCAAGCGGGTGATCGGCAGCGGCGGTATGGGGACTGTGTACGAAGCACAGGACACCACCATGGACCGAGTTGTTGCGCTGAAACTCATTTCGGGTCCCTACGCCCAGGATTCGGCTTACCGGCAGCGGCTACAGCGGGAGGCCCGCATTGCCGGACGGCTGCAGGACCCGCATGTGGTGCCGATCCACTCGACCGGCGAGATCGACGGGCAACTCTATGTCGACATGCGGCTGATCAACGGCACCGACCTGGACACCCTGTTGCAGCGTTCCGGTCCGTTGCCGCCGCACAAAGCGGTGTCAATCGTGCGCCAGATCGCCTCGGCACTGGATGCCGCCCACGCCGCCGGAGTGCTGCACCGCGACGTGAAACCGGGAAACATTCTCATCACCGCCGACGATTTCGCGTATCTGGTGGACTTCGGTATCGCCAACGCGGCCACCGAAACCAAGCTGACCCAGATGGGTGACGTGCTGGGCACGTGGACATACATGGCGCCGGAAAGGTTCCGCGGCGACGGGAGCGCAGTCACCCCGCGATCCGACACCTACGCGCTGGCGTGCGTTCTGGTCGAGGCGCTCACCGGGAACCCGCCGTTCTCCGGCGATACCGCGACTCTGGTCGGGGCGCACTTGACCGAACCGCCACCCCGGGTGAGTTCCCGCATGGGACTGCCCCCGGCGCTGGACGAGGTGATTTCGCGCGCTCTGGCCAAGAACCCCGACGACCGATACGCCACCAGCGGCGAGTTCGCCCGCGCGGCGGAGGAGGCTCTCGCGAGCCTGGGCAGCGCGACGGCGACCTTCACCATTCCGGGTAGTTCCGCACCCACGGTGCAGACCACACCCGGACAGCAAACATCATCCACGCAACCGCCGGTTCAGCAACCCTGGGCACAGCCGACTCCCCAGTACTATCCGCCCGGCCCCGCCGGGCTCGGCGGCCCATCGACCTTCGGGCCACAGGCGCTGTCGGGCAAGCGTAATCGATGGCTGCCGATCGCAGCTGCCGTCGTGCTCGTCGTCGCGATCGTGGCGGGACTGGCTATCTGGCAGCTGACCAAAGGTGATTCCACTGCGGATTCCACCGATATCAGCAAACTCGATGTGGGGCGCTACGGCACGAAGCCGCGGTCCCTGCCCGGTCCGGCCACTGCAGATGAAGGCCGCTTCCTGGAGGCTTACCGCCTTGCCGAGGGTGTCACCGACCCTTATGCCGTCGACCCCCTGCTGGACCATGTCTACGGACAGGCGGTCCCAGACCCGGAACAGGCTGCCACCGCAATTTCGGGTACCGGAACGCCACTGACGCAACCGGTTCTGCAGAAGTACGGGATGATCTCCGGATATTTCATCGAAGGGATCTCCAAGCGCTTCCAAGAGTTCGTCCGCGACCGCACCGGGGATCTGGCGGTGATCATGTTGACGAGCTTCCCCAACGACGACGCCGCCGCCCGGGCCGCCGTGGAGATGGACTCAGTGGACTTCGCCGTCAACCCCGAAAACCAGGCCACTCCCATACCTGGCTATCCGCAGGCCAAGGCTCATTATCGGCCCGGGTCCCCGTCGGTCGGCGCCACCATGGCCTCGGGCAGGCTGGTGATGTCCATTGCGGTTCGCAGCGACAACAACCCCGACCTGTCTTATCTGACCAATCGCGTCCAGCGGGTCTTGGACCTGCAGTTGCCGCTGGTGGGCAGACTCATTCCGGGTGCCGGTGTCGACCTCACTTCGATGCCGATCGATCCCGATCGGATGCTCAGCCGACTTTTCTTCGCCGGAGACCAGCCCAGAGTGTCACTCAATTTCGGCAGTATGGGCCCGCATGCTGCCGGTTTCTGTGCAGACAGCCAAGCCCGCAAAGACGGTTTGTACGCTGAAGCCGGAATCGACCGGTGCGCGTTCAGCTCTGACAGCGTCTTGCTGCGGACCAAGGATGAAGAGGCCGCCAAGACGTTGCTGCCCAAGCTGGTCGAGGCCGAGCGGGGGGAGTACATGGACCACGAGGTGCCGCCGCCCAACGACATTCCCGGCGCCCGCTGTTACGAACAGAAACAGGAAATCGTGGCCGACAACGCCAACAGTCGGTTCGAGTGTGCGGTGAATTTCGGACGTTACATCGGGTGGGTGCACAGCAACGAGGACAAGGACGCGCGCCAGCGTGCGGCGGCGCAGTACGCCATCCTCGTCAACAGCGCCTGAGCCTCCCGGAATACGCCTGCGTGCCGAAACCGCAGGACGCCAAGAAATTGTTGAGAATGCTTTGAGGCCCGCCCACCAGATTGCTGTTCAACAGTGCAGCGAATCTGGGGAGTGCGGAGATGGTGGGTCCGGAAGCAACCGGGATAGCACAGGCCGTTCGGCCGCCGTTGCCGGCAACCGCGCACCTTGATCTGGTCTGCTGCCTGCGGTCGCAATTCGAAACCTACGGCGCTAGCCGGCATTTCGTCTTTCTGCGCGAGTCCGGACGAAGGATGATCGAAGAACGCGTCACCTTCGCTGACCTCGACCGCGGTGCCCGTGCGGTGGCGGTCTGGCTGAAGTCCCGCCCGGAGACCAGCCGGCCGGTACTGCTGTTGTTCGAGCCAGGCATCGAGTTTTGGATGACGTTCCTGGGCTGCGTCTACGCCGGTGTCGTGGCGGTCCCCGCGCCGTTGCCGCACGACGAACGCAGCTTGCAACGCGTCGCAGCTATCCTCCGCGACTCCGACAGCAGTCTGGTGCTGACTTCCGCCGAGCTGCGGGCCGTGATCGCCACGGGCATCGGTGCCCTCGGCCTCGATCGCCCGATCACCTGCAGCGCCGACGATGACCGACCACCCGTGAATGCCGATGCGTGGACGATGCCTGAAATCACGCCCGACACAGTCGTCCTGCTCCAGTACACGTCCGGGTCGACCGGTGACCCCAAGGGCGTCGCCGTCACCCATGACAATGTGTTGCACAACGAGGCGGTTATCGCGCACGCGCTGGACGTGACTGACCAAGCCGTAGTGGTCGGTTGGGTCCCGCACTTCCACGATATGGGTCTGTTCAGTGTGCTGCTTTCCTTCGTTACCGGCGCAAACGCTGTCACCATGTCGCCGCTGGCATTCCTCAAACAACCGCTGCGAATGCTGTGGGCCATCAGTGACTACCGCGGAACACATTCCGCTGCGCCCAATTTCGCCTATGACCTGATCGCGCGCCGGGTGACGCCGGAGCAACTCGCCGGGCTGGACCTCGAGTCGTGGCGAGTCGCGTTGAACGGTGCCGAGCCCATCCGGTGGCGCACCATTGAACGGATCACCGGATTGCTTGCCCGGAACGGCTTTTCGCCATCGGCACTACGTCCGGCCTACGGAATGGCCGAAGTGACCCTACTGGCCACCGTCAGTCGCGGCGCACCGCGCCATCTCGACGCCGACACCGATGCCCTCGAACGCAATCGCTATGAAGCCGGCACGGACCACAGTGTGCGTCTGGTCAGTTCCGGTGAGCCGGGGCCGGGAATCGAGGTGCTCGTCGTCGACCCCGACACCCGCACGGTACTGCCCGATGGTCGGGTCGGCGAAATATGGTTGCGCAGTCGAAGTGTCGCCGCCGGCTACCACGGCAAGCCGGTCGAGACCGCAGACAGGTTTGCGGCATTGACCGACTACGGCACCGGCCCGTACCTGCGGACCGGCGACCTCGGATTCCTGCATGACGCGCAGCTCTACGTGACCGGCCGCCGCAAAGATCTGCTGATCGTCAACGGACGCAACCTCTACCCCCAGGACATCGAGGACTACGTCCAGACACTGCACCCGGCGTTGACGGGTGCACGGGGGGTCGCGTTCTCGGTCGACGTGGACGGCGGCGAACGACCGGTGGTGATTCACACCGTCAAGAGCAGCTTGCTCGGTGAGGTCACCTACGCCGAGCTGGCCGCCACAGTGAAGCGGGCCGTGGCAGGGGCTTTCGAGGTTCCCGCGCCCGTCGTGGTGTTCGTCGAACGCGGCGGCATCCACCTCACCACCAGTGGGAAGGTGCAACGAGCTTCGATGCGTACGGCGTTCCTACGTTCCCACCTGTCCCACGTACTGCACCACAGCCACAACGCCATCTGATGAGGAGCTTCGATGACCGCCCAACACCGTAACACCTTGCGCTGGTTGACTATTCGACTGGCTGCCGCCCTCGAAGTCGCACCGGCACTGGACCCCTTCGTACCCCTGGCGGACATGGGTGTCGACTCGGTGCGCGCGGTGAGCCTGGCCGGCGAGATCGAGACGCACTTCGACATCGATGTCGAGCCGACGCTGATCTTCGACTATCCCACCTTGTCGCACATCGCCGAATTCATCGGCACGGCCGTTGCAGAGCGAGTCGGCCACGTCGACGAAGCAGTCGCATGATGACCGACATCGCCGTTGTCGGCCTCGACTGCCGTTTTCCCAGAGCAACTGACCCGGCCGCACTCTGGCAGCTGCTGCTCGAAGGCGGCGACGGGGTGGACGAGATCACCGCGTCCGAGCGCTGGGATGGCGCCGCACTGCAGAACTCCGGAATCCTCAACCACCGCAATGCCGGACTGATCGCCGAGGCCGACGCCTTCGACAACGACTTCTTCGGCATCACGCCGCGGGACGCCGCGGCAATGGACCCGCAGCAACGCCTGCTGCTGCACACCGCTTGGCGGGCAATCGAAAACGCCACGCTGGACCCGCGCGGACAGGCTGGTTCCCACACCGGCGTGTTCGTCGGTGTGATGGCGGCCGAATGGGCACATCTGCAGATGCGCGACTACACCAGGATCACCGCTCAAACCGGTTCCGGCAACGGCCACTTCATGACCGCCAATCGGCTGTCCTACCAGTTGGACCTCAAAGGTCCCAGTCTCGCGGTGGACACCGCGTGCTCATCCTCACTTGTCGCGGTGCACCTGGCGGCTCAGGCGCTGCGGCACCACGAATGTGACCAGGCCTTGGCCGCGGGGGTCAACCTCACCCTCACCCCGGCCATCAACGCGTTCTATACGCAGGCCGGGCTGGCCGCCCCGGACGGTCGCTGCAAACCGTTCAGCGCGGCGGCCGACGGGATCGGGCGCGGTGAGGGCGTAGCCGTCATCGTATTGCGCCGACTGGCCGACGCGGTGGCCGAAAACTTGCCCGTCTATGCCGTGATCAAAGGCAGCGCGGTCAACAGCGACGGCCGCAGCAACGGCATCACCGCGCCGAATCGGTGGGCGCAGCAACAGGTTGTCGAAGCGGCCTGTCGTGCCGCCGGCATCGTCCCCGCCCAGATCAGCTTCCTCGAGGCGCACGGCACCGGGACGTTGCTTGGCGACATGATCGAGGTGAAGGCGCTGGCCCACGCCCATCGGCGGGGACGCGAAGAGCCCTGTGTGATCGGGTCCATCAAGGGCAACCTCGGTCACACCGAAGGCGCCGCCGGGATCGCCGGCCTGATCAAGGTGGTGCTCAGCCTGCATCACCGGATGGTGCCGCCCACGCGCTTCGCCGACGACGAGAACGCTGCGCTACGGCTGGGCGACGGTGGACTGCGATTGCTGTCCGAGCCCATGGCACTGCCGGCGGACGTCGTCTACGCCGGGGTGTCCAGTTTCGGTATCGGCGGCACGAACAGCCACGTGGTGCTCGCCAGCGCCGCTTCCGCGGCGCCCGTCCCGGCCACTACCGGTGGCGGGATCGTGACGCTGTCCGCTGACTCACCGGATGGACTGCACCGCAACGCAGTTCGGCTTGCCGAGGACCTGGAGAACAGCACCGCACCGCTCGCGCAGTTGTGCTGGTCGACGAACAAGATCAAGGCGACCGGCAAGGTGCGCCTGGCATTGGCCGCCCGCGACCGCGCCGCAACCGTCGCGGCACTGCGCGCAGGAGACTTCGACACCGGTGCCGCCGGCGGGATTTCGGCGGGCTGGCTGTTCAGCGGACAGGGCACGCAGTATCCGGGCATGCACCGGGCGCTGTACGAGGACAGTGTCGCATTCCGCGACGCGTTCGACCGGGTCGAAAGCACGATGCTGCCGTATCTCGGCGCGCGCATCGGCCGGCTGATGGATGACGAACGCGTGCATCGCACCGAATTCGCACAGCCGGCGATCTTCGCCGCGCAGTATGCGCAGACGCAGGCGCTCGCCGCGGTCGGTGCCGAACCGGCTTGGCTGCTCGGCCATAGCATCGGCGAGTACGCCGCCGCGGTTGTCGCCGAGGTGTTCAGTCTCGAGGATGCCTGCCGACTGGTCGTGGCACGCGGACGTTTGATGCAGCGGCTGCCCGCCGGCGGCGGCATGTTGGCGATACACGCATCGGTCAACGAACTTCCGTTCCGCACAATGGATGTCGCGGCCGTGAACGGCGACGGCGAAATAGTGCTGTCCGGTGCGTTGGACGCCATCGAGCGCACGGCGGCATGGTGTGCCGAGGCAGGTATCCGCGCACGAAGGCTGGACGTGTCGCACGCCTTCCATTCGGAGTTGATGGAGCCGATGGTCGCGGAGTTCGCGGCCGTAGCCACGCAGTGCCGCTACCAGCTGCCGTTGATTCCGATGTTTTCCACTCTGCGCGGTGGCATTCCCGATCGCGACGAACCGATGGACGCGCAGTATTGGACGGCGCACGTCCGGGCCACCGTCCGGTTCGGTGCCGCGGTCACCGAAGCGCTACAGACGCACCCGACCCACCTGGTGGAGTTCGGTTCCCGGCCTACGTTGGCGCCGATGATCATCCGATCCCATCCGGATGCGCCACCCGTCCTGTCGGTGGCTCGCGGTGTGGCCGAAACCGCCGCGGCGTTGTACCGCGACGGACTGAACCCCGACTGGGACACCCTGTATCCCGCCGATGCCAGGGTGGCGCACCGACTCGGCGGATATGAATTCAGCACCGCGAACCGCTACCGGATCACCGAACAAGCCGGTCCAACATCCCGGCACGACACCGGCACCGACACCGACACCGACAAGGAGCCCACGATGGAAAGTCTGGTGGCACTGTTCCGCGAGCAGGCGGCCGTGCTCGCCGCATACCGCGGTATCGACCTGCCGGCCGAGCTGACTACGCAGCTCGAATCACCGTCGCAGGTGGACACCAGCGCCGTGGTGCGGGCCGAGATCGCCCGCGTCAGCGGGTTTCCCGCGGCGCGGCTACATCTGTCGTCGACCATCGTCGGCGACCTTGGATTCGACTCCATCATGGTGACCGATCTGATCAACGGCTTGAAACGCAAGCTGCCCGGTCGCCAGGTTGATCTGGCGGCCTTCGGACCGGACACGATGATCGCCGATGTGGTCGCCATGGCCGGCGGCAGCGTAGGCGAGCCGGCCGAGGAAGCGACGCAGCCGCCCGCGGTCACCCCACAATTCCGGATCAGCGATTTCGAGGAGGTCAAAGCGCTGGCAGAACGGATCTCACTGGTCGACACCGCCGGCGTCGACAATCCGTACTTTGTGGTGAACGACGGCATCACCACCGACACCTCGATCATCAACGGTGTCGAGGTGATCAACTTCGCCAGTTTCAACTACCTGGGCCTGTCGGGTCACCCGGCAGTGGCTGAGGCCATGGCCGACGCAGTGCGTCGATATGGCAGCTCCTGCTCGGCGTCCCGCATGCTGTCCGGCGAGAAGCCGATCCACCGTGCGCTCGAACGCGAACTGGCCGATCTGCTCGGAACCCAGGATGCGCTGGCTCTGGTCAATGGGCACGCCACCAATGTGACATTGATCGGACACCTGCTCGGCGACCGCGACCTCGTCATCCACGACAGTCTCGCGCATGACAGTATCGTGCAGGGCTGCAAGCTATCTGGGGCCACTCGCCGACCCTTCCCGCACAACAATGCCGCCGCGCTCGACGAGCTGCTGACCGAAATCCGGCACCAGTACCGCCGCGTGCTGATCGTGATCGAGGGCGTCTACAGCCAAGACGGGGACGTCGCCGACCTGCCCGCCTTCATCGAGGTCAAGAAAAAACACCAGGCGTTGTTGATGATCGACGAGGCGCACAGCATCGGTGTGCTCGGAGCCGCTGGCGGTGGCGTCGGGCAACACTTCGGCGTCGACCGCGCCGACGTCGAATTATGGTGCGGCACAATGTCGAAAGCGTTGGCCGGCTGCGGTGGTTACGTGGCGGGAAGCCGGGAGCTGATCGAATATCTCAAATACACCACGCCGGGGTTCATCTTCAGCGGTGGCCTACCGCCGGCCATCGCGGCCGCGGCACTTGCTGCAATCACGGTGATGCGCAGCGAATCAGGCCACCTGCAGCGTCTGCACGAGTCGTCGGCGCTGTTCTTGAGGCTGGCCCGGGAAGCCGGCCTGAACACCGGAGACAGTCAGGGCACCCCGATCATTCCGTGCATCGTAGGCAGCTCGATGACGGCGCTGCGGTTGTCGCACGCACTGCTCAGGCACGGCGTCAACGCCAACCCGATCCTCTACCCGGCCGTGCCCGAGGACCAAGCGAGGCTGCGGTTCTTCATCACCAGTCAACACACTGAAGAGCAGATCCGTTACGCGGTGCGGGTTCTCGCCGGGGAGCTCGCGCTCGTGCCGGCGGCGTGAGGACCTATTCCATCCGGAGCCTGACCCCCGCCGCGCGCAGTTCCAGCACGGCCAGCCCCCGGATCACGACGGGATCCTCGTAGCGCCACCCCCCGACCGGATCCGCGCTGACGGCGGCGAGCTTGGCCGGTGAGCGGTTGGCCAGTGCGCGCAGCGCCAACAGCTGCTGGCCGGCTGCGGTGGCGGCCAGCGCGGTCACGACCCACTTGCGTCGGAAGAACCGGATCCGCAGGTACAGCCACGGCATCGTCACCGCCAGGATCGGTGGCAACGTGACCGCCAGCGCCAGCACCCACGCCAGCCAACTGGCGGTGGTGTCCAGTTCGTGCCCGGCTCCGGCGATGTCCATCGCCGCCTGGCTGGCCGCGTTCAGGGGCTGGCCGAGCGCGTCGCCCAGCAGGGGAATGTTGTGCGCGCTGTGCCCGGCCGACGCCAGGTTGCCCGCCACTCCCTTCGAGCCGACTTCGACCTGCCGCCCGGCTTCGGCGATCGTGGCAATCGCCTCGTGGACGGCGAAACCGACGAAGACCCAGATCACCGTCCACAACGAGATGGTGATGTCGCTCATCAGTTGGCCGAAAAGACGGAAGGGCCGGGTCGAGTAAGGCAAGTACCGCGTCATGACACCGATACCAGCACAGCTCGCAGCAGAATGACATCGTCTTGCCGGGTCTCCTGCGGGTCTGCCCGGCCCGGCCTGCCCGATAGGCTGACCCGATGCGACCCGCATTGTCCGATTACCAGCATCTGGCCAGCGGCAAAGTCCGGGAGATCTACCGCGTCGACGACGACCATCTGCTCCTGGTCGCCAGCGACCGGATCTCGGCGTACGACTTCATCCTGGACAGCACCATCCCGGACAAAGGCCGCATCCTGACCGCGATGAGCGTGTTCTTCTTCGGCCTGGTGAGCGCCCCCAACCACCTCGCCGGGCCACCAGACGATCCGCGCATCCCCGACGAGGTGCTCGGCCGGGCCTTGGTGGTGCGACGGCTGGAGATGCTTCCGGTGGAATGCGTGGCCCGCGGTTACCTGACCGGGTCGGGGCTTGTCGACTATCAGGCCACCGGAAAGGTGTGCGGCATCCCGTTGCCGCCCGGGCTGGTGGAGGCCAGCAAGTTCAGCACGCCGCTGTTCACCCCGGCGACCAAGGCCGCACTGGGCGATCACGACGAGAACATCGCATTCGACCGGGTCATCGAACTGGTCGGCGGGGTTCGCGCCAACCAACTGCGCGATCGCACCCTGCAGATCTACGTGCAGGCCGCCGATCACGCCCTGAACAGAGGAATCATCATCGCGGACACCAAGTTCGAGTTCGGCACCGACGCGCACGGAAATCTGTTGCTGGCCGATGAGATCTTCACCCCGGATTCGTCGCGGTACTGGCCGGCCGCGGACTACCGGCCCGGGGTGGTGCAGACCGCGTTCGACAAGCAGTTCGTCCGCAACTGGCTCACCAGCGCCGAGTCCGGGTGGGACCGGCACGGCACTGAGCCGCCGCCACCCCTGCCGGACGACATCATTGTCGCCACCCGAAACCGGTACATCGAGGCATACGAACGGATTTCGGGTAAGAGCTTCGACGACTGGATCGGTCCCGGCGCATGACCGAACGGCTGGCACCACCCGTGGCCAAACGGGTGGAGACCCGACGCGAGCACCATGGCGACCTCTTCCTCGATCCCTACGAGTGGTTGCGGGACAAGGACAGTCCCGAGGTCATCGCCTATCTGGAGGCGGAGAACGCGTACGTCGACCAACAGACGTCTGACTTGGACACATTGCGGCACCAGATATTCGACGAAATCAAGGCGCGGACCAAGGAGACCGACCTGTCGGTGCCCACCCGCCGCGGCGCCTGGTGGTATTACGCCCGCACCTTCGAGGGCAAGCAGTACGGTGTCCACTGCCGTTGCCCGGCAAGCGATCCCGATGACTGGAACCCGCCCCGGTTCGACGAACACACCGAGATTCCCGGTGAGCAGGTGCTGCTCGACGAGAACGAGGCGGCCGACGGTCACGACTTCTTCGCGCTCGGCGCTGCCAGTGTCAGCCTCGACGCGAACCTGCTGGCTTACTCCGTCGACACCGTCGGTGACGAACGTTATACGTTGCGGTTCAAGAACTTGAATACCGGCGAGCTGTATCCCGATGAGATCGCCGGGATCGGCGCCGGCGCGAGCTGGGCCGCCGACAACCGCACCGTCTACTACATCACCGTGGACGACGCCTGGCGGCCGGATACCGTGTGGCGCTACCGACTCGGCGCGGGGCAGCCCGCCGAGCAGGTCTATCACGAACCCGACGAACGGTTCTGGCTGGGGGTCGGACGCACCCGCAGTGACGCCTACATGATGATCGCGGCAGGTTCATCGGTCACGTCCGAGTACCGCTACGCCGACGCGGCCGACCCCGAAGCGCAGTTCACTGTCGTGTTGTCCCGCCGCGAAGGGGTCGAATACTCGGTGGAGCACGCCGTGGTCGGTGACGAGCAGCGGTTCCTGATCCTGCACAACGACGGCGCGGTCAATTTCACGCTGGTGGAAGCCCCGGTCGACGATCCGTCCCGGCAACGTACTCTGATCCCGCACCGTGACGACGTCCGCCTGGACGGTGTGGACGCCTTCGCCGGTCACCTGGTGGTCAGCTACCGACGGGCAGCATTGCCCCGAATTCAATTGTGGCCGTTCGCCACTGACGGCGGCTATGGTGATCCCGAAGAAATCACCTTTGACTCCGAACTGATGGCGTCGGGGTTGGGCGCCAACCCGAACTGGGCTTCACCCAAGCTGCGGGTGGGCGCCGGGTCGTTCGTGACACCGGTGCGGATCTACGACATAGACCTGCGCACCGGCGAGCGGACCCTGCTCCGAGAACAACCGGTGCTGGGCGGCTACCGTCGGGCCGACTACGTGGAGCGACGCGACTGGGCCATCGCCGAGGACGGGACCCGGGTCCCGGTCTCCATCGTGCACCGAGCCGACATCGAATTCCCCGCTCCGGCACTGATCTACGGCTACGGGGCCTACGAGATGTGTGAGGACCCGCGGTTCTCCATTGCCCGGTTGTCGCTGCTGGACCGCGGGATGGTCTTCGTCGTCGCCCACGTGCGCGGCGGTGGCGAGATGGGCCGGCTGTGGTACGAACACGGCAAGTTGCTGGAGAAGAAGAACACCTTCACCGACTTCATCGCGGCGGCACGGCATCTGGTGGAATCCGGTCTGACCCGCCCGCAGCAGTTGGTGGCACTCGGCGGCAGTGCGGGTGGTCTGCTGATGGGGGCGGTAGCCAATATGGCGCCGGAACTGTTCGCCGGAATCCTTGCCCAGGTGCCGTTCGTCGACCCACTGACCACCATTCTGGATCCTTCACTGCCGCTGACCGTCACCGAGTGGGACGAGTGGGGAAACCCCCTGCAGGACAGCGATGTCTACGCGTACATGAAGTCGTACTCGCCGTACGAGAACGTCGCCGGCCGGCCTTACCCGGCGATCCTGGCGATGACCTCGCTGAACGACACCCGGGTGTACTACGTGGAACCGGCCAAGTGGGTGGCGGCGCTGCGACACAGCAATCCAGACGGAAACCCCATCCTGTTGAAAACCCAGATGAAGGCCGGCCACGGCGGTATCAGCGGCCGCTACGAGCGGTGGAAGGAAACCGCGTTCCAGTATGCGTGGCTGCTGACGACCGCCGCTAACCAGCGGGCGTCTTGGGCAGAAACTTAGCCGGGATGAGCGTGATCAGCACCAACGCGGTCGCGATCACCCATACCACTGTGTAACAGTGCGAAAGGTCGTGCACGAGGTTCGTGCCGAAATTCGGGTCGAGGGTCCGCGGCGGTACCGCTGCCGGGTCCAACGCAGCGTGGCGTCGCACCGCCTCCTCCTGTAGCCGACCGAGTTCGTTTGCCGCGGCGATGTTTTCACTGCGGTTGAACTGGCTGGTGAGCACCATCGACATCAGTGCCGTCCCGATCGAGCCGCCCACCTGCAGATTGACGCTGATCAACGTGGAACCGCGGGCGATCTGATGCGGGGCCAGGGCCTGCACTGACGCCCCCGACAGCGGCATCATCGTGCAGCCGGTGCCCATGCCCATGATGGTCAAACCCACCGCCAGCAGCGGCAGGTAGCCGGCCTGGCGGGCGACACCGAAGGTGAAGATGCCCAGCCCCACCGCAATCAGCGTGATGCCGACCAGCACCGTCTTGCCGGGACCCTTGCGGTCCATGAACACCCCGGCCCACGGCATGGTGAGCATCGCCCCGATGCCCTGGGGGATCAGGTGCAATCCGGATTGCATCGGCGTCTGGTGCAGCACCTGCTGCAGATAGCTCGGGAGCAGCAACACCGAACCGAAGAACGCGATGGCGAACAGGAATGCCGTCACATTGGCATTGGTCACCACGGGGTTCTTGAACAGCCGCAGGTCCACCAGCGGATGCTCGGCGCGGAACCAGGCGTGCAGCAGGAACGCCCCGATCAGCACCAAGCCGGCCACTGCCGGTATCAACACCTGGCGATCAACCACGGTGCCGTGGCCGGGAATGGCGGACACCCCGAAGAGAAAGCTCGCCAATCCCGGGGACAGCAGCAGGGCGCCGACCGTGTCGAATGTCTCAGACGGTGCCGGCTGATCCCGCGGAAACACCAGCGCCGCAAGGACGAACGCGCACAACCCGATCGGCAGGTTGATCAAGAAGATCCACGGCCAGCTGAAGTCACCGATCAGCCAGCCGCCCAAGATGGGGCCGCCGATCGGACCGAGCAGCATCGGGATCCCGAGCACCGACATCAACCGGCCCAGCCGCTTCGGACCGGCCACCCGGGTGAGGATCATGAATCCCAGCGGCATGAGCATGCCACCGCACATGCCCTGTACCGCACGAAAGACATTGAGCAACAGGATGTTGGGGGCGATCGCGCACAGCATCGAGCCCGCCATGAACGCCAGCACCGACCCCATCCACAGCCGTTTGGTGCCGAACCGGTCGGCCGCCCAGCCCGCCAGCGGGATCACCGTGGCCAGCGCGAGGGTGTAGCCGGTCATGGTCCAGCCGACGACGGCCTGGGTCGACTCGAACTCGACGATGAACGTGCGTTGCGCGACGCTGACGACGGTGCTGTCCAGCCCCATCATCAGCGAGGCCAGGATGCACACCCCGGCGGTTCGCAGGGTCGGCGCATCCAGTTTGTCGGGGTAACCCCCGACCTGGGCCGGCCCCGCGGCGGCGGTTCGCAACGCGGGGTCGACTGGTGGGGAAAATGCCTCATCCATGGCGTTGCTGAGCATATCTAACGGCCTGCCTCCGGCGACGGGGCCGATAGACGTCTGCCGTCAGTGTGTCCTTCACCGTCTCGACATCTGGCATCGGCAAACTACCTGCGTGTCTGGAAAACTGATCGTCTCGGTCTCAGGGATTGGCGAGCACACCCTGGCCGACGTGGCCGACTTCTGTGCGCAGATGGATTCCCGCGCTGTTCCGGTGTCCTTCCTGGTGGCGCCGCGTCTCGGTGACCGTTACCGACTGGACCGCGACCCCCGCACCGTGGACTGGCTGACCGACCGGCGCGCCCACGGCGACGCCCTGGTGCTGCACGGCTACGACGAGTCGGCGACCAAGAAGCGGCGCGGCGAGTTCGCGACCCTGCACGCCCACGAGGCCAGCCTGCGACTCAAGGGGGCCGACCGGGTGCTCGAGCACCTGGGGCTGCGCACCCGACTGTTTGCCGCACCCGGCTGGCTGGTCTCGCCCGGAGTCGTCAAAGCGTTGCCGCGCAACGGGTTTCGACTGCTCGCCGACGCCTACGGAGTGACCGATCTGGTTCGGGACACCACGGTGCGGGCCCGGGTGCTCGGTATCGGCGAAGGATATCTGGCCGAGCCGTGGTGGTGCCGGATGGTGGTGATGTCAGCCGACCGGGTCGCCCGGCGCGGCGGGGTGGTCCGAATCGCCGTCGCCGCTCGTCACCTGCGCAAGTCCGGTCCGCGGCAGGCCATGTTGGACGCCGTCGACCTGGCTCTGCTGCAGCAGTGCACCCCGATGGTGTACCGCTGGCAGGCCGACAAGGCGGTCCTGGACGCCGCTTAGCTCGATGCGGGCCGCCCGCACCGGTGGCACTAACGTGTATCGACATGAGCGATGCGAGTCCTGGTTCCGACGGGTTCAACGCCGACGCGATCATCGTCGGAGCCGGGCTGGCCGGACTGGTCGCAGCGTGCGAACTGGTGGACCGCGGGTTGCGGGTATTGATCGTCGACCAGGAGAACAGCGCCAACCTCGGCGGGCAGGCCTTCTGGTCGTTCGGCGGCCTGTTCTTCGTCAACAGCCCCGAACAGCGCCGACTGGGCATCCGCGACAGTCCTGAACTGGCCCTGCAGGACTGGCTGGGGACGGCTGCGTTCGATCGTCCCGAGGACTACTGGCCAGAACAGTGGGCACATGCCTATGTCGACTTCGCGGCGGGGGAGAAGCGCAGTTGGCTGCGCACCCGGGGCCTGAAGATCTTCCCGCTGGTGGGCTGGGCCGAACGCGGCGGTTATGACGCGCAGGGGCACGGTAATTCGGTTCCGCGCTTTCACATCACCTGGGGGACGGGGCCGGCGCTGGTCGAGATCTTCGCGCGACAACTGCGTAACCGGCCGAATGTGCGGTTCGCGCACCGGCACCAGGTCGACCGGCTGATCGTGGAAAGTGACGCGGTGACCGGGGTCCGGGGCACCGTGCTGGAACCGTCGGACGAAGCCCGTGGCTTCCCGTCATCGCGAAAAGCAGTGGGAAAATTCGAATTTCGTGCCTCAGCGGTGATTGTGACCAGTGGCGGTATCGGCGGCAATCACGATCTGGTGCGCAAGAACTGGCCGCGACGCATGGGCCGGGCGCCCAAGCAGTTGCTCAGCGGGGTTCCGGCGCACGTCGACGGCAGGATGATCGGCATCGCGCAGAAGGCCGGCGCGCGGGTGATCAACCCCGATCGGATGTGGCATTACACCGAGGGCATCACCAACTATGACCCGATCTGGCCGCGGCATGGCATCCGCATCATCCCGGGGCCGTCGTCGTTATGGCTGGACGGGGCGGGAAATCGGTTGCCGGTCCCGCTCTATCCCGGCTTCGACACGCTGGGCACCTTGGAGCACATCGCCCAGACCGGCTACGACTACACGTGGTTTGTGTTGAACGCCAAGATCATCGAGAAAGAGTTCGCCCTTTCGGGTCAGGAGCAGAACCCCGACCTGACCGGTCAGAGTGTCCGCCAACTGTTGCGGTCGCGGACCCGATCCGGGCCGCCCGGTCCGGTGCAGGCATTCGTCGACCAAGGAGTGGATTTCGTCACCGCTGACTCGTTGGCGGAGCTGGTGGACGCCATGAACGCGTTGCCCGACGTGCAACCGCTGGACTACGAGACGGTCCACGCCGCGGTCACCTCGCGGGATCGCGAGGTGGCCAACAAGTTCACCAAGGACGGGCAGATCACCGCGATCCGCGCGGCCCGTACCTACCTGGGCGACCGGCTGGGCCGGGTGGTGGCGCCGCACCGGCTGGTCGATCCCAAGGCCGGACCGCTGATCGCGGTCAAGCTGCACATCCTCACCCGAAAGACGTTGGGGGGCATTGAAACCGACCTGGACTCGCGGGTGCTGAGGTCCGATGGCAGCGCGGTGGCCGGGTTGTACGCCGCTGGTGAGGTCGCCGGCTTCGGTGGAGGCGGTGTGCACGGCTACCGGTCCCTGGAGGGCACCTTCCTGGGTGGCTGCATCTTCTCCGGACGGGCCGCCGGCCGCGGCGCCGCCGCGGACATCAGTTAGCCGGAACCCCCGCGCAACTCAGAAGGTGACGCCGTCCTCTTCGCGGAGCACCTGGAAGTCGGTGCTGGTCATCTCGGTGAGCCGGCCGTAGTAGATGCCGCGGGCGTCGGGAGCCACGATGCCCTGATGGATGGGCACTGCCCGCGCGGGGTTCACGGCCCGCAAATAGTCCACGGCCTCCGAGATCTTCATCCAGGGCGCCGCGGCGGGCGTGGCCAGCACGTCCACCGGCTCGTCGGGTACGAACAACGCGTCACCCGGATGCATCAACCTCGCGGGATGGTCACCGTCGCCCACCAGATACGAAATGTTGTCTATCACAGGGATTTCCGGATGGATGACGGCGTGCCGGCCACCGACCGCTCTGATGGTCAGCTGCTCGACAGACAGTTCGTCCCCCACGTGCACGGCGTGGCACGGCTCGCCCAGCTGCGCCGTGGTCTGTGGGTCGGCATACAGCGTGGCGGCCGGGTTGCCCTGCAGCAGTGCCGGCAACCGGGTGACGTCGACGTGGTCGGGATGCTGGTGGGTGATCACGATGGCGGCCAGGCCGGTGATCCCCTCGAAACCGTGGGCGAAAGTGCCGGGATCGAAAAGCACCTTGGTGTCCCCGAACTCGGCGAGCAGGCAGGAATGCCCGAAATGCGTCAGTTGCATGCTTACGATTGTGCCCTGATGGGGGCCGTGCAGTTGAGGATGTTGGTGGCGACGATGATAGTCGCCGGTTGCCTGGTGATCGCACTGGTCGCGGTGCCGGCGGCGAACGCCGAACCGGAAACCTGTCCGCCGATCTGCGATCAGATCCCGGGGACCGCGTGGATCCAACGCGAATCGGTGCCGCTGCACGGCGTGTACCGGTGGCCGTCGTTGGCAGCGGTGGCGGTGCCTCTGACCGGCGGGCCTGCCACGCCCCAGTTCCGGTTCGAGCAGGTCTGTGGCACCGCGGCCCTGCCGCAGGACCCCCGCAATTCCGCCGTGGCGGCCCGCGCGCTGGTCACCCGGGACCACTGGCAGCTGCAGGCGCTGATCCTGCACTGGCGCGGCGACACCGCGCGCGGGGGCGCGAATGCCGCAGCGGTGTTCAGCACTGCGCTCGCAGCACTGCGCGCCTGTCAGCTCGGTGCGCCCGCGCAGTCGCCGTCGGTCACCGACGAGGAACCGACCCGGATGGCCGCCGTCATCAGCGGACCGGTCATCGTGCACACCTACCTGGTCGCACATGTGGCGAGCAGCACGGTCAGCGAACTGACGCTGTGGTCGTCGGGGTCTGACCAGGTGCCCTGGCCGGTGATCTCCGACGCCGGGGTCCTGGACGCCCTCACCGCTCCGCTGTGCGATGCGTACCTCGGCTCCTGCCCGTGACGGACGAAATTCGCTCTGGCACTGCGTATTTGCGGTAGGTTCGGCGGATGGTCACCCTCGATGTCCTCTACAGCGCGGCTCTGCATCCGTGGCCGGAGCTACGGGAGAAGGTGCTGCGCGCAGAGGCGGAGGGCTTCGGTACCGCGTACGTGTTCGACCACCTCTCCGGTGCGATGTTGTCCGGCAGCCGAATGCTGGAGTGCTTCACCCTGGTCGGGGCGCTGGCCGCAGCCACCTCCACGATCCGGATCGGCACCCTGGTGGTGAACGCGGCCAATCGGCCGGCCGGGGTGACGGTCGCGGCCGCCGCCTCGGCGCAGGAGATCAGCGGCGGGCGGTTCGTGTTCGGTCTCGGCGCCGGCGGCGCACCGGACAGTCCGTGGTCACGCGAGCAGCGGCTGGTCGATATCACCCTGGCCGACTCCCTGCGGGCGCGGCACCGGCACCTGGTCGACGTGCTCGACCTGTGCGACAGCCAGTGGGACCCCGCCAGGGCGGCCGCGTGGGCCGGCTTTCCGTTGCCGGTGCCCAGGCCACCGGTGTTGCTCGGCGTCAACAGCGTCGCCCTGGCCGAGATCGGCGGTGACCGCTGCGACGCCGTCAATGTGCGTCTGGACCATCCCCGCATCGGTGAGTTCTTCCAGGCGGCCCGGGCCGCCCGCGCCCGATCCGCCCGGGCCGGGACCCCGCTGGTGCTCAACGCCTGGACGGCGCTGTCCGATGCCGCGCTCGACCCGCACGGTGCGGTGCAGCACCGGATCAGCGACCTGGGCGGCCACGGGCTGATTTTGGTCGGGTGATCACACCTGGTCCATCGCCGGTAGAGTCGCGGGCGGAGCGATCTGAGCTGAGGAGGAGCGCGGTGGCCCGGGTGGTCGTGCATGTGATGCCCAAAGCGGAGATTCTCGACCCGCAGGGCCAGGCCATTGTCGGTGCCCTGGGCAGGCTGGGTCATCCGGGGATCTCAGATGTGCGTCAGGGCAAGCGGTTCGAGTTGGAGGTCGACGACACTGTCGACGACTCGGTGCTCGCCGACATCGCGGAGTCACTGCTGGCCAACACCGTGATCGAGGAGTGGACGATAAGTCGGGACCCGCAGTGACGGCCCGGATCGGAGTGATCACCTTTCCCGGCACCCTCGACGACGTGGATGCCGCGCGGGCGGCACGGAAGGTCGGCGCGGAGGCGATCAGCCTCTGGCACGCCGACGTCGACCTCAAGGCGGTCGATGCCGTGGTGGTGCCCGGCGGCTTCTCCTACGGCGACTACCTGCGGGCGGGTGCGATCGCCAGGTTCGCCCCGGTGATGGGCGAAGTGGTGGCGGCGGCCGGTCGCGGCATGCCGGTGCTGGGCATCTGCAACGGCTTCCAGGTGCTCTGCGAGGCTGGTCTGCTGCCGGGTGCGTTGACCCGAAACGCCGGTCTGCACTTCATCTGTCGCGATGTGTGGTTGCGGGTGGCGTCGACGTCGACGGCCTGGACGTCGCGTTTCGAGAGCGACGCGGACCTGCTGATTCCGCTGAAGTCCGGCGAGGGCCGATACGTGGCACCGCGGGAAACCATCGAAGAACTCGAGGGCGACGGGCGGGTGGTGTTCCGCTACCGCGACAACCTCAACGGCTCGCTCAACGACATCGCCGGCATCAGTTCAGCCAACGGCCGCGTGGTCGGGTTGATGCCGCATCCCGAACATGCCATCGAAGCGCTCACCGGCCCCTCCGACGATGGCCTCGGATTGTTCTATTCAGCGCTGGATTCGGTGCTGGCCGCCTGATATCAGGCCGACAAGACCGCGTAAGGTGCTGCGGCACGGCGCAATTCGTCGAATTCAGCGGTGATCGCGGCAGTCGCGTCATGCACGTCGGCGAAGGTCTGGTCGTCGGTCAGCACCGCGATTCCCAGTTGGTCCGCGTAGCTCCACACGGTGATGTTGACCGGTGCACCCGGCGACAGCACGCCCGTGGAGTAGATCTCGCTGACCGGCGCACCGCCGAAGTGACCCCGCTGTCGCGGTCCCATGACGCTGGAGACAGCAACATTCATGATCTTGTTGTGGCCCTCGCGTCGACCCAGCCAGCGGAACATCGCCGGGGCGATCGCGGCCGGCAGGTAGTTCATCAGCCGGCCGTAGAGCCGGGAGCCGAGTATCTCGTGGTCCTCCTTGGCGTACCTGGACGCCCGTGCTACCAGCCGCACCCGCTCGAGTGGATCGGCGACGTGCACCGGCAGCGACACCGACAGGCCGCTGATCTCGTTGCCACTGATCCGGTCGGACTTGTCGGTGGCAGTGGGGACCGACGCGATGATCGGGCGGTCCGCGATGCCGTCGTAGTCGAGCAGCAGGGTCCGCAGACCTCCGGCGGCCATGGCCAGGATCAGGTCGTTCATCTTGACGCCCAGTTCGGCGGCGGTCGCTTTCACGTCAGCCAAAGGCAGTGCGGCGCTGGCGAAGCGGCGCTGTGGTGACACCACGTGGTTGAGGAAGGTCGGTGGAGCATCGAACGTGTCGGCCAGATCGGGGTGGCTGCCGCGTTCCCGTGCGCGACGACGCATCCGGACCGTGCCCGAGACGGCGTCCCGGATCAATCCGGGCAGCGCGGCCAGTTGCCGCACGTGGTCACGTGCGGCCGCACGCAGCAGGTCCGCGGAAGTCGCTGTGGCGCTGTCGTTCTGAATCGGCGCGACGGTCATGTCGACGAGATCCATGGCCCGGGCCAACAGGTTCGCCGATGCGACACCGTCGGCCAGCGAGTGGTGCACTTTGCCGATCACCGCGAAACGGCCCCCGGCCAGGCCCTCGGCGAAATGGAACTCCCACAGCGGGCGACTGCGGTCCAGCGGTGTGGAGGCGATCTCGCCGATCAGCTGATCCAGTTCGCGGCGCCCGCCCGGCGCCGGAACCTGCACGCGTCGTAGGTGGTAGTCCAGGTCGACCGCGCAATTCTGCTGCCACACCGGGTGATTCAAACGCCAGGGAATCTCGACCAAGCGGTATCGCAACGGCTCCAGCAGGTGCAATCTGGCTTGCAGGTGCTTGCGGAATACCTCGAAGCCGAACTCGCCATCGAATGTCGATGCGTCGACGACGGTGACCTTCAGGGTGTGGGTGTGCAGGTTGGGCGTCTCGCTGTAGAGCAGCATCGCGTCCATCCCGTTGAGTCGTTTCATCTGACACCCCGTTCTCAGCCGACGATGGGCAGTCGGCGCTCGCCGGCCAGGCGGTCGAGCGCGGTCTGCATCACCGCGCGGACATGGGCGTCGACCTCGGCCACGTCGGGATCCGCACCGAACTGGGCGACGACGTCGATGGGTTCGAGCACCTCGGTGACGACCTTGGCCGGCATCGGCAGGTTGGGCGGGAAGAAGACGCTGAAGCCGAAGGGAAAGCCGAAGCTGACCGGCAAAATATCCGACCGCAGCTTATTGAGGCCGAGTCGGCGGGCCAGCCAGTTGCCGCGGGTGAGGAACAACTGTGTTTCCTGCGCGCCGATCGACACCGTCGGCACGATCGGAACCCCGGCTTCGACGGCGGTCCGGACGTAGCCGGTGCGCCCGTTGAAGTCCACAGAGTTGGCCTCGAAGGTGGGCCGGTAGGAGTCGTAGTCACCGCCGGGGAAGACCAACACCACCGCGCCGGAGTGCAGGGCGGCCGCGGCGTTCTCCCGGCTCGCCTCGATGACGCCGAGGCGCCGCAACCAGCCGTCCATCGGCCCCATGAACAGCGCGTTGTGCCCCAGGGTGTAGACCGGCCGGTCGTAACCGAAGGTGTCGTAATACTGCGGCGAGAAGATGAACACATCCGGGGTGAACATGCCCCCCGAGTGGTTGGACACCACCAGCGCGCCGCCGACCGCGGGCACGTTGTCCATGTGGCGCACTTCGGCGCGATGCCACCGCTTGATGACGGGTGCGACGGTGTCGATGACCTGTTTGGTGAACGCGGGGTCCCACTTGGCGATCTCGCGGTCGTCGCTGCTGTTACTGACATCACCCGTCATGGCTTCTCCGATTGCGTTTAGGACCCCGCCTGCGCTGGGGATTCCTGAAGTGAGCGCTCTCTACATCCGTAGAGGATATGCTACTCTCATTTTAAGAGAATGTCATTATCGTGCGGTTGTGGCATACCGCACACATCGCAAGTGCAGGGAGCGAGAATGTCCGAAAAAGTTCTGGTTACAGGTGGATTCGGGTTGGTCGGTGCGCAGACCGTGCGGCGGCTGGCCGCCGACGGGCATCAGGTAGTCGCCACCGACCTCGGCACGAAGCCGCACCGCAGGGCGGCCGCACAACTGCCGGCCGGCGTGGCAGCGCGCTGGGCAGACCTGACCGATCCGGACGCCGTCGCCATGCTGGTCGCACAGGTCGAACCGACCGTGATCATCCACCTGGCCGCGGTGATCCCGCCGGTGATCTACGGCATCCCGGACCTGGCGCGCCGGGTCAACGTCGACGCCACGGTGGCATTGTTGCGGGCCGCCGAAGCGTGCGCCCGACCACCGCGGTTCGTGGAGGCATCGAGCAACGCCGTGCACGGTGCCCGCAACCCGCACCGGCATACCGAGTTGCTCAGTGCCGACAGCCCGGTCGCGCCGTCGGATCTGTACGGAGCCCACAAAGCCGAGGCGGAGCAGCACGTTCGGCTGTCCAGCCTGGACTGGGTGATCCTGCGCCTCGGCGGCGTCATGAGCGCAGACCCGGGTGCGATGCCCTTCACCTTCGATGCGCTGTTCTTCGAGAGCGCGCTGCCGACCGACGGGCGGATGCACAGCGTGGATGTCCGTGACGTAGCGGCTGCGTTCGCCGCGGCGACCATCGCTGCGCGGGAGGACGTAGTGGGTCAGATTCTGCTGGTCGCCGGCGACGAAACGCACCGGTTGCGCCAAGGCGAGGTCGGCGCTGCGCTGGCGGCCACCCGCGGTCTGAAGGATGTGCTGCCCGGCGGCCGGCCCGGTGATCCCGCGAGCGACGAGGACTGGTTCGTCACGGACTGGATGGACACCACGCATGCCCAGCAGGTGCTGGCTTTTCAGCAGCACAGTTGGCCGGACATCCTGGCCGAGATGCGTGCTGCCGCAGGGTGGCGGCGGTACCCAATGCAGTTGGTGGCTCCGCTGGCGCGACTGGTGCTCAAGCGGCGCGCAGCCTACCGGGACGCGCCCGGCCGCTACGCGGATCCGTGGGGTGCTTTCCGTAGGAAGCTGGGCGAGCCACGGCCGGACCGGGTGCTTGCCGGCCGGATCGGGTAGCCGCTACTCAGCCCGCCGCGCGCAGCAACGGTGCCGAGGGCAGCTCGGCGACGGGGTTCAACCTGCTGAAGAGATCGACCGCCGCGGCCAGCGCGCGGTCGACGTACGCGGCGAAGTCGTCGAAACCGACCCGTTCGCCGATCCATCGTGACTGTTCTGCGGTGACGCCGACGCGCCGCGGATCTGACGATCCGTGCACCGTCGCGGTGACGTCGCGGTTCTGCTCGTTCCACGTGTCGGCGACGTGCACCAGGCGCTCGTGTTCGGTGCTGGGATAGAAACACGCAGGCGTGATGCGCACGGTGACGACATCCGGGTGCAGCGTGGGGATTTCGAGGTGCACATGCAGGCGGCGCTCGGCGTTCAGGACGAAGAAGAATTCGGCATCGTGGCGGCCGCGGAAATACCGCCGCCCGCGGGTGCGCAGGTAGCGCTCGATCAGGTCGGCGGTCAGCGGCTCAGTCATAGTTCTCCATGCTCCGGCAGGTGACTATGCGGGTCCTGGTTCCAGAGACAGGAAAACTGAAGAATCAGTTGAGAATTGGCTGAGTGACGGTGCCGTCAGACAACGACGAAAAACGAATCCCGGTACGCCTCGAGTAGTCGCAGCCACAGCTCGCTGATGGTCGGGAAACAGGGCACCGCGTGCCACAGCCGATCGATCGATACCTCGCCGGCCACGGCGATGGTCGCCGCGTGCAGCAGTTCGGTCACGCCCGGGCCGACGAGAGTCACCCCGAGCACATGACGGCTGTCGACGTCGACCACCATGCGTGCCCGCCCGGCGTACCCGTCGGCGAAAAGCTTGGCGCCGGTGACGACGTCGCCGATCTCGATATCGATGACTTTGGTGCGGTGACCGGCCTGCGCAGCCTGCTCGGCGGTCAGGCCCACCGCGGCGACTTCGGGGTCGGTGAAGAACGCCTGCGGCACCGCGTGATGATCCGCGGTGGTGGCGTGTGCGCCCCACGGCTCGGTGTCCAGCGCTCGACCGGCGGCGCGGGCACCGATGGCGGCGCCGGCGATTCGCGCCTGGTACTTGCCCTGATGGGTCAGCAGTGCGCGGTGGTTGACGTCGCCGGCGGCGTAGAGCCAGCCGTCCTCGACCGCCTTGACCCGGCACGTGTCGTCGACCTCCAGCCAACTGCCGGGGGTGAGCCCCACCGTTTCCAAACCGATGTGGTCAGTGAGGGGTTTGCGGCCGGTGGCGAACAGGATCTCGTCGACCTCGAGGCCGGTGCCGTCGCTCAATGCCAGCGATACCGGGCAGTACGGGTAAGCCCGGCTCAGTTCCTGCACCGAGACGCCCAGGCGCACGTCGACTCCCGCGTCGGTGAGTCCGCGGCCGACGAGTTCCCCCACGAAGGACTCCATCCGCGGCAGCAATTGCGATCCGCGGGCCAACAGGGTCACCTTTGAGCCCAATCCCTGCCAGGCCGTTGCCATTTCAACGCCGACACCGCCGCCTCCGACGACGGCCAGCCGATTGGGCACGTCGCTGCTGTCGGTGGCTTCGCGGTTGGTCCAGGGCCGGGCGTCGTAGAGGCCGGGCAGGTCGGGCAGGGCGGGGCGGGTGCCGGTGCACACGACGACGGCATGCCGCACGGTCAGCACCATTTCGGCACCGCCCGGGGTGGTGACCACGACCCGCCGGGGCCCGTCCAACCGTCCGTGTCCGCGGATCAGGGTGGCGCCGATGCCGTTCACCCAGTCGACCTGGCCGCTGTCGTCCCAGTCGCTGACGTACCGATCGCGGCGGGCGAAGACGCCACCCGGGTGGATCGGACCGATGATCGCCTGACGGGCACCGTCGACGCGGCGGGCCTCGGAGACGGCGATGACCGGACGCAACAATGCCTTGCTCGGCACGCAAGCCCAGTAGGAGCACTCGCCGCCGACGAGTTCGCGCTCGACGACGATGACGCCCAGGCCCGCAGCGCGCGCCCGGTCTGCGACGTTCTGCCCGACCGGACCCGCGCCGAGCACCACGACGTCGCATTCCTGCTGCTCTTCCGGCATGGTTCACACAATCCTTTCGGCTCGGTTCTGCCAACGAAGCTACTCGGGCCGCAGCAGCCCGCTGACCATTCGCGCGCCGCGCTACGCCGGCGGACTCAACGCCACCGACGCCTCAGCGGTGTAGCACAGGAAGGTCAGTGTCTCCTGCAGGTAGAGCTGCACGGTGTCGGCGTCGTGGCGCAGGTAGCCGATCGACACGTCGGTTCCCAGTTGCAGGTCGAAGTCGCCGCCCCGGGTGGTCAGCACGAACGCGCCGTCGATGGCCGGCGCCCAGATGATGTCGCCGTCGACCAGGCGGTTCAGGTGTTCGAGGATCGGATAGCCGCCGGCGGTGGTCTCGCTGACCTGGGTGTAGGTGTCGGCCGACAGCAGCACCGAGTACGGTCCGTCCACGCCGGCCAGCCGCAACGACGTCAGAGCCTGCGTGATCACATCGGGAATGTCGCGGGGGTCGTCGGGCAGGGTCAGGGGCGGATTGGAGCTGGACTTGCGGATGCCGTCGATCGAGGCCGGCGCGTAGCCCTCGAAGATGCCACGGTCCTCCACGAAGGCGAGCTTCTTGGCGGCCGCCTTGACCGGCTCCCAGTCGGGGTCGTTGGATCCGCGCTCGACATCGTCGATCTCGTTGCGGGACAAGGTGAATGGCACGCGCAGCCGTACCAGCGGTCTGCTGTCGCGAAGATGGGCGATCACCCCGTCGGCGGGCGACGCCAGGTCGATCAGCCGGCCGGTGCTGACCGAGGCGGTCACCGGGCCGCCGGGCTCGCTGACGTCGACCACCCTGCGGCCGGCGATATGCCGCTTGAAGGTGCGGGTGGCCTCCAATTCGATGTCCGCCCAGGCGACTTCGGTAACGGGTGCCAGATCGCGGTAGAGATTGTTCATCCGGAGTGTCCTTTCAGGCTGCCGATCGAAAGTGAACCGTCCTGGCGCGCCGGGGCCGGCGGCGCGTCGGCGCCGGGTTCGGGCAAGGGCGGCGGGTCGTCGAGGAAATCGACCGTGGGGGAGAAGAACAAACCCCCGGTGACCGCGGTGGAGAAGTCCAGAATGCGATCGGTATTGCCCGGCGGGTCGCCGAGAAACATGTTGCGCAACAGCCTTTCGGTCACCGCGGGGGCGCGGGAGTAACCGATGAAGTAGGTGCCGTATTCGCCCTTGCCGACCTCCCCGAACGGCATGTTGTGCCGGACGATCTTGAGTTCGGTTCCGCTGTCGTCGGTGATCACGTTGAGCGCGATGTGCGAGTTTCTCGGTTTGACCTCGTCGGCCAGTTCGATGTCTTCCAGCTTGGTGCGCCCGATCACCAGCTCCTGCTCGGTGACCGACAATGACTCCCACGACGTCATGTCGTGCACGTACTTCTGCACGTGCACGTAACACGAGCCCGCGAAGACGGGATCCTCGTCGCCAATCGCCGTGGCGCTGCGGGCAATCGGTCCGTCGGGATTCTCGGTGCCGTCCACGAAGCCGAGCAGGTCGCGGTTGTCGAAGAATCGGAAGCCGTGCACCTCGTCAACGACGGTCACCGCACCTGCCATCGCCTTGAGGATGCGCCCGGCGAGCTCGAAGCACACGTCGAGGCTTTCGGCGCGGATGTGGAACAGCAGGTCGCCCGGTGTCGAGGGGGCGTGGTGGCGCGGTCCGTCCAGCGCCACGAACGGATGCAGCTGCGCCGGCCGTGGCCCGGCGAACAACCGGTCCCAGGCCTGGGAGCCGATCGAGGTAATCACCGACAGGTGCTTGGCCGGGTCGCGGAATCCGATCGCGCGGACCAGCCCGGAGATGTCGGGCAGCGCGTCGTGCACCGTCGCTTCGCCGCCATCGTCGATGGTCGCGACGAGGAAGATCGCGGCGGGCGTCAGCGGTGCTAGTACGGGTTGGGGCTGTACCGGCGGCACTCTGCTGACCCTATCGTCATCAGTGGCGTTCCGAACAGCGATGATGGTGGACATGTCCGGCATGTCGGCAACCGCAGCAGGTCTCGGCCAGTTCATCGACGCTTCTCCCTCGCCCTTTCACGTCTGCGCCACGACGGCTGCGCGGTTGCTCGCAGCCGGCTACACCGAACTCGACGAAACCGATCGCTGGCCGGCGCAACCCGGCCGGTACTTCACCGTGCGCGCCGGATCGCTGGTGGCCTGGCGTGCTGGGGAGTCCGTGACCGCGTTCCGCATCGTCGGCGCGCACACCGACAGCCCCAATCTGAGGGTCAAGCAACACCCCGACCGGGTGGTCGCCGGCTGGCAGGTGGTGGCACTGCAGCCCTACGGCGGCGCGTGGCTGAACTCCTGGCTGGACCGGGATCTGGGCGTCAGCGGACGCCTGTCGGTGCGGGACGGCACCGGAGTCGGGCACCGGCTGGTGCGGATCGACGAACCGGTGCTGCGGGTGCCGCAGCTGGCCATTCATCTGGCCGACGACCGCAAGTCGCTGACGCTGGATCCGCAGCGACACCTCAACGCGGTGTGGGGGGTGGCCGACGAGGTACCGACGGGCGGGTTCGTTGAATTCGTTGCGCAACAAGCCGGGATCGCGGCCGTCGATGTGCTGGCCGCCGACCTGATGACGCACGATCTGACCCCGTCGGCGGTGATCGGGGCGGATTCGAGCCTGCTGAGCGCGCCGCGGCTGGACAATCAGGCCAGCTGCTATGCGGGTCTTGAGGCGTTGCTGGCCGCCGAGCCCAGCGATGTGGTGCCGGTGCTGGTGTTGTTCGATCACGAGGAGGTTGGCTCGACGTCGGATCACGGCGCCCAGTCCAACCTGCTGATCACCGTGCTGGAACGCATCGTGCTGGCAGCCGGGGGAAGTCGGGAAGACTATCTGCGGACGCTGCCCGCCTCGCTGCTGGCGTCGGCGGATATGGCGCACGCGACGCACCCCAACTATCCGGAGCGACACGAGCCGGGCCACCTGATCGGGGTCAACGCGGGACCGGTACTCAAGGTGCACCCCAATCTGCGCTACGCCACCGACGGACGCACCGCCGCCGCCTTCGCGATGGCCTGCCGGCAGGCCGGAGTTCCGTTGCAGCGCTACGAGCATCGGGCGGACCTGCCGTGCGGCTCGACGATCGGGCCCATGACGGCAGCCCGCACCGGTATCCCGACCGTCGACGTCGGGGCCCCGCAGCTCGCCATGCACTCGGCGCGCGAACTGATGGGCGTGCACGACGTCGAGACGTACGCGGCTGCCCTGCACGCGTTTCTCTCGCCGCGCTGAGCACGCTGAGCCGACGCTTCGCCATCAAGTCGGCCCCGTTTCCGGGGTGAACCTAGAATGTGTCCGTGACGAGCCCTGTGACTGACACCGTCGAGCACGCCGCAACCACCCCCGACCAGCCGCAACCGTTTCACGAGCTGGGCCTCAAGGATGACGAGTACCAGCGCATCCGGGAGATCCTGGGCCGCCGGCCCACCGATGCCGAGCTGGCGATGTACTCAGTGATGTGGAGTGAGCACTGCTCCTACAAGTCCTCCAAGGTGCACCTGCGTTACTTCGGTGAGACGACCACCGATGAGATGCGCACCGGCATGCTGGCTGGAATCGGTGAGAACGCCGGCGTGGTCGACATCGGCGACGGGTGGGCGGTCACCTTCAAAGTGGAGTCGCACAACCACCCGTCCTACGTCGAGCCGTACCAGGGTGCGGCCACCGGTGTCGGCGGCATCGTCCGCGACATCATGGCGATGGGCGCGCGGCCGGTCGCTGTGATGGACCAGCTCCGGTTCGGGGCCGCCGAGGCGCCCGACACGCGCCGCGTGGTCGACGGAGTGGTTCGCGGTATCGGTGGTTACGGCAACTCACTGGGCTTGCCCAATATCGGCGGCGAGACCGTCTTCGACGCCTGCTACGCCGGCAACCCGTTGGTCAATGCGTTGTGCGTCGGCGTATTACGCCAAGAAGACCTGCACCTCGCCTTCGCGTCCGGGACCGGCAACAAGATCATCCTGTTCGGTGCGCGCACCGGCCTGGACGGGATCGGCGGGGTGTCGGTATTGGCCTCGGACACATTCGACGCGGAGAACTCCCGCAAGAAGCTGCCGTCGGTGCAGGTCGGCGACCCGTTCATGGAGAAGGTGCTCATCGAGTGCTGTCTCGAGCTCTACGCCGGCGGGCTGGTGATCGGCATCCAGGACCTGGGTGGTGCGGGATTAGCCTGCGCCACATCGGAATTGGCGTCCGCTGGAGACGGAGGCATGGCGATCGACCTGGACGCCGTCCCGCTGCGAGCCAAATACATGACGCCCGCCGAGGTGCTGTGCAGCGAATCCCAGGAGCGGATGTGCGCGGTGGTGGCACCGGAGAACGTGGATGCGTTCATGGCGGTGTGCCGCAAGTGGGAAGTGCTGGCCACGGTGATCGGCGAAGTCACCGACGGTGACCGGTTGCGCATCACCTGGCACGGCGAGACCGTCGTCGACGTGCCGCCGCGCACGGTGGCCCACGAAGGTCCGGTCTATCAACGTCCGGTCGCCCGGCCCGACACACAGGACGCCCTGGTCGCCGACACCTCCGCCGGGCTGCCCCGGCCCCGGACGGGCACCGAGCTGCGCGCGACTTTGCTTGCGCTGCTTGGCAGCCCGCATCTGTGCAGCCGCGCGTTCATCACCGAGCAGTACGACCGCTACGTGCGCGGCAACACCGTGCTCGCCGAACATGCCGATGGTGGCGTGCTGCGCATCGACGAGGCGACCGGGCGTGGTATCGCGCTGTCCACCGACGCGTCGGGGCGCTACACCCAATTGGATCCCTACACCGGCGCGCAACTCGCACTGGCCGAGGCCTACCGCAATGTCGCCGTCACCGGCGCCACCCCGGTTGCGGTGACCAACTGCCTCAACTTCGGCTCGCCGGAGGATCCCGGGGTGATGTGGCAGTTTTCCGAAGCAGTGCGCGGACTGGCCGATGGCTGTGCGGCACTGCGGATTCCGGTCACCGGCGGCAACGTCAGCTTCTACAATCAAACCGGGTCGTTGCCGATCCTGCCGACACCGGTGGTCGGCGTGCTCGGCGTGATCGACGACGTGACCCGGCGCATCCCCACGGCGCTGGGCACCGACCCCGGCGAATCCCTGATCCTGCTGGGCGACACCCGCGACGAATTCGACGGCTCGGTCTGGGCGCAGGTCACCGGCGATCATCTGGGCGGGCGACCGCCCGCTGTCGACCTGGCACGCGAGCAACTGCTGGCCGAGATCCTGAGCGCGGCATCGCGGGACGGGCTGGTGACCGCCGCCCACGACCTGTCCGAGGGTGGCCTGGCCCAGGCCGTCGTCGAAGCGGCGTTGGCCGGTGAAACCGGTTGCCGTCTGGTGCTTCCCGAGGACGCCGACCCCTTCGTGACGCTGTTCTCCGAGTCATCGGGCCGGGTCCTGGTCGCGGTGCCGCGCACCGAGGAGAGCCGGTTCCGGTCCATGTGCGAAGCGCGCGGGCTGCCCGCCGCCCGCGTCGGGGTCGTCGACCCGGCCTCGGACGCGATCGAGGTGCAGGGGCTGTTCACCGTGTCGCTGGCCGAACTGCGGGAGACGTCGGAGGCGGTGCTGCCCCGATTCTTCGGGTGAGCCTCAGGGATTGATGGTGTAGTCGCCGAGCTGACGTCCCCACACGTAGTCCAGCACCAGCGGCGACGGCAGCTCGAAGTGATTGTAGGGCGCCAGGCTGGCACCGACGTCCATCACCAATAATGGTGCAGGCCACAGGTTTCGGGTGATCGTCTGCCAGCAGCCCGGTTTGCCGCCCGGCCCGCCGCGGGCGTTGACCCTCGGCAGGTTCTCCGGATAGAAGTACGGGGGCGGGGCCCCGGTGATGGCGCCCGCGGACGTCGCGCCGAGCGAATATCCGTTGGAGCCCAGGGCGGCCTTGATCCGCGGCGCCACCTGGTTGTAGTTGCGCAGCGTGCAGAAGACCTCCGGGCTGTACTCGTCGAGCAGCTCCGCGGTGGGTCTCAGATCGACGGCGCCGCGGGCCAGATACGGTCCCGCGCGCTCGAACACCGGGGCGCCGGTCTGGCCCAGCCCGGCGGCCGCCAGCAGCGCCGCGTCCAGTTCGCTGCGCTGCCGGTCCACGGTGCGTGCGGTGGTGGCGACCCGGTTGAGCGCATCGAGCAGATCGGGCGCGGCGTCGGCGTAGACATCGCCCAGCGCCGCCAACCGCTGAACGTCCAAACGCGCCTGCGGCAGTTGCGGATTGAGGTCCGCGAGGATGGCATCGCCGGTGGACAGCGAGGCGCCGAACTTGTCGCCCAAGCCGGTCAACCCCTGGGCGGCCGCACTCAGCGTCAGGTTGAGCTTGACCGGATCGACCTTGTCGGCGAGGGCGCTCAGCGTCTCGAACAGGCTGTTGAACTCGGTGGTGACATGCGTGGCGTTGATCACCGTCGAAGACGTGATGTGTTGTGGCGATGGGGTTTTCGGTGAACTCAGCGCGATGTACTTGTTGCCGAAGACGGTGGTCGCCTTGATCTCGGCGGCCACATTGGCCGGGATCTGCGGGATATAGCGCGGGTAGATGTCCAGCGTCACCTGCGCCGCCGGTCTCCCGTCGCGGGTGATCTCGGAGATCGCCGCCACCCGGCCGATCTGCACACCGTTGTAGGTGACCTTCGCGCCGGGGTCCATCACCAGGCCGGCCCGCGGGGCGATCATGGTCAGCTTGGTCTTCGCGGTGAAGTTGCCGCGGAACTGCCAGTACAGCGCCCCGAAGACGAGCATCAGCACCACCAGCGTCAGCAGGCCGATGGTCTTGAACGGCGGTCGCGCGCCCGAACGACGACCCATGACTCTGAGACCCTAAGGTATGACCGCCCGGAATAGCGCCGATCCGGTGAAGACCCGACAGGCCGTGTTGGCCGTTGCCGACTGGCTCCGCGACCCCACCCGCTCCGCCCCGGACCGCGCCACCCTCGGGTCGGCGGTGCGTCTCACCGCCCGCACTCTGGCTGCTGTCGCGCCGGGCGCGAGTGTGGAGGTCCGGGTCCCGCCCTTCGTCGCGGTGCAGTGCGTGGCGGGGCCCCGGCACACCCGCGGCACACCACCCAATGTCGTCGAAACCGACCCCCGGACGTGGCTGTTGGTGGCAACGGGACTGATGGGGTTTCAGGATGCGTCGGCGACGGGCGAATTGGCGCTGTCCGGCTCGCGGGCCAGTGAAATATGTCACTGGTTGCCGCTCGTGGATTTAGGCCCTGAGCACTGAGTTTGCCGCGACACGAAGATTCGGTGAACAGCAACACGCGGGTTTGATTCGGCACGGGGGCGTCGCGGCCCGTAGACTCCGTAAGCGTCACTAACCGCGCCCTAGGGAGCCGCCACATCGTGACCGCGCAGCAGCCTGAAGAAGACTTCAATTCGCCTCGTGAAGAGTGTGGCGTATTCGGGGTCTGGGCCCCCGGCGAGGACGTCGCCAAACTCACCTACTACGGCCTCTACGCATTGCAGCATCGCGGCCAGGAGGCCGCGGGCATCGCGGTCGCCGACGGATCCCAGGTGCTGGTCTTCAAAGACCTCGGTCTGGTCAGCCAGGTGTTCGACGAGCAGACGCTGGCGGCCATGGAGGGCCACGTCGCCATCGGCCACTGCCGCTACTCCACCACCGGCGACACGACCTGGGAAAACGCGCAGCCGGTCTTCCGCAACACCGCAGCCGGTACCGGGGTTGCGCTGGGACACAATGGAAATCTGGTCAACACCGCAGAACTTGCCGCCCGGGCCCGTGATGCGGGGTTGATCGCCAAGAGGTGCCCGGCGCCGGCGACGACGGACTCCGACATCCTGGGCGCGCTGCTGGCCCACGGCGCTGCCGACTCCAGCCTGGAGCAGGCGGCATTGGAACTGCTGCCGACCGTACGTGGCGCGTTCTGCCTGACTTTCATGGACGAGAACACCCTGTACGCCTGCCGCGACCCGCATGGCGTGCGGCCGCTGTCGCTGGGACGGCTGGACCGGGGTTGGGTCGTCGCCTCCGAAACCGCGGCGCTGGACATCGTCGGTGCATCCTTCGTCCGTGACATCGAGCCCGGCGAGCTGTTGGCGATCGACGCCGACGGGGTGCGCTCCACCCGGTTCGCCAACCCCTCGCCCAAGGGCTGCATCTTCGAGTACGTCTACCTGGCCCGGCCCGACAGCGTCATCGCCGGTCGGTCGATCCACGGTGCGCGCCTCGCGATCGGCCGCCGCCTGGCGCGGGAGCGCCCGGTGGACGCCGACCTGGTGATCGGCGTGCCCGAATCCGGCACACCGGCCGCGGTGGGTTACGCGCAGGAATCGGGCATTCCCTACGGTCAGGGCCTGATGAAGAACGCCTACGTGGGCCGCACCTTCATTCAGCCGTCGCAGACGATCCGGCAGCTCGGCATCCGGCTCAAGCTGAATCCCCTCAAAGAGGTGATTCGCGGCAAGCGGCTGATCGTCGTGGACGACTCGATCGTGCGCGGGAATACCCAGCGTGCCCTGGTGCGGATGCTGCGCGAGGCCGGGGCGGTGGAGGTGCATGTCCGCATCGCCTCGCCGCCGGTGAAATGGCCGTGCTTCTACGGCATCGATTTCCCGTCGCCGGCCGAGCTGATCGCCAACGCTGTCGAGGACGAAGACGAGATGCTCGAAGCGGTACGGCACGCGATCAATGCCGACTCACTCGGTTACATCTCGTTGCGCGGCCTGATCGCCGCCACCGAGCAGCCGGCTTCGCGGTTGTGCACGGCGTGCTTCGACGGGTCCTACCCGATCGAGTTGCCCAGTGAAAGCGCGTTGGGCAAGAACGTCATCGAGCACATGCTTGCCAACGCCGCGCGCGGCGCCGGACTGGGCGAGTTGTCCGAGCCGGAAGTCCCCGAAGTTCCCGTCTCGCACTGACGAGAGCGACTCGGGGCGGGCAAGCGGTGGTAACGCTCACTGACGTCACCCCCTACCGGTAGCCTTTATCGCGATGACGGAACCCGAAGGCGTTACCTACGCATCGGCCGGGGTGGACATTGAAGCCGGTGACCGCGCTGTCGACTTGTTCAAGCCGCTGGCAACCAAGGCCACCAGACCCGAAGTACGTGGCGGTCTCGGCGGATTCGCCGGCCTGTTCGCGTTGCGCGGTGACTACCGCGAACCCGTGCTGGCCGCGTCCACCGACGGCGTGGGCACCAAGATCGCAGTCGCTCAGGCGATGGACAAGCACGACACCGTCGGCCTCGATCTGGTCGCCATGGTGGTCGACGACCTCGTCGTGTGCGGGGCCGAACCACTGTTTCTGCAGGACTACATCGCAGTCGGTCGCACCGTTCCGGAACGGGTGGCAGCGATCGTCAGCGGCATCGCCGAAGGGTGCGTGCGGGCGGGGTGCGCGCTGCTGGGCGGTGAGACCGCCGAGCATCCCGGCCTGATGGAGCCGGACCACTACGACATCTCGGCCACCGGCGTCGGGGTGGTCGAGGCCGACGACGTGTTGGGCCCGGACCGCGTCAAACCCGGTGACGTGATCATCGGGATGGGCTCGTCGGGGTTGCATTCCAACGGTTACTCGTTGGCCCGTTCGGTCCTGCTCGACATTGACCGGATGAACCTGGCCGGCTATGTGGAGGAATTCGGTCGCACGCTGGGCGAGGAACTACTGGAGCCCACGCTGATCTACGCCAAGGACTGCCTGGCGCTGGCCGCTGAGACCCAGGTCCGCACCTTCTGCCACGTCACGGGCGGCGGGCTGGCCGGCAACCTCGCGCGCGTCATCCCGCACGGGCTGGTCGCCGAGGTGGACCGCGGCACCTGGACACCCGCGCCGGTGTTCGCGATGATCGCCCAACGCGGCCGGGTTTCTCGGCCGGAGATGGAAAAGACCTTCAACATGGGGGTGGGCATGATTGCCGTCGTCGCACCCGAGGACACCGACCGAGCCCGGGCGATTCTGACTGCGCGCCACGTGAACTGCTGGGTGCTGGGCACCGTCTGCAAGGGCGGGAAGGAAGGCCCGCGGGCCAAGCTCGTCGGGCAGCACCCACGGTTCTAGGCGCAGACGCTGAATCGACCGTGCCGCTGCATGGGGCAGAGGCACGGTCGATGTGTCTGACCTAGGGTCGCCAGCCGTCCTCGTCGTCGTATGAATCGTCATCCCCACGGTCCGATTCATCGGTGCTCGTCCCGGACAGCTCGCGCTGAAGCCGCGTGAAGTCGGTTTGAGGGGAGCTGTATTTCAGTTCTCGAGCAACCTTGGTCTGCTTTGCCTTAGCCCGGCCGCGGCCCATGGGGGAACCCCCTCGCGAAATAACGGAGCGGCCTAACACGTAGGCGGCTCCGATCTCTTAGTGTCATTGTCCTGCCGATAGCTTACCGTGCCGCGCCGCTGCGCGTGGTCGCGCCCTGCCAGCCGGTCGCGAGATGGCGGATGTCACAGCCGATGCCCAGCGTCGGACATCATCGGCTGCCGCCGCGCAGCCGTTCGACCGCCAGCCGCCCGGCACCCACCTCATCGAGGGGCGGCAACGATTCGGCGTCAACCACCGCGGCCACCTTGCCGTCGGCCCCGGTCGACAACTCCGTATCGGCCGGTACGCCCCGTTTCAGCAACGCCAGTGCGACCGGGCCCAGGTCGACATGGTCGACCACCGTTCCCAGTCGTCCGACGGCACGCCCGCCGGCGGTGACGGGGTCACCGGTGGACGGCCGATCCCCGGAGCCGTCCAGGTGGAGCAACGCCAGCATCCGCGGCGGTTTGCCCAGATTCTGCACCCGCGCGACGGTCTCCTGGCCGCGATAACAGCCCTTGTCCAGGTGCACCGCTCCCTGGCCGGGGCCGCCGATCCACCGCACCTCATGCGGGATGGTCCGCTCGTCGGTGTCCACGCCCAGACGTGGACGCAGCGCGGGCGCCGGGTTGGTCACTCGATGCGCCTCATAGGCCCACACCCCGGCCGGCTGCACTCCCGCGCTGTGTAGCCGCTGCTGCCATCGCACCGAGTCGGCGCGCGGCACCAGCAGGTCCAGCGCGGTGGTGGCACCGGGCATCCGGCGCACGAAACCACCCCCGGCCAGCGGGACCGCCTGCCAGTCGGCGGGCAGGACGTCGATGCCCAGCACGTCGAGCACCGCTTTGTCGGCGAGTCGCGGACCGAGCAGCGACAACACCGCCAGGTCCGCGGCGGCCACCGTGACATCGGACCAGAAGACCATCTTGCTCAGGTAGGCCAGCAACGGCGGGCCCCGCCAAGGCTCGGTGTCGAGGTAGGTGATCCCGCCCAGTTCGGTCTGAAGCCAGTGGTCCTCGACGCGGCCCTGACCGTCCAGGCTGAGGTTCTGGGTGCCGGCGCCCTCGGGCAGCGCGCTGACGTGTTGGGTGGAAATGTTGTGCAGCCACGGCTGCCGGTCGTTACCGGCCAGCGTCAGCACGGCCCGATGCGACCGGTCCACCAGGACGGCGTCGGTGTCGCCGGCTCGCTGTTCACCCAGTGGGTCGCCGTAATGCCAGATCGCGCCGGCGTCGGGCCCGGGATCGGGGGCGGGGACTGGATTCACACATCAACTCTACGGCGGGTCGCCGTCGCCCTCGCCGAGCGTCACGCCAGCGTGACGCCCGCCCCTGAGCGTCACGCTGGCGTGACGCTCGGCGGGAAGTAATCGCTAGGCTGACCCCTCATGGCTGGTGTGGTGGTCACCCTCGACGGCACGATCGTCGATCCCGGGACGCCGTTGTTGCACGCCGACGACCTGGCCGCGGTTCGCGGCGACGGGGTCTTCGAGACGCTGCTGGTGCGCGATGGCAAGGCCTGCCTGGTCGAGTCGCACCTGCAGCGGTTGACCCAGTCCGCCAAGTTCATGGACCTGCCCGCCCCCGACCTGCCCGGGTGGCGCCGTGCGATCGACGTGGCGACCCGCCGGTGGGTGTCGACCACCGCCGACGAAGCGGCGCTGCGGCTGATCTACAGCCGCGGCCGGGAAGGAGGTTCGGACCCTACCGCGTATGTCGCGGTCAATCCCGTCCCGGACCGTGTGGCCGCGGTGCGCTGCGACGGCGTAGCGGCGATCACGCTGGATCGGGGGTTGCCGGCCAAGGGAATCGACGCGATGCCGTGGCTGCTGGCCGGTGCCAAGACGCTGTCGTACGCGGTGAACATGGCGGTCCTGCGCCACGCCGCCCGCCAAGGCGCCGGCGACGTCGTCTTCGTCAGTACGGATGGCTTCATCCTGGAGGGTCCGCGCTCGACGGTAATCATCGCGGCCGCCGGCGAGAACGGCAGTCCACTTCTGCTCACACCGCCGCCATGGTTTCCCATCTTGCGGGGCACCACCCAACAGGCGCTGTTCGAGGTCGCCCGCAGCGCCGGCTACGACTGTGACTACCGCGCCCTGCGCGTTACGGATTTAGTTGCCGCCCAAGGTATTTGGCTTATCTCGAGCATGACGCTGGCCGCCCGGGTGCACACCTTGGACGGGCAGCGGTTGCGCCGTTCGCCGTTCGCCGACACCTTCGCCGAACTCGTCGACGCCGCGATCATCAGCGATCGGTGACCGCGCCTGCCCTGCGAAATTAAAAGGCTGGCAACCCTTTCGGAGTCGATGGTAGTTTCGTCAGTACACAGGAAAGGAGGTGGTCCGCGAATTGATAGCGTCATGGACATGTGAGGTGGCTGCGCGCTAGCTGCACGGCTCGGAAGAGTCAGCGAGCAACGCGCGCTGGCGAATTTCCCGCAGCCACCCGGCCCCCGAGCCTCCGGTCTGTCCAACCGGAGAACGGCTCGGGGGCCGCTCCATCTGTGGGCCGGGCGGGCCGGTGCGTCGCTACCTGACCGCCTTGGCCGCCATCTGTTCGACGAGCCGGCCGGCTTGATCGGTGACGTCGTTGTTGCCACACGCCTCGACCTCGACCACCAGCGCACCGGTTGCGCTGAGGGCGTGCTGGCATGTCCGGCCGCTGGGCTCGGTGCGGGTCTGGCTGATCTTTGCTTCGGCGCCGGTGACGTCGCCGAAAGTCCATTCACCGCTCTTGCCCGAGTTGGTGATTTTGACAGTCTTGGTGGCGCAGGCACGCCATCTCGTAGCAGACCCCTCTATGAAGGCGCGTGCCTTCTCAGCCGAAGGGAACTGCGCCACCGCTTGAATGACCCGGTGCGCCGGGATCTCTCCGCGGGTATGCACGACCTCATTGCGCGTCGCGGTGGGCCCGTGCGGGCGATACACCGATTCCTGGAACGGCTCGAAAGCCGACAGGCACTCCTGATCCGACAGGGTTCCCTGCGGCGCGCGCAGTCCGTCGGCGCGCTGACCGACCTCCATGTTCGGATCACCCAGGACATTCCCGATGTCGGCTACGTCGAGCAGGACGGACTGGATTTCCGCCGGCGCTGACGCACCGGTCTCCGCGGCGGTCGAGGCAGCGCCGGGTTTTGCCGCGGGCCTCTTACTGCCTCCGCCGCCGGCGAACACCACGACCAATACGATCGCCACCACCGCGGCCACCGCGGCACCGCCGATGAGCAGTAGCTTGCTGCCAGACTTCCCGCCGGTGCCGGGCGCGGGGCCGGGACTGACCGCCGGGGGCGGGGGCGATTTGGGCAGGGCGGCCTGGGTCGCGGCGTCGGCCGCGGGTGCCGGCCGTGGTCCGGCTACGGACGGTCCGGCCGGTGAACCGTCTCTGGCCTCGATCTCGGCCAGCACGTTGTCGATCTCGGTGCGGGTGCGGTAGGTGACGTCGTGCCGCATCCGCAACATACGCAGGAGTTGGGCGATGTCGCTGCGGGCGCTGGGATCCGAGCCGTCCTCGTCGAGCCCGGACCGCAACTCGACCAGCAACTGCATCTGCTGCTGCGGGGTGAGCTCCTTCTCCGACAGGGTGTTGCCCAGCCGCATGATGTAGCCGAACGGCAACGGCGGCTCCTCGGGCAGCGGTGCGGGCAGCGGCGGCGCCTTCTCCTGCAGGGCGTGAATCGCGGTGACCAGTCCGATGCCGGCCTCGACCGTCGGGTTCTGGTAGTCGATGATCTGCAGCGCCGAGACCGGATTGACCCGCACGCTGTCCACCGGCCCCACCTGGACGGGCAGGATCGGACGGTTCAGCGCCTGGGCGTAGCGCAGCTCGGCCTGACTTGGCTTGGACTGCAACCAGTTGTTGGACAGCGCGACGATGAAGACGTCGCAGGAGCGGATCTGCTCCAGGATGGAGTTCCACCACGCGTCCCCACCGCCGAGTTCCTGGTCGAACCAGACCTTTTGTTGGGCTCTTTTCAGGGCGGTCGTCAGCGCTTCGAGCGACGTCCTGTCTTGGCTCGAGTAGCTGATGAAGATGGCCACAGCGGACTCCTCAACGGAAGGGAAGGGAAGGGTGCGGGAGGCAGATACGCCGAAACCGTGAGGCGACGGTAGCGCATGGCATCAGCGGCAGCAATCGATTCCGGCAAACTCTCGGACACGACCCGGCACAGTGACGTGTCAGTCGCCGTCGCGGAGCTGCGCGTCGACGGGCGGGTGATATTCGGCGTAGCGCTGACCGAACTCGTGCCCCGGCACCGGCCACTGCTCACCCTCGCCGCCGCGGACCACCCAATCACCCTCCGCGGCCGTTGTCGGACCCTCCAGGGTGTTGATCGTCTCCCCGGCCTGGGCCGGGCGGGCCTGCACACGTCCCTTGCGGCGCCACTGGCCGTCACCGGCCGGCTCGTAGGTGAGCTGGAAGATGTCGTCGCGCACCGACCAGGTCTTGCCATCGGAGTGCACGGCCCAGTCGCCGGGCTCGGCCTGCATCGTGGCACCCGCATCCGACTGCCAGGTCCACGGTTCGTTGCGCTGCTCGGCGGCCACCGTCCCGGTCCGGGTGAAGGGGCGCCACAGTGGGCGGGACCGGTAGCCGAGCTGACGCAGGCTCCACAGGGTGGCGGCCAGGCTGCGCACCGCGGCGTCCAGCAGGTCGGGGTCGCTTTCGACCTCAGACCAGTCGACGAGCTTGTTGTGGATTTTGCGGGCGTCGTCGCGCGGTACCCCGTATTTCCAGCCGTTGCGCCGGTAGTAGCGGCACCAGTCTTCGTGCTCGGCACGTGCCATCGCCAGGGCCGCGGACCGGTCGAACCCCAGCAGCGAAAGCTGTTCCAGCGCAGGAGAATCCGCCATATCTTGACCGGAAAGCTGGGCGGGTGGATTGCCCCAGGTGTTCCAGGTGTGGCCGGCGATCTGCTCGACCATCCACAAGGCGTTGCGCACCTGGCGGCGGTTCGAGCCCCGGTAGAATTCGTCGAGTTCGCTCCACGGCACCGCCGCGGGACCCCGCGGCCAACTGGGATCGATGGTTGCGACGTAGCGCTCGTGAATGAGCCGTGCCGCCCGCTCCCAGGCGTCCTGGATCTGGCCTTCCCGGGTGTCGAGCACCAGCGAGTAGGACTGCAGCATCCCGACTACCTGAATCGAGTCGTCGGCGATGCTGGTGTTGAGGTCGGAGGTGAAAATGGGCATGTCGGGGAAGCGGGCGGCCAGCCTGGTGCCGGTGGTTGCGGTGTGGGTGTCCACCAGGATCAGCGCGCACGAGACGGAGTCGGTGTCGCCGATCAGACTCAGCATGGTCGGGATGGTCGGCGCCTCCGACACGGCGTCGATCGCTGGGCCGTCGGAAGCGAAGCCGGCCTGCCGGCGATAGAAGTGATGGTCCCTGAGGTACTCCTCGGCGTCTCGTTCCACCAGGGTCAGCGCTGGCAGCGGGTGCGCCCCCGGCGGGGTGTAGAACTCGCGCTCCAGCGCGCGGCGGGTCAGGTCCGCGCACAGGGCCAACGTCAATTGCGAAGTGCCGCAGACGAATACACGTTTGGTATGGCCGGTGGCGATGATGCCGTCCAACAGTCGGCTCGCGGTGACCTCGTACTTGCCGACTACGTCCGCGGCCCACCGGGTGTCAGAGCCACCGAACTGCTGGGCCCGCCATGCCTCAGCCAGCCACGGGTCGTCGATGCGCACGATCAGCGGCAGGCGCCGCTTGTCCGCCACCTCCGCGAGCCGCCGACCGATCAGGTCGAGCCACAACAGGTTGACGGCCGGATCGGGGGCCATCAGGTAGAGCCGGCCCAGGTGACGCCACAGCCGCAGCGACACCAGCGTCGATGGTGTGTTGAAGTCCACCAGCACCACCCGGGCGCCGAGTCTGCGGACCCGTTGCACGCGATCGTCGCCGGCGCTGGTGATGACCACCAGGGTGCTGCGCCGGTCCAGCGTGCGTGCCACGCCGCTGACCATCGATTCGGTGTCGTCGTCGACGCCGACGATCGCGGTGACCGAATTGGCGAAGTTGGCCCGCAGCCGGTCCACCTGCGCCCGGAACACGCCGACCAGCGCTCCGCCGAGGCCGGTGAAGATCGCTGAAACCGCTGCCATACGGGCTAATTCGAGGCCGACCGGGGTGGGCTCGGGACAGACGTGACCGGCCAGGGAGTAGTCGCCGCTGCTGCCTTTGATCAGCTGGGCGGTCAGCATCAGCGGCGTGAAGACGGCCGGGTGGTTCGCGTCGTGGCAGTTCCAGTAGGCGCTGAGGCCCAGGATCGCGCTCACGCTGATGAGCACCGCGATCACGCTGAACGAGACACCCACCACCCGGTGGCTGGCGTTGGAGCGGAAGGTCAGGACGCAGACGGCGACCAGCACGCCCACCGCGATCGCGGTCGTCGACATCGATCCCGGCCGGCCGAACCAGCGCAGCTCCGGGGGCAGCGCGGCCAGGATGCCGGGCTCGAACGCGACCGCGGCCAGATAGGCGATCAGCACCACCGCCACGGTGGACAGGGTCCAGCGCAGGTGGCGCGGTACGGTCCTGGTCTGCCGCATCCGTCAGCCGACGTAGCGGGCCAGCCGCGCCGACAGGTGCGGCACCAGGGCGCCGTCGGCGTCTACGCGCTCCTCGACGTAGCCCAGATCGCCACCTTCGACGATGCCGTAGAGCCGTTTGGCCCCGCCGACCAGCACGCCCGACCGGCTGCGTGCCAGCGCATCGGTGGCCAGCTCCCACGACGACTGGGTGAGCGGCCGGCCGTAGAACAGTTCGACGTATCCCGACGAGTGCGCCAGCAGCAGCTCGATCGCCGTGGACTCGGTCGGGTCGTCGGGGTCGCTGACGAAACGCCAGAAACCCGACTCGCGCAGCCCGGGCTCGTCGTAGCCGCCCGATTCGTTCAGGCGCCACGAGCGGGCTTCCCAGTTCAGGTAGTCGCCGCCGTCGTGCGAGACCACGATCTGCTGGCCGAATCGGTAATCGCCGTGTGTTCCGCGGCCCTCACCCTCGCCGCGCCACACCCCGACCAGCGGCAGCAACGCCAGCAGCGCGTCGTTCAGGCTGGCGCCCTCGCGCAGGTTGGCGGTGTCGGAGGGGAGCGGCAGGTCGTCGAACGCGGGAATGTTGCGGGCAGCGGTCAGCTTGGCGCGTTCGGCCGCGGCGGCGACAGCACGGTCCGCCGAACCCGCCGCGTCGTCTGCCGCGGCATCGCCGTCGTTGGGGGTCACGACTCGTCGGTGATCAACCGGTACAGCGCATACAGCGCAAACCAGGAGATGACCCCGGTCGCCAGGACCAGCATGATCTCGAAGAACAGCACCACGACGCCGAGTCTATTCGCCGCAGCCGCGTGACTTCGCAGGCGGTCAGGCGATCTTGATGTCCACCTCGTGGACGCCGGCGCCCTGCGGTGCCACCGCGGCGTCTCCGTTGCCCAGCTTGGACAGCGCCCGCAACGTCCACGAACCGGGCGCGGCGAAGAACCGGAAATCGCCGGTGGCCGAGGCGACGACCTCCGCGGTGAACTCGTCGGAGGCGTCCAGCAGACGCACGAAGGCGCCACCCACGGCTTGACCGTCCCGGTCGACGACCCGACCGGTGATCACGGTTTCCTTCTCCAAGTCGACGCTGGCGGGCAACGTCAGTCCTTGCTTTGGCGCAGAGCACATGTCAGCTTCCCAACTCGATCGGGGCACCCACCAGGGAGCCGTATTCCGTCCAACTGCCGTCGTAGTTCTTCACGTTCTGGTGTCCGAGCAGCTCCTGCAGCACGAACCAGGTGTGCGACGATCGTTCCCCGATTCGGCAGTAGGCAATCGTTTCCTTGGTGCCGTCCAGGCCGGCGTCGGCATACAACTTGGCCAGCTGATCGTCGGACTTGAACGTGCCGTCCTCGTTGGCCGTCCTGCTCCACGGCACGTTGATGGCGCTGGGGACGTGGCCGGGCCGCTGGCTCTGTTCCTGCGGCAGGTGCGCCGGGGCCAGGATCTTGCCGGAGAACTCGTCGGGCGAACGCACGTCGATGAGGTTCTTGGTGCCGATGGCCGCGATCACCTCGTCGCGGAAGGCGCGGATCGAATTGTCCGGCGCGGCGGCCGTATAGGAGGTCGCGGGCCGGTCGACCGGATCGCTGGACAACGGCCGGCCGTCGAGTTCCCACTTCTTGCGCCCGCCGTCGAGCAACTTCACCTTCTCGTGGCCGTACAGCTTGAAATACCAGTAGGCATAGGCGGCGAACCAGTTGTTGTTGCCGCCGTAGAGGATCACGGTGTCGTCGTTGGAGATGCCGCGGTCGGAGAGCAGCTTGGAGAACTGCTGTGCGTCGACGAAGTCGCGCTTGACCGGGTCCTGCAGGTCGCTGCGCCAGTCCAGCTTGATCGCGCCGGGCAGGTGACCGCCGTCATATGCGCTGGTGTCCTCGTCGACCTCGACGAAGACGACGCCTGCGGCATCCAGATTGCTCTCCGCCCAGTCGGCGGAGACCAGGACGTCGGAGCGTGCCATGGTGGGATCCTTTCGATTTCTCTTTGTGAATTTTCGAGCGCTAGCCGACCGCTGGGCGGCGCGGACGTCCACGCACTCGGGCGGTGGTAGTGCTCGACACGGACTTACTCCTAGGTATGCCTGTTGCGCATGGGGAGATGCCACGGGGGGATTCCGGGCTGCTCCGAGTGCTGCGCAGATGAGGCGCGGCTACTCAGCAGCTACAGCAACAGCAACAACCCGCTGTGCGGCACAGGTCGACTGTGCGGCACTTGGTGAGCAGAAGCTCGGCGCGGGCTGACACGTCGGTCAGCTTACCCAATGACATAGTGATCAAGCCAACAGCGATAACCGGACCGAAGCTCAGGACTGTTTGAAGTCGTCGAGTCGGATGGTGACGTTGTTGGTGATGCCTTCGATGATGACGTCGGATCCGCGGGCCCCGACGGTGTTCGGCGCCACGCCGAACGGCAATTTCTGGCTGTACAACCTGCCGGTGAAGGCGCGCAGTACCGCGGTCAGCTTGTCATCCGGAACGCGCTGGTCGGCGGTGTCGGGGCCGGTCAGCACACCGGTGGGGGTGATGACCAGCGTCGCGGGGTCCTCGGCGGCGATGGACAGGTCCACCGACACGCTGACGCGGTGGTCGAAGTCCGCCGATTTCGGGGTGCCGCTGAACACCAGTCCGTGGCTGCCGGATATTCCGGACTCGGTGGTCCCGCCGGTGGCGTCGTTGGACTCCTGCGGGGGTGCCTCCACCATGAGGTCGGTGATGCCCAGGTAGCGGCCCAAGTGCACCGAGTCGATGATGATGCGGCTCTCCAGCTCGCCCACCGGAATTTTGGCGTCCGGCCTGATCAGCCAGGATGCGTCGGTCAGGTCCACCGCGTGCATGGTGGCCTCGAGCAGTGCCCGGCCGACCGCCGGCTGGTCTCCCGTGTAGGCCTTGATCTCCAGCTCGTTGTAGCGGTGGTTCATCGCCTGCGGAATGAACGGGAAGGCCAGGATCGCCACGAACGGATCGGAGCCCAGGTCGGCGGCGTGGCGAACTGCGGTCGAGAGCCGGTATTCGGCGTAGATGCTGGCGCCGTAATCGACGCCGAGGGCACCGAACCCGACCACACCGACAGTGATCGCCGCGGCGGTAGCACCGACCAGCATCTTGCGCATCGCCATATTGTGACATCGCCGGGGGGCATGTTGCATTGGTCACAACCGCCGCGCGGCGGCGAATCCGCTGGTCTAACCGCTGGTACCGGTGGGCCGCGACGCCCTGTCAGAAGGCCAAAGACCAGGTGGCACGTTATCGTTAGATGTTCTGGCCGCTAACGCGATGTGTCGCGATGTGCCTGGAGGCCTTACCCACGAACGCTGGAGGGGCTTGTTGGAGCTACTACTGCTGACCTCGGAGCTGTATTCCGATCCGGTCCTACCGTCGCTGTCGCTGCTCCCTCACTCCGTGCGGACGGCGCCGGCGGAAGCTTCTTCGCTGTTGGAGGCAGGCAACGCGGATGTCGTCCTGGTCGATGCGCGTAACGACCTGTCGGGGGCGCGCGGTCTGTGCCGGCTGTTGAGTACGGCCGGTAGGTCGGTCCCGGTGCTGGCCGTGGTCAGCGAAGGCGGGCTGGTGGCGGTCAGTGCCGATTGGGGTCTGGACGAGATCCTGTTGCCCAGTACCGGGCCGGCCGAGATCGATGCCCGGTTGCGGCTGGTGGTCGGTCGGCGCGGAGGTCTGGCCGATCAGGAAAGCGTCGGCAAGGTCAGTTTGGGCGAATTGGTGATCGACGAAGGCACCTACACCGCCCGACTGCGCGGCCGTCCGCTCGACCTCACCTACAAAGAGTTCGAACTGCTCAAGTACCTGGCCCAGCACGCCGGCCGGGTGTTCACCCGTGCTCAGTTACTGCACGAGGTGTGGGGATACGACTTTTTCGGCGGCACCCGCACTGTCGATGTGCATGTCCGCAGGCTGCGCGCCAAATTGGGCTCCGAGCACGAAGCCCTGATCGGCACTGTCCGCAACGTCGGTTACAAGGCGGTTCGGCCTGCGCGCGGTCGTCCGGCGGCCGCCGAGTCCGAGGACGAAACCGAGGCAGACGGTCTGCAGGACCCGCTGGCCGACCCGTTGCGCAGTCAGTGACCACCCTGACCTGGCGCTCGGCGCTGACCGCCGAGGACCAACGCGCGATCCGTGAGATCATCAGCGCGGCAACAGAATTCGATGAGGTCGCGCCGGTCGGAGAACAGGTGCTGCGGGAGCTGCCGCAGCAGCGCACTCATCATCTGCTGGCCGTCGAGGGTGATGACGGCGGTGCCGTCGTCGGGTACCTCAATCTCACGCCCGCGCGAGATGACGCCGCCGCGATGGCCGAACTGGTCGTGCACCCGCAGCACCGGCAGCGTGGCATCGGGACCGCGCTGGCGCGCTCGGCCCTGGACAAATCGGGTGGTGGCAACCAGTTCTGGGCGCACGGCACGCTGGCGGCGGCCCGGGCCACCGCCGCGGCGCTGGATCTGGTCGCCGTGCGGGAACTGCTGCAGATGCGACGTCCGCTGCGCGACGCGCCCGCCCCGGTGCACCCCGATCGGCTGCGTGGGTTGCGGATCCGTACCTACGCCGGCCCGTCCGACGACGACGAGTTGCTGCGCGTGAACAACGCTGCGTTCTCCTACCACCCGGAGCAGGGGGGTTGGACCGAACGAGATCTCGACGAGCGGCGCGGCGAGCCGTGGTTCGATCCCGACGGGCTGTTCCTGGCGTACTCGGCCGCCCCCGCGGACGGAGACGAGAGACTGCTGGGCTTTCACTGGACCAAGGTGCATCCCGGCACCGCGGGATTGGGGGAGGTTTATGTGCTGGGCGTCGACCCCGCCGCGCAGGGCCGTGGACTGGGGCAGACGCTGACGTCGATCGGCCTGGCCTCGTTGGCGCAGCGGCTGGCTGACCGGCCCGAACCCACCGCGCTGCTGTACGTGGAATCCGACAACAAGGCCGCGGTGCGGACCTACGAGAAGACGGGTTTCTCCGTCTACAGCGTCGACACCGCCTACGCGGCCGCCACCTGAGCATCGCCATGATGACGCCGAACCCAGCCGACGCAGGTTCGGGCGAGGTCGTGGCCGCGCCCTTTCCCGAACCACCGGTCATTCCGCTCAGTTCACGGGGGCTCCCCGAACCCCGCCTGGCGGATCGGCTTTTTCGACGGCTGTCCGCGGCCTCCGGGGCGCTGATCGTCGTCCTGCTCTCAGCCATCGGCGTCGTCCTGCTCCTGCGGGCCTTACCTGCGCTGTCGCGCAATCGGGAGAATTTCTTCACCTACGCCGGCACCTGGATCACCACCGATGCCGCGACGCTGCGATTCGGCATTCTGGAGCAGCTGCAGGTTACGGTCTTCGTGTCCTTGTTCGCGCTGGTCGTGGCGCTGCCGGTGGCGCTGGGGGTGGCGCTCTACCTCACCCACTACGCGCCGCAGTCGCTGGTCGCGCCGCTGTCGTACCTGGTCGACCTGCTGGCTGCGGTGCCCTCGATCATCTACGGCGTGTGGGGCCTGCACGTGCTTGCGCCCCAGCTGCGTCCGGCGGCCGGCTGGCTCAACGCCCACCTGGGTCAGTGGTCTCTGTTCGCCGCCGGTGACGGGTCGATCAGCGGTGGCGGCACCCTGTTCACCGCCGGGATCGTGCTGGCGGTGATGATCCTGCCGATCATCACCGCAGTCACCCGTGAAGTGTTCGCCCAGACACCACCGGACCAGATCGAGGCCGCGCAGGCTCTCGGCGCCACCCGGTGGGAAGTGGTCAAGTCGACCGTGCTGCCCTTCGGGCGATCCGGCTTCGTCAGCGGCGCGGCCTTGGGTCTGGGCCGCGCCCTGGGGGAGACGATGGCGCTGCTGATCATCCTGCGTGGCACCCGCGAGGAGTTCGGCTGGTCGCTGTTCGACGGCGGCTCGACCCTCGCCACCAAGATCGCCGCCAACGCACCCGAATTCGACAACCATTACCGCGCCGGTGCCTACATTGCTGCCGGGCTGGTGCTGTTCCTCCTCACGTTCGTGGTCAACGCGCTGGCGCGGCGCGCCGTGTCCGGGTCGCGGGCCGGGGGAGCGCGATGACCTCCTTCCTGGACCGCCCCCTGAAGTGGCGAAAAATCTCGGGTCTCAGTCGGCGCCGCCGATTCGCCGACCGGGTGGCCACCCTGCTGGTGAACGCAGCGATGCTGCTGGCCTTGGCGCCGCTGGTGTGGGTGCTGTGCGCGGTGGTGGTCCGCGGGATGAAGGCACTCGGCTCCAGCTGCTGGTGGACGCATTCCCAGGCGGGTATCTCGGTCTCGACGGCCGGCGGCGGGGCTCTGCACGCGATCGTCGGCACGCTGCTGCTGGGGCTGGTGTGTGCGGTGATCTCGATTCCGCTCGGGATCTCGATCGGGATTTATCTCGCCGAGTACGGGGGCGACGGTGCGATGGCGCGCCTGGTCACGTTCACGGTGGACATCCTGGCCGGGTTGCCGTCGATAGTGGCGGCCCTGTTCATCTACGCGGTGTGGGTCGCGGTGTTGGGTCTGCCGCGCTCGCAGTTCGCGGTGGCGCTGGCGCTGGTGGTCCTGATGTTGCCGGTGATCGCACGGGCCACCGAGGAGATGTTGGGGATCGTCCCGGTCGACCTTCGCGAAGCCAGTTACGCGCTGGGAATACCGAAGTGGAAGACCATCTCCAGGGTGGTACTCCCGACCGGCCTGTCCGGCATCCTGGCCGGCATCATGCTGGCCTTGGCCCGGGTGTTGGGCGAGACATCACCGCTGCTGGTCCTGGTCAGTTACTCGAGCGCGACGAAGTTCGATATCTTCGGCGGGTTCATGGGCTCGTTGCCCGGCATGATCTATCACCAGACGAATGCGGGCGCCGGTGAGAATCCGGTTCCCACGGATGCACTGTGGGGTGCCGCGCTGACTCTGGTCCTGTTGATTGCGATGATCAACGTCGGGGCCAGGGTGGTCGCGAGAGTTCTCGCCCCGAAGAAGGCGTGACCCGAAGCAGTATCGAGGCGGGAGCTGTAGCAGTGGCCAAACGGTTGGACCTCAACGAGGTCAACATCTACTACGGGTCGTTTCACGCGGTCGCAGACGTGTCATTGTCGGTGCTGCCGCGCAGCGTGACGGCGTTCATCGGCCCGTCCGGCTGCGGCAAGACGACCGTGCTGCGCACGCTCAACCGGATGCACGAGGTCATCCCGGGTGCACGGGTCGAAGGCAGCGTGTTGCTCGACGACGAGAACATCTACGGCACCCGCATCGATCCGGTGGGAGTGCGCCGCGCCATCGGAATGGTGTTTCAGCGGCCGAATCCGTTCCCCGCCATGTCGATTCGCGACAACGTGGTGGCCGGTCTGAAGCTGCAGGGCGTGCGCAACCGCAAGCTGCTGGCCGAGACCGCCGAGCATTCACTGCGCGGCGCCAACCTGTGGGACGAGGTCAAGAACCGGCTGGACAAACCGGGCGGCGGATTGTCCGGTGGGCAGCAGCAGCGGCTGTGTATCGCCCGGGCCATCGCCGTCCAGCCCGACGTTTTGCTGATGGATGAGCCGTGTTCGGCTCTGGACCCCATCTCGACGATGGCGATCGAAGAACTGATCAGCGAACTCAAGCAGGACTACACCATCGTCATCGTCACCCACAACATGCAGCAGGCCGCGCGGGTCAGCGATCAGACGGCGTTCTTCAACCTGGAGGCCACCGGCAAGCCCGGCCGTTTGGTGGAGATCGACGACACCGAGAAGATCTTCTCCAACCCGAGCCAGAAGGCCACCGAAGACTACATCTCCGGCCGATTCGGCTGAGGTCGACTACAGCGTGCCGGTGGCCTGGAAAATGACCCGCCGGGCCACCTCGACCGCATGGTCGGCGAAGCGTTCGTAGAACCGGCCCAGCAGGGTCACGTCGACGGCGGCGGCCACACCGTGCTTCCACTCCCGGTCCATCAGCACGCTGAACAGGTGCCGGTGCAGGTCGTCCATCGCGTCGTCTTCTTCGCGGATCCGCGCGGCCTTCTCAGGATCGCGGGATATCAGCACCTCTTGCGCGCTGTTGCCCAATTCGACTGCGACACGGCCCATCTCGGCGAAGTAGCCGTTGACCACTTCGGGTAGCGCGTGCTGGGGATGGCGACGCCGAGCGATCTTGGCGACGTGCAGGGCCAGCGCCCCCATCCGGTCGATATCCGCCACGATCTGGATTGCACTGACGATGGACCTCAGGTCCCCGGCGACCGGCGCCTGCAGCGCCAGCAGTACGAAGGCGCTCTCCTCCGCCTGCGTGCTGAGCGCCGAGATCTGTTCGTGGTCGGTGATCACCTGTTCGGCCAGCACCAGATCGGCCTGCAGGAGCGATTGCGTAGCACGCTCCATTGCCATCCCGGCCAGCCCGCACATCTGACCGAGGCGCTCAGAAAGTTCCGTGAGCTGCTCGTGGTAAGCGGTCCGCATGGGTAGAGCCTACGTTCTAGCGGCCGGAATCGGAGTGAAGCACCGCACGTCCTGCTACTCGCACGTGGTGTCCGCGGCGTTGGTCACCGTCAGGTCCTCCGGCAGCCTGGTCGGAGTGCTGCCGGACGCGCGACTGATCTGCATGCTCACCGAGGAGCCGCTGGGCGGCGGCGTGTTCACCGCGTTGAAGTCCGAGCCGATGACCACCTGAACCACCGAGCCTATTCCGGTGACCCGTTCCACCTTCGAGTTTCCGAAGGCGGCGGCGACCGTCGCCGCGGCCTGCTCGTTGCCCGGCGAGAAGAACACCGTGGTGGCCTTCAACGTGTTGGGGTAGTCGTCGGGCGTCATGACGTTGAACCCGTTGCGTTTGAGCTGGCCGGCGGCGGTGGCGGCCAACCCGGTGGTGCCGGTGCCGTTGGACACCTGCACGGTGACCTCTTGCGGCGAGGTCGTGATGACCTGCTCCCGGCGCGTCTCGTTGGTCGGAGTCGCCTCCGGCGCCTTGCTGGCGGTCGAGGGTGTGGTGGTGGTCCCCGACGTGCGCGGCCGGAGCGTCTGCGCGTTGTGGTCGTTCTCCAGCGGCAACGGATCGTCGTTGATGATCGCTGTGAACAACGCCTTCATGTCGGCCGTGCGCGGCGGCTCGTTGCCGTCCTGGTCGGTGATCCCGGTCGGAACGGTCACGAAGGTGACATGCCCGGCCGCCATGTGCTGCAGTGATCGACCCAGCTCGACGAGGTCCTTGGTCTTGACGTTGTCGACGTAGCTGTTGCCGATGAACATGTTGACGACGTTGTTGAGCTTGTTCAGGTCCATCAGCGTGTCTTCGGAGATCATCGTTCGCAGCAGCGACGACAAGAACAGCTGTTGACGCTTGATGCGACCGTAGTCGCCGTTGCTCTCGGTGGTGACCTGGCGCGCGCGCACATAGTTCAGCGCGGTGGGCCCGTCGATGATCTGGCGTCCGGCGTGGTCGAGGACGGTGCCCAGCTCGTAGTCCTTCAACGCCGTGGTGCTGCACACCTCGACGCCGCCGAGAGCCTCGACCATGCGCCCGAAGCCGACGAAGTCGATGGCGATGAACCGGTTGACGCTCAAGCCGGAGAGCTTCTGGATGACTTTGACCAGACACTTGGGCCCGCCGAAGGAGAACGCCGAGTTCAGTTTGGTCTCGGTGTAGACCATGCGCGGACCCGTCTTGCCGGTCTTCGGGTCGTAGATGGGGCCGTACTTACCCGTCTCGGGGTTCCAGGCTTCGCACTGGATCGGATTGATCGCCAGGTCGCGGGGAAACGACACCGCTACCACTCGTTTGCGGTCGGCCGGGATGTTGACCAGCATCACGGTGTCGGACCGGGCGCCGCCCGCATCCTCGGTATCGCCGGCCCCGACGTTGGCGTTGGCACCCAGGCGGGAGTCCATGCCGACGATCAGGAAGTTCTCGTCGCCGTATTGGGCATTGGGGTCGACGATGTCCGCCGATTGCGGATCCAGCGCACTCACGGTGTTCAACCGGTTGTTCTTCGATGCGCTCCACTGGTAGGCGCCACCGGTCATCACCAGAGCCAGCACCGCGACGACGGCGACCGCGGCGCGGCCCGCAATCAACAGGCCGCGGTGGTTCCGCCGCTTCGCCTCGCGCGTTCTCGGGCCGTTGTCCTTGGCCGCGGAGATCCTTCGGAATCGTTTGCGTCGCGGCTTTGCCGAGTCGGCGTCTTCGTCGTCGGGGTCGAGCGGGTAATGGGCGGACCCCAGGTCGGGCAGCTCCGACTGCAGTTGCAGCGAGTAGGCGGGGATGGGAAGGATCTGGGTGTCGGTCAGGTCGTCTCGGTCGGGTGCTTCGTCGGATTGCGGCACGGGCCGCTGGACTTCGGCAACCTCGGGCGATGCCGGCGCCGCCGGCTCTTCTTCGGGCTCGTCAGCGACCTGCGGCTCGTCAGCGTCCTCGGGCTCCCCGGCGACGTGATGGTGCCGCGGGCGCTCGGAAACAGTCGCACCGAGCTTGGCGATCAGATCGGCGACACTGAGCGGGCCGCGGTCGTGGCCGGCCGCGGTGTCGGCCTGTTCCGGACGCTGGTCAGTCTCGACGGCTGGGGGTTTGCCAGACCATCGGCACAGGTCCTCATCCACTGCAGATTCGGTGAAGCGCTCCCACGGCGCGGCGCCTGGCATTGCCGACGCTTCTGCGGTAAGCCAGTCATCATCGCGGCCGGAGCTGCGCGGGAGGCCGGGAGTGGCGTCCTTTTCGCCGTCACTCATTCTTTGTTGGCCTCCGAACGTGCGCATGAGTAGGCGCAGCACCATCGGACAAGTGCCGCGCAACTGCAGTAGGGCTCATATCGTACTGATTTCTTGGCCGAGGCGCGATTTCAGTAGCGTCTCGGTTCGGCTACCCGAACTCAGCCGCCGGAGTGCATGACGTCGGCGCCCTGGGGCACCCGGCAGTCTTCGGGGTCCTCCAGCCAGCCCGCTGGGAGCGCCACCTTGGCTGCCGACCCCTGCCGACCGCGTGGGCCACTGCCGACCTCCGGGAAGGGGACGCTGCCGTCCAGGCGTTCCAGCAGTTCGTCGAGTTCGTCGAGGGACGTGACCAGGGCCAATGCCCGTCGTAGGTCGGACCCGGCCGGGAAGCCGTGCAGATACCATCCGACGTGCTTGCGGATGTCGCGCATGCCCTTGTCCTCGCCGAAATGCGCGGTCAGTAGCACGCCGTGCCGGCGGATGATGTCGGCGACTTCGCCGAGGGTGGGCGGGGTCGGCGCCGGGCGGCCGGTGAAAGCTGCCGACAACTCGGCGAAGAGCCAGGGCCGGCCGAGACAGCCGCGGCCGATCACCACCCCGTCGCAGCCGGTGCTCGCCATCATGGCCAGGGCGTCGCTGGCGTCGTAGATGTCGCCGTTGCCCAGCACCGGGATCGTGCGCACCTGCTGCTTGAGCGCGGCGATCTGCTCCCAGTCGGCGGTGCCCGAGTAACGCTGCGCGGCGGTGCGGGCGTGCAGCGCCACCGCTGCGGCGCCTTCGGCTTCGGCGATCCGTCCCGCGTCCAGGTGGGTGTGGTGCTCGTCGTCGATCCCGATGCGGAACTTCACCGTCACCGGGATACCGCTGCCCGCGGTGGCGCGCACCGCGGCGGCGACGATGCGGCCGAACAGCCGCCGTTTGAACGGCAGGGCCGCCCCGCCGCCGCGCCTGGTCACCTTGGGCACCGGGCAACCGAAATTCATGTCGATGTGGTCGGCCAACCCCTCGTCGGCGATCATTTTCGCCGCGGCGTAGGTGGTGTCCGGGTCGACGGTGTAGAGCTGCAGCGAGCGCGGTGACTCGTCCGGCGCAAAGGTCGTCATGTGCATGGTGACCGGGTGGCGCTCGACGAGCGCGCGGGCGGTCACCATCTCGCACACATACAACCCGCTCACCGTGCCGACTTTGGCCAGCTCCTGTTCCCGGCACAGGGTGCGGAACGCGGTATTGGTCACGCCGGCCATGGGTGCCAGCACCACCGGGCTGGCCAGCGTGATCGGACCGATACGCAAGACCCCTACCGGCGACTCATCGTCAGCTTGCCCGCGGTCTGGTGCAGTTCGAACGCAGTGGTCCTCTTGCCGGTGCGGAGCTCCCGGTCGAGTTGACGCTGCTTGGACACCTCGAACTTGTCGCAGGACTGCTCGAGTTCCTTGATCAACAGGGCCAGGTCGTCGCGCAGCGCGGCCGCCTCGCCGGTGATGTCCTCGCGCTCGAAGAACCGCCACTTCTTCAGCACCGGCATCACCACGTCGTCGAGGTGGATGCGGGGGTCGTAGACGCCGCCGACGGCGATGAACACGGCCTTGCGACGGAATTCCGGAACCTGGAAGCCGGGCATCTGGAAGTTGCGCAGGATCTTGTGCAGCGACTTCGTTGCCTGGTTGGGGCAGATCTCGAAACCGGCCTCGCTGACGTCGCGGTAGAAGATCATGTGCAGGTTCTCGTCGGCGGAGATCTTGGCCAGCATCTGATCGGCGACGGGCTCGTTGCAGGCCTTGCCGGTGTTGCGGTGCGAAATCCGGGTGGCCAGTTCCTGGAACGTGACGTAGATGACGGAGTCGAAGAGGCTCTCGGCGAACAGGTCGTCGCGGACCTGGTGGTTCTGGCCTGGGCTGAAGCCCCGGTTGACCACCTCCATGCGCAGCTTCTCCAGCTCATAGGGGTCGACCGCACGAGTCACCACCAGGTAGTCGCGCAGCGCGATGCCGTGCCGGTTCTCCTCGGCGGTCCACCGGTTGACCCAGTGTCCCCATGGTCCGTCCAAGCCGAAGTTCATGGCGATTTCGCGGTGATACGACGGCAGGTTGTCTTCGGTCATCAGGTTCTGGACCATCGCCACCTGCGCGAGGTCGGACAGCTTGCTTTCCTCGGGATCCCAGTCCTGCCCGCCGAGAGCGTAGAAATTCTTGCCATCCGACCACGGAATGTAGTCGTGCGGGTTCCAGTCCTTGTGCATCTTCTCGTGCCGGTTGATGTACTTCTCGACGACCGGCTCGAGCTCGTGCAAAAGCTGCAGGTTGGTCAGCTCGGCTGACATGATCCCTCCAGTTATCTGTGTCTTTGGGTTGCAGTCAATATATCTGTGTCTATCAGTAGCATCAAGTTTCTCGGCGGTGTGGCGTATCACGCTCGCGTCACATTCGAAACGGGTGCCCGAGGGCGTCCGGCGCTAATCCTGGGCAGCGTCGCCGGCGGGGAAATCAGCCAGCGGTACGTAGGTAGCGGCCGTGCTGAGCAGCATGTCGACGCAGTAGTCGATGAACTGTTCGCGACTGGCGCCCAGCTGCCCGCTCAGGTAGGCGGTGAACAATCCGGTCAGCGCGCCGATCAGGCTGGTGGCGACCAGTTTCTGGACGACGGGGTCAGCGATGCGGGACAACTTGCGCTGCAGCAGGGCGATGAAGTTGGGCATCCACTCCGCGCCGGACTGGGTCAGTATCGGCTCCACCGCGGGAGCCAGCAGCAACACCCGGCCGCGCACCGGGTCGTCGACCATCAGTGCGACGAATTGCTCGACGGCTTCGCGTGGCGTTTTCGCTGAGGTGAGAGCGGCCATCGCCTTGGTGCAGACGTCGTCGTAGACGGCGCGGACAAACTGGTCGCGGTCGGCGAAGCTCTCGTAGAAGTAGCGCTCGGTCAAACCGGCTTTCCGGCAGACGGCGCGCACAGTGAGCGCCGGGCCGTGTTCCCCGCCGAGTAACTGCACGCCCGCGGCGACCAGGTCGTCACGGCGCAGGGCATGGCGGTCCTGCACGGGAACACCCGACCAGCGCCCCCGCCGTTGACCCCCCTGCACTTCTGCTCCTAAGATTGATTCTGACAACGCGCGTAGTCAGAATGGTCGAGAACCGAGGTTGAACACTTGTGACTCAAGATACGTCTGCCGGCTGCCCGCTGACCAGCGATGATGCCCCATCCGATGAGGTGGTGGCCGCCGGTTGTCCGGTGTCGTCCGGCTACGACGCGCCGCCGACCCCGCTCGGCCCGGATTCGCTGACCTGGAAGTATTTCGGCGACTGGCGCGGCATATTGCAGGGCCCGTTCGCCGGGTCCATGCAGAACATGCACCCCCAACTGGGTGCGGCGGTCGAACAACACTCGACGTTTTTCCAAGAGCCGTTGCCGCGGGTCTTGCGGTCGCTGTACCCGATCGGCGGGGTGGTCTTCGACGGTGACCGGGCGCCGACGACGGGCGCCGAGGTGCGCGACTACCACATCGGCATCAAGGGTGTCGACGATCAGGGGCGGCGCTACCACGCGCTGAATCCCGACGTCTTTTATTGGGCGCACTCAACATTTTTCATGGGCACCATCCTGGTGGCCGAGCGGTTCGGCGACGGACTGTCCGAGGCGGACAAACGCCAACTGTTCGACGAGCACATCCAGTGGTACCGCATGTACGGCATGAGCATGCGGCCGGTGCCCAAGACCTGGGAGGAGTTCCAGGACTATTGGGATCACATGTGCCGCAACGTGTTAGAAGACAACTATGCGACGCGCGCCGTACTCGATCTGACGATCTACGACAAGCCGCCGATCGCGCCCTGGATTCCGGATCGGGTGTGGGCAGCGCTGACCAGGCTGTCCCGGCCGATGTTCGTCTGGCTCACGCTCGGCTTCTACCATCCGGCTGTGCGGGAACGGTTGGGTTATCAGTGGTCTGCCCGCGACGAGTGGCTGCATCGGCGCTTCGGGAACCTGGTGCGGGCCATCTTCGCCTTCGTCCCGCCCAGATACCGCAAGCATCCGCGGGCCCGCGCCGGTCTGGATCGTGCCAGCGGGCGCATTCCGGCCGACGCGCCGCTGCCTCAGACGGCCGCGCGCAATCTGCCGCCGCTGGAGCGGCGCGGCAGCCCCAATCACTACTGCCCTGAGGTCTGACCGGATCCGCTCACTCCGGCAGGGCGGTTGCCTGACGCTGCCCGTCGTTGCGGTCCTGCCAGAGCCGGTAGACGTCGACCGCGGCGTCGCGCGGCTCGTACCGCATGGGCAGTCGCCGGTCCTGCCAGTCTTTGGCGAATTCGTCGTAGAAGGTGGCCAGTTCGAAGTATTTGCGGTCGTCGACGTAGTGCGGTTCGTAGGCATCGCGGGTGGTGAGGAAGACGACCTCATCAGGTGAGCAGTAGTAGAGCGAGCCCAGGCACATCGGGCAGGGATGGGCCAGCACGTAGATGGTGGTGCCGACCAGGTGCTCGGTGCCCAGCCTGGTGCAGGCGTCGCGGATCGCCAAGATCTCGGCGTGTGCGGTCGGGTCGCTGGTCTGAGCCACCTTGTTGGCGCTCTCGGCGAGGACTTCGCCGTCCTTGACGATCACGGTCGCGAACGGGCGACCACCTTCTTCGACGTTGCGGCGCGCGAGATCGATGGTGCGTTGGGCGAAGTCGGTCACAGATCGCAGCGTAGTCCCGATCGTGCCGGTCTCGACCGAACGTGATACTAACTAGATTATCTATATTTTTTGCTGAGGGGAGTTGGTCGTGCGTAGCGATCGCGATCGTTGGGATTTGGCTACGAGTGTCGGCGCGACGGCCACCATGGTCGCGGCTCAGCGTGCGCTGGCCTCCGAGCGTGCCCTTATCGACGACCCGTTCGCCGCGCCCCTGGTGCGTGCGGCCGGCCTCGACGTCTATGTCCGGCTGGTGAACGGCGAGATTCCCGCCGACGCCGAGGCCGGGTTCGATCCAGACCGGATGGCCCAGGGAATGGCCTGTCGCACAAGGTTTTACGATGATTTCTTCCTGGACGCCGCCCGCAGCGGGATCGCACAGTTCGTGATCCTGGCCTCCGGCCTGGACGCGCGCGCCTACCGGCTGCCGTGGCCGGCCGGCACCGTCGTCTACGAGGTCGACATGCCTGAGGTGATCGACTTCAAGACGCGGACGCTCAGCGAGTTGGGTGCCGAGCCGACCGCAGAACGCCGGACCGTTTCGGTCGACCTGCGCGACGACTGGGCAGCGGCACTGCGCGCGGCGGGTTTCGACGCCCAGGCGCCGGCGGCCTGGAGCGCGGAAGGACTGTTGGTCTACCTGCCCGGCGACGCGCAGGACGCGTTGTTCGACAACATCACCGCGTTGAGCGCGCCCGGCAGCCGGCTGGCTTTCGAGTTCGTACCCGACACCCGGATCTTCGAGGACCGGCGGTGGCGGGAACACTACGACCGGATGGCCGAACTCGGGTTCGAGGTCGATTTCAACGACCTCGTCTACCACGCCGAGCGCAGCCACATCCTCGATCATCTGTCCGGCGAGGGGTGGCAGACGTCGTCGCGCACCGTCAAGGAACTGCAGGATGCCAACGGCTTCGCCTACCCCGACGACGAACTCTCCCAGGCGTTCGCCGACATGACCTACAGCAGCGCGGTGCTGGGGTCGTAGAGCGCTACTGCTGCCCGCGCAGCAGATCGTCCTTGAGGCGCGTGGTCAGCATGTCCTGGAAGACCGTCTGCGCCGGGGCATACAGATCCCGGAAGGTCGAGAGCAGCGCCTCGCGGTTGTACTCGGGGATCGCGCCGGTGGGCGGCGTCCAGAAGCTGTCGATATCCATCAGGAAGAACTGGCCCGTCCCGGCCGGTGCCACCCGGCGCAGGTGGTAGCTCTGGTCGAGGGCCTGGCCGACCCCCGGCCCGTACCGGACGATCAGCGACCTGCCGGGCTGTGCCTCCCGGAAGACGCCCGCGCCCTGCCATTCGGTGAGCGTCAGCCCGCCGGGAGCCAGCCGCTGCGGCCCCAGCAGGCTTTCGTCGATCCAGTTGGTCCATTCGATGCGGCCGTCGACGCCGGCGGGTACCCGGATCTCCAGGACGTAGCGCAACCCGATGCGCTCGACGCCGACAATCGAGGAAATGCGCGAGCGGGCGTCCACCACGCGCATCGCAACGTCGAGGAACGTGTCGAAATTGGTGTAGGCGGTGGTCTCTACGACGATCGCCTGGTTCTTCAGCGACGCCGCCGTGGTGTTCTCGCGGTTGGAATAGCGCACGAAGCGGTCGGCGACGGGCTGCGGGGGCTGGCCGGGAGCCGTCATACCCCACTGGACGTCCTGTGCCTGGCGCTCGATCGGCAGGTCGGCGAGCAGTTGTTGCTTCAGCTCGCGGCTCGCCGATTCGGTGAGGGTCTCTGCGGCCGGATGACGAATTTCCAGCGTAACCAGGGCTACGGGGGCGTTTGGTTGGGCATCAACGGAAGTCACGTCCGGAAGCATAGCCGCGAGCATAACCGTGCGGGGCGGCATTCGAACGGTGCGCCCAACTTCGCGTCGGCAGCGGGACGTGACCAGCGCCGCGGTGCCCCCAGCAGGGCTCGAACCTGCGACCTGCGGATTAAAAGTCCGTAGCTCTACCAACTGAGCTATAGGGGCGTGGAGACTCAGGATACTGGGTGGCCGGTTGGGCCTCGTTTGAGGATTGGGCCCGGGGTGCCCTAAGCTGACTTGGCTCCCAACGGTGATCTCGTTGCGAGTGCCCCGGAGAGATTCGGTTCTGGCCCCCTTCGTCTAGCGGCCTAGGACGCCGCCCTTTCAAGGCGGTAGCGCGGGTTCGAATCCCGTAGGGGGTACTTGCGACGCGGGTGACCGCGGAGCAGAGCAAGGCCCTGTGGCGCAGTTGGTTAGCGCGCCGCCCTGTCACGGCGGAGGTCGCGGGTTCGAGTCCCGTCAGGGTCGCCAGCACGGCGAGGCACACGCTGCCTGCCGGCTTCCGGCCAGGTAGCTCAGTCGGTACGAGCGTCCGCCTGAAAAGCGGAAGGTCGGCGGTTCGATCCCGCCCCTGGCCACTTCAGAGGTCCAACGCATGAAGATCCACCGCCAGTTCGCCTGGATCCCCCGAAAGGACCTCCTTGCGACCCTGGATCGGTGGCTGAGTAGGCGGTGACGCCCACTCGTTGTGGCGCTCCCCGGTTGTTGTTGTTCGTCGTTCACAGCGTCCCGTCCCCATCGGCGGAGATCCCGAAGATCCGCCGGAAAGAATCCTCGCCGTAGCTGGTGGCTTCGGGCCTGCCGGCGGTCAACCGGAACGTCCGCGAACCATCGGTGCGCCGCTCGGCCCGCAGAAACAGGTCAGTCGGATCCTGACGCGCGTACAGACTGTCCGCGAGGTCGTAGAGGTGGGTCACGAAGAACACCCTGACTCCGCTTTCGACCATGGCGTGCACGATGCCCCGCGCGATCTGAGATCCTTCGAGCTCGTTGGTCGAGGCGAACGACTCGTTGCACAGCAGCAGCGACCCCGGCCCCATGTGCTCGACCATCGCGCTGAGCCGGGCCAATTCCTCCTCGAGCTTGCCGTGCCGCAGGCTGGCATCCTCTTCCCGCTTGAAATGGGTGAAAACACCGTCGCGGACGTTGGCACTGAACGCCGCTGCGGCGACGAACATGCCCGCCTGCATCATCAACTGGGCGACACCCACGCTGCGCAAGAAAGTCGACTTACCGCCTTCATTGGCCCCGGTGATGACGATCAAGTTCTTGCCGTCGGCGTCGACGTCGTTTCCGGTGATTTTCCTCGTGGTGGTCAGACAGAGTGCAACGTCGCGCAGACCCCGGGTGTCGAATTTGACCGTCCCGATCGGTGCTGGCACCGGAACACACAGCGGCACAGACCGTTTCGTCAGCGCATCATGCAGATTCAGGCAGCCGAGGTAGAACGCCAGTTCCAGCCGCAGGCGTCCGAAGAACGTCTGGAAATGTTCGGCTGCCTGGGTGACCACGCTGGCGACGTCGTTGACTGCCTGACCGGCCAGCTTGTCCAGCGCTTGCTCGCCGGCCATGTCCTCCTTATCGACGACGAACCCGTACCCGTCGCGGGAACCTCCGAGCGGCCTGCCCCACCGATTGCGCTGGGGCGGTTGGTGTAATTCGTGGTGTTCTCCTCGGTTGCCGAGTCCGAGCCGGGCGCTGAGCAACACCCCGCGGGGCAGATTCAATTCGGCCAGGTATTCCTCGAACCGGTCGAGATAGTCGTCGGGCATCAGTTCGGCGAGCATCGCGAAGAACTGCCCGAACCCGGCCGAACGGAACCGACCGGCTGATGCGTCGGCCAGACCACGCAGCCCTCTGAACGTGGTGACGAGCAGTTCCAGGATCCGGACCGAGCGGCGCAGCATCAACGCGGGGTCGCCTGAACTGAGACCGCCGAGAAACACCTTGTGTCGCAGCTCGATTCCTTCAACGGCGGAGGCGATGTCGTACATCTTCTGCACCACACCGCGATTGGCCAGGCAGTCAGCGAGCACCTGTTGGCGGTACCGGATGACCTCCGGCTCGCTCACGCTCCGTGGGACCACCTTCTTGGCGGTTTCCAGCAGAAAGGGATCGCCGGCTGCCATTGCGTCGTAGAGTCTGCCCAGCTCCAGGTCTTCTTCGGTGAGAATGCTGAGCCGCCAGGGCAATCGGGCCTTGAGGTCGAAATCCGACTCGGGATGGAGCAGGCGGACTTTCACCGGCCGATCCTCTGTCGCAGGGCCTGGTGGGTGAGTCCGTACTTGTTCGCCAGCGCGGCGGCGTAGGCCAAACCGTCCGCGGGTCGACGGGTGAACTTGAACGTCCGCCGCGCGGGGTCGTCGGGTGCAACCTCGCCCACCATGCTGACGCACGCGCGATCCACGCTGGCCAGCTGATCGAGGAAACTGACATAGACTGCAGTGCAACGTATTTCCACAATGCGCCGAACAACCTTCGTAGCGATCAGCAGAGCATCGTTGAGGGTGGTGGAGGCGAAGCTCTCGTTCAGGATGACCAGACTGGTGGCGGTGGCACTCGACAGGATCTCGTGGATCCGGACCAGTTCGTCCTCGAGTTTGCCGTGCAGGGTCGTCAGGCTCTCCTGTCGTTCGAAGTGCGTGTAGATCGTGTCGGGCACCGTGAACCTGGCATGTGCGGCGGGTACCGGGCAGCCGAGGGAGGCAAGATAGGCGCACTGGCCGATGGTCCGGGCGAAGGTGGTCTTGCCGCCCTGATTGGGGCCGGTGATGACCAGCACCCGTTCGGCCTCCGAGAACCGGAAATCGTTTCCCACCAACGGATGATCCGACTTGATCGCCAACGCGAGGTCGACGGCGTCGTCGGCGGCCAGCACCCCCGGCTCGGCGGTGACCTCGGGGTAGCTGAAGCGCAGGCCGGCTGCGGACATGCGACGCACGAAGGTCAGATAGTAGAGATAGAACCGAATTTCGTGGTCGAACCGGATCACGGTGGACTCGGTGAAGCCGGTGTTACGGCGGCAGAATTCCGCGAGCTGTTTGAATGCGTTCGGGTAGAGCTTCGCGACGCACTCGAGGATCTGCCGTTCAACGTGGTTCATGTCGGCCGAATCCCGGTGGGTGACGTGGTAATCGATCGCTTCTTCGGTCGCGAATCGCTCGAATGTCGCCACCGCGTCGGGACTGTAATCGGTTTGGCCGGAATACTTTTCGACGTGCACGCGGCGGTCTTGGATATGCACGGTGTAACGAACGTCATGCAACGCAGCCCGGACCGTCGAGGTATCGGCCAGCAGGCTCTGGAAGGTGTCGCTGTCGACGTATTCGGTTAAGTAGGAACAGAACTCGGACAATCCGCGAGAGGTCGGTGCTACTCGGCCGAGTGCCTGGCGCAGTGTCGCCACGGTTTCGCAGTAAGTCTGCACCGCGTAGATGAACCATCCTTGCCGCTGCAACGGATGTCGGAGTTCCCTCGCCTGCTCACGCCGGTGCCGCATCGTTCGCAGGCCGTTGACGAAATCCGTGATGGGCTGGCGAATGCGCTCGTCCTGCAGATCCCGGAACACCTGATGGCGGTGCTCGATGGCGGCGACATCGGGCAGCGGTTGGCGAAAGTATCGATCGACGTCGTCGGCTTGCCCCGCGTTGATGGCCGTGATGATTTCGTCGAGGTGCAGATCGAAGAGGCAATCGGGCGCCGCGTCTGCTCCCGTTGCGGCATCACCCGCTGGGAACAGGATGCTGAAGCGGGCCATCGAGCCCCCTTCGGTCGTGAGCATTGATGTCGGTGCGGAACGTGGGCCCGCGTCAGCTCAGTCTACGACCGACGGCAGCTGCAACTAGCTGGCCAAACCCGACCAGACAGGGCCTTGGGTGACCAGATCGGCGCCACCGGCCCCGGCCCACGTCGACTCCCTCGCCATCGTGGGGATCAAAGGGGCTCCGAAAATGTTGTTTCCGGAGAACACTTCTCCGGGGCAGCAGAACGCGCATAGAGCGGGTTTGAGCGTCGGATAACCGCACGCCGGGCAGACATGGGATGTCATGCGCGCTGCCTCCCTAGTGGACGTCTGTGGAACGAATCGCGTTTACCCCTCCTGAGGGTGTTCAAACCCTTCTGGCGCAACGGTTGCCGGACGAATCAACCGAATCAACATGCGTGTTATAAGCGGTTCGGTTCGGGGAACTCGCGTGTCAGGAGGTGCTCAACAGGAGCGCCGCTGTGCACAGGAGTTGAAATGATCGGAACTATTCTCATGGCCCTGGTTGTCGGCGCCATCATCGGTCTCGTGGCACGGCTGGTGATGCCGGGCCGGCAGAACGTCGGGTTGCTCATGACCGTGCTGCTCGGCGCTGCCGGCGGACTGCTCGGGTCCGTGGTGGCGAGCCAGTTCGGTTACCACAACGCCAATGGCGGAATCGCCTGGATTCCGTTCTTCATCGGTGTGGGCCTGGCCATCGTCTTCATTGCTGTCTACGAAGCCCTGACCGGTCGCCGTACCCGCACCGGCATGTTCCGCTAGTTCAAAAGTCCCCGGCCGCAACTCATTTGCGGTGGGACCGAATGGATGACGAGCGTAACGCTGCGGCGAAAAGTTGAGGGGAAATTTCGCCGCAGCGTTACGCTCGCATCCGTTTCAGCGTCGGTAGGCGGATAGATTTTGCGCCAGCTCCGCGAACAACGCCTGATTCAGGTTGAAGGCGATTTTCACTTCGTCCACCGCGCGACCGATTTCGTCGGTGTCGAGTCCGAGCCGGTCGAGGCGGGCGCGGTAGGCGTCCTTGTACGGCTTCGGCCGCATCGGAAACTCGTAGAACGACAGGCCGGCGCCATCCAGATCGAAGGTGCGGTTGAGAATCTTGCCGATGGCCTGTCCGCCGGACAGATCGCCGAGGTAGCGGGTGTAGTGGTGGGCCACCAGTTCGCCGCCCCACGAGGCGTCGGCCAACCGGTCGCGGTAGGCGCGCGCAGCGGGGGAGTCGACGTCGTGGCCCGCGCCCGGCGCCCAGTACTGCAGGTCCGTGTCGATAGCCTCGAGCCGCTCCAGCGCGGGATCGTAGACGGCAGCCACCAGTGGGTCTTCCCGGTGACTCCGCACCGCCCGCTCCAGGGCTTCGTAGATCATCCGCAACCGCAGCAGGTAGTCGGCGTAACCCTGACGGTTGACGCGGCCGGCGAGCAGTTCGGACACGTAGGGCGAGTGCTCGGCGGCCTCGTGCTCGGCGGTCGAACCTTCCTTCATCGCGACCGAGAAGGGTCGGACGGCCTCGGCGGTGCTGACTGACACGTTCTGCTCCCGGTACTCGGCTACTGCTCCAACGGCTCTGACAACATGTCAAAACGATGCTGACAATCTGTCAGAAACATAACACAAGCCGCACTACGGTGTCGCTCCCAGCGCGCGCAGTACGAATCGCTCAATAGCGGCGGTCGGCAGGTCGCGCGGCGCCAGACAGGCGTGCAGCAACGACATGGTGGCAGCTTCGTCCTCCACCACGAACTGGCCGGAACGAACCCCGTCGGCCAGGATTTCGCGCAACACGTCTTCGATGGCCACCACGTGCTCGCGGATGGCGCGCATGGTCTCCTGCGACAGCGCGCCGTAGAGCTGCGGCCCGAGACCCATGTGGAATTGCTCACCCGCACCGAGCTGATGGCGCACGTAGATCCTGAGCCGCTCGGCCGGGTCGTCGACATCGGCCAACTCGGCGCGCAGCCCGTCGATGTAACGGCTTGTCTCGTGCGACGCGAATGCCACGACAACGGCTTCCTTGTCGGCGAAGTGGTGGTAGATCGCGGTGCGCCCGATGTCCGCGGCGGCGGCCAGCTTCGCCATGGTGATCGCGTCGAAACTGTGCTCGGCCATCAACGTGGCGAACGCCTCGAACACACGTCGTTGCACCTGCTCGCGGTGCTCCTCCACCGACGAAGCGCTGATCTTGGGCACACGCGACTCTAACTCCCGCGTGCGCCGCCGAGCGTGTGACGCACTCGCCCGTAGGATGACCAGTGGGCCGCGACCGGGGAGGGTGGATTTGCTCAGACCACGAACCGCGCGCGGTGGCCGGCATCTGATCGTCACCTGCGTGATGGTCGCGCTGACGGCGTGTTCGTCGCACAGCACGTCGGCCAAACCCACCACCAAGCCGGGCTCGCGCGCCGATTCGCTGATCGTCGGCATCGAAGAAGTTCGTCGCATCGCCAACTACGAGGAACTCACGGCGCATGCGCACGCCGACCTGCATCAGCCACCACCGAGCGACCTCAACGCGCCGGCGCCGTGCCGAGCCGCGGGCATCAGCGACGTCACCTTCGGTTCCGGCTGGTCGGAGTTCCGCAGCGCGGGCTACCACGGCATCACCGATGACCTCAAACCAGGCCCGCCCGCACTGATCCAAACGGTCAGCCAGGCCGTAGCGGTGTATCCCGACTCCAGCATGGCGCGCGGTGTCCTGCACCAGCTGGAGACGTCGTTGCAGGCCTGTGCCGACTTGCACGACCCCCGCTACCAATTCACCCTCGACCGGCCCGACGGCGCGACGGTGCGGATCAGCGCCAACGCGTGGAGCCACCTCTACCGGGAGAAGTCCTCGGTGCTGATGTCGGTCGGTGTGGTGGGGCTGGAACCCGCCGCCCAGATCGCACAGGTCATCCTGCAAACGGCGACCGATCGCATCGGTTGAGACCCGCGCGCCGGCTCCCCGTTTCCGGGGTCGCGACCCGCGACAATGAAGCAATGCGTCGAACAGTGCAGTTCCAGCTGATCGTGGCCATCGTGTGCCTGGTGGCCGGGTGCGGTGCGCCATCGTACGGCGCCTCGGTGCGACCGGTGGGCACCACGATTCCGCTCAGTCCTGGCGTGCCTCCGGTGAGTCCCGAGGCGGCCGCGGCCGGACTCGTCGACGTGCGCAGCATCGTGGGCGACGCAGTGATCGATCTGCGATACGCCACCACCGACAACTTCACCCACACGCAGCTGTACCCCCCGGGCGCCCGTTGCCTGGTGCACCACACCATGGCGCCCGGGCTCGAAGCGGCCGCCAATTCGCTGCGCCCAGCCGGGCAACTGCTGGTCTTCTGGGATTGCTACCGGCCGCACGAGGTTCAGGCCAGGTTGTATCAAGCGGTGCCCAACCCGGCGTGGGTGGCCCGTCCCGGCCCGTACGCCACCAGCCATGAGGCCGGACGGTCGGTGGACGTCACCTTCACCACCACCCAACAACCGTGTCCGACAGTACGGCGGGCGGCGCAGTTCTGCGTGGCTGACATGGGCACTGATTTCGACGACTTCACCGCGCGGGCAACGGCTTTCGCGACCAAAGATGTCAGTCCCACCGCGCAGGCGAACCGGTCCCGGCTGCGGGATGCGATGAAGTACGGTGGGCTGCAGGTGTATTCCGGTGAATGGTGGCACTTCGACGGCCCCGGGGCCGGGGTGCAGCGGCCGATTCTCGATGCCCCGGTCGACTGAACGGACCACTTCATGAACGAGGAACCCCAGGCGATCTACACCCACGGACACCACGAGTCGGTGCTACGCGGACACCGGCGACGTACCGCGGCGGACTCCGCCGGCTACCTGCTGCCGCACTTGCGGCCGGGCCTGTCGCTTCTCGATATCGGTTGTGGCCCAGGCACTATCACCGCAGACCTCGCGTTGCGGGTCGCGCCCGGCGCAGTGACCGCCGTCGAGCAGACCGAACAGGCGCTGGGCCTGGCGCGCACCGAGGTCCAGTCGCGCGGCCTGCGCAACGTGTCGTTCACCACCTCCGACGTGCATGCGCTCGACCTGCCCGACGACGCGTTCGACGTCGTGCATGCCCACCAGGTGCTGCAGCACGTCGCGGACCCGGTGCAGGCGCTGCGCGAGATGAAGCGGGTGTGCGCACCGAGTGGGATCGTCGCCGCTCGGGACGCCGACTACGCCGGGTTCATCTGGTACCCGCGTCTGGCGCCGCTGGACCGCTGGCTGGACCTGTACACACGCGCCGCCCGCGCCAATGGCGGCGAACCGGATGCGGGCCGCCACCTGCTGTCCTGGGCTCGCCAAGCCGGCTTTGACGACATCACGCCGACGGGCAGCCTGTGGTGCTACGCAACCGACGAAGCTCGGCGCTGGTGGGGTGGCATGTGGGCCGATCGGATTCTGCACTCGGATCTCGCCCGTCAGCTGGTCGAGTCAGGCCTGGCCGTCAGCGCCGAGCTCGACGAGATATCGGCGACCTGGCGGGCGTGGGCCGCGCACCCGGATGGCTGGTTCGCCATCCCCAACGGGGAAATACTGTGCCGCGCATGATGGTGCGCGGACTGCTCAGCGAGACAGGATCGCGTTGCGGGTGAAATCGGCGGCTTGGTTGGCCATGCCGTTGTCCCGATAGGTGCTGTGCGCGGCGCGGTCCCGGCCGCCGGGGAAGCACACCGGATCGCCGTCCGCGCACAGTTGCAGCGTTTTGGCCGTGTACAGCGGACCGATCGCGATCGGCGGAGCGCTGCGGTCGACAATGCTCAAGAATCCGTCCGACGGGGCCGCGAACAGTACGACCGCGGCGACCTTGGACGCGACGGCGGGCGGCATCGGCCCGGTCCCGTCGGGCAGCGCCACGCCGTCCGGGACGGAGTCGGCCGTGGTGTATGCGGCGACGGCCGCACCCTGGGAGTAACCGCCGAGCACGATCTTGGTGTTCGGGCAATTCGCGGCCGTGGTCTCGACCTTGCTGCTCGCGTCGGCAACACCGTCGACCGCCCTGGCGAAGTCCAGCGACGCGGGATAGTTGACCGGGTCGACGGCGACGTTCTTGCCCACCAGCCGAGCGTTGAGGGCATCGACGAACGCCTGTCCGGTAGCGCCGACGCCGGGAGCCTCGAAGGTCCCGCGCGCGAACACCACACTGACATCGGGACATCCCGGATCAGCGCCGGCGCGGGCCGGCTCGCCGAACGGCGACATGAGTGCGGCTACGGCGCCGACGATCACGGCCAGCCTGGGTGCCATCCGCCGTAGGGAAGGGTTTCCGGTGCGGCGCAAAGTCAGCTCTTTTCCGTTGATTTGGGGGCTCCGCCGATACGAACTCGCGTCGGGAGCGGTTTGTTCCGCGCCCGTGATTTCCGGGGCGATGTGCTGAGCGTAAAACACAGGTTGAATTGGCGCTGCCGGCAGCGGCCCGCGGCCGGGGCGCGCCATAGCTGCGCTCGAAGCGCATTTCCGCACTTGATCGGCGATGACAGGCGCCGCCGGGACCGGACTTCGGCCCCGCCGCGATGTGCTGATGTTCACACATCCGCAGCCGCGGAATCGCTGGCTCGGTGCGGCGAGCGGACAACTCCGAGCCGACCACCCTGCTGGGCCCGAATAGCCGGGGCCGTGTGGCCGCAGACGCTGCTGGCGCGGCACCGTTTCAGCAGGTCAACACTATGGTATTGGCATTCTCTTTTTTTGCAAGTACGTTATTCACCGATGGATAACGCAGCCCACACCCCATCAGGCATACCGCTGGCCCCGGTGTATGGCCCGCAGGACCGCGGCACCGAGCCCCCGCCTCCGGGTGAGTTCCCGTTCACCCGGGGTAACTTCGCGTCCGGATACCGCGGCAAGCTGTGGACTTTCCGGCAGTACTCCGGTTTCGGCACCGCTGAGGAATCCAATCGTCGCTACCGCTACCTGCTGGACCAGGGCGGTACCGGTCTCTCGGTCGCGCTCGACCTGCCGACTCAGTGTGGCTATGACTCCGACGATCCTGATTTCGGTGAGGAAGTGGGCCGGGTCGGGGTCGCGGTCGACACCCTCGCCGACTTCGAGATCCTGTTCGACGGGATCCCGCTGGACAAGCTGAGCACCAGCATGACGATCAACGGCACGGCGGCGATTCTGCTGGCCTTCTACGTTGCGGCCGCGGAGAAGAAAGGCATACCGCGCGCCAAGCTCACCGGCACCATCCAGAACGACATCCTCAAGGAATACGCCTCGCGGGGAACTTGGATCTGGCCGCCGGAGCCGTCGCTGCGGCTGATCGCCGACACCATCGAGTTCTGCGCGGCCGAAGTCCCGCGTTTCAACGCGATCTCAGTGGCCGGCGCCCACTTCCGTGACGCCGGCGCCACCGCGGTACAGGAGATGGCCTTCACCCTTGCCGATGGGGTCACCTACTGCGACACCGTGGTGGAGCGCGGCCGGATGAGTATCGACGAATTCGCGCCGCAGATCTCGTTCTTCTTCTACACCCACGGCGACTTCTTCGAAGAGGTCGCGAAATACCGTGCGGGACGCCGACGTTGGGCCACGATCGTGCGGGAGCGGTACGGGTCGACCAAGGATAAGGCGTCGATGTTCCGGTTCGGCTGTGTCTGCGGCGGTGCGTCGTTGTACGGTCCGCAGGCCCAGAACAACGTGGTGCGGGTGGCCTACGAGGCGATGGCGGCGGTCCTGGGCGGTGTTCAGTCCATGTTCACCGCGGCCTGGGACGAACCCTTCGCGCTGCCCTCCGAGGACTCCACCACGCTGGCCCTGCGCACCCAGCAGATCCTCGCCTACGAGACCGGCGTCGCGCAGGTCGCCGACCCACTGGGTGGCTCCTACTTCGTCGAAGCACTCACCGACGCCACCGAGACCCGCATCATCGAAATCATGGCCGACCTCGAACAGCACGGCGGCATGGTCAGCGCGATCGAGGACGGCTACCTGCAGGGGCTGATCGCCGACGAGGCTTACCGGATACATCAGGACATCGAGAGTGGCGCGAAACCGGTGGTGGGGGTCAACCGATTCGTCTCCGAGGAACCCGAACCGGATATCGACACCTACGAACTCGACGCCGAGGGCCGCGACCTGCAGCTCAAGCGGCTGGCCCAGGTGAAAGCCGAAAGAGACAGCGGCGCAGTGGAATCCACCCTGGCTGCGCTGGCCCGCGGCGCCGAAGGAGACGACAACCTGATGCACCGGCTGATCGACTGCGCCAACGCCTACTGCACGGTCGGTGAGATGGTCGCCACGCTCAAGGCGGTCTGGGGCGAATTCCAGCAGCCGGTGGTGTTCTAGATGGCCGCCCGCATACTGGTCGCCAAACCCGGTCTGGACGGACACGATCGTGGCGCCAAGATCGTCGCCCGTACCCTGCGCGACGCCGGCTTCGAGGTCATCTACACCGGTATCCGGCAGCGCATCGAGGACATCGCGTCGATCGCGGTTCAGGAAGACGTCGCCGTCGTCGGCTTGAGCATCCTGTCCGGAGCCCACCTGACGCTGACCGCCCGAACGATCGCAGCGCTGCGCGCGGCCGATGCGGCTGACATCGCGGTCGTGGTCGGTGGAACCATCCCGCACGCCGACGTGCCCAAGTTGCTGGAAGCCGGTGCCGCAGCGGTGTTTCCGACCGGCACACCGCTGGACGCGTTGGTGCGCGAGATTCGCACGCTGACCGGAACACCCGAACCGGCTGCCCAGACAGCACAGGAGGAACCGTGCGTGTCGGAGTGATGATCGGCGCCGAGCGTGGCGACATGTCCCGCAAGGTGACCAAGCTGGTCGCCGACATCGAATGGGCCGAATCGGCGGGTCTGGACACGGCCTGGATGCCGCAGGTTCCCGACGACTTCGACTGCTTGACCATGGTGTCGCTGATGGCCGCCCACAGCTCACGCATCGAGCTGGGGACGGCGGTGGTGCCGCTGCAAGCTCAACATCCCATTGCTCTTGCCCGTCAGGCACTCTCGATACACGCGGTGGCCGGGGGGAGGCTGGCGCTGGGTGTCGGACCGTCGCACCACTGGATCATCCGGGACATGCTCGGGCTGCCCTACGAGAAGCCGGCCGCCTACACCCGCGACTATCTCGAGGTACTCAACGCCGCCGTCGCCGGACCGGGACCGGTTGACGTACAGAACGATTCGTTCACAGTGCACAACCCGCTGGCGATCGGAGCCGATACCCCGATGCCGGTGCTGGTCGCCGCACTGGGTCCGGTGATGCTGCAACTGGCCGGTGAGCATGCCGACGGCACCGTGTTGTGGATGGCCGACGAGCGTGCGATCGGTGACCACATCGCACCGAAGATCACCAAGGCCGCCGCGGATGCCGGCCGCCCTGCGCCGCGGATCATCGCGGGTATCCCGGTATGTCTTTGTGCGGCATCCGAAGTCGACACGGCCCGGGAACGGGCCAACCGCATCCTGGGGGAAGCTGAAGTCTCGCCCAACTATCAGCGGCTACTCGAACGCGGTGATGCCCGCGACGTCGGTGACCTGTGCGCGGCCGGCGACCCCGAGCAAATTCTCTCCCGGATGCGGGGATTCGCCGACGCCGGGGTGACGGATCTGTCGGTGCGGCTGCTGCCGATCGGTGACACCCGCGAGGAACTCATTGCTTCCAAGCGACGCACGCGGGAGATGATCGCCGAACTCGCCCGGGAGTTGCGGTGAGCAGTGCCGGTCCGCTGGCCGGCATTCGGATACTCGAGGTCGGCACCATGTTGGCCGGACCGTACGCCACCATGTTGCTGGCCGACCTGGGCGCCGACGTCACCAAGATCGAGCCGCGCGGCGGGGAGATTTCCCGTGGGGTCTCCGACAGCTATTTCGCCAGCCTCAACCGCAACAAGTCCAGCATTTGTCTGGACCTCAATTCGCAAGGCGGACAACAACGCTTAGGCGAACTGGTTGCCGACGCCCACGCGCTGCTGGTGAATCTGAAGCCGTCGGCGATCCGGCGGCTGGGATTGACCTACGAGACGCTACGGCAGCACAACGAAAAGATCGTCTGCGTGGCCATCACCGGATTCGGACTCGACGGCGGAGACGACCCGGCCTTCGACTACGTGGTGCAGGCCGGAGTCGGTATCGCCGCGCTGACCGGCGATCCGCAAGGCCCACCGACCCTGCCGGGATATTCTTCGGCGGACAATTCCACCGGCATGACCGCTGCGCTCGGACTATTGGCCAAGATCATCTCGGGCAGCGGTGGTCAGGTGGACGTGTCGTTGCGCGATGTGATGTTCTCGCAGCTGAACTATCACGCTGCCGCCTACCTCAATGACGGTGTCGTTCCCCAGCGCCGGCCCTACGGTGCGCACTCGTATTATGTTCCCGCACAGCTCTTCCCGACTTCCGATGGGTTCCTGGCACTGTTCATCACCCACGACGGTTTCTGGAAATCCTTTGCCTCCGAGGCAGGTATCGGCGGCTTCGAGACGATGGCCGAGCGGGTATCCCGGCGCGACGAGGTGCTGGCGGTCGTGACGGCGATGCTGGCGACCGACACTGCCGTCAGCTGGGAGCAGCGGCTGCGTCCCCTCGGGGTGCCGGCCGCGGCGGTGCGGACGCTGCCCGAAGCGCTGGAAGCGACACCGGAAGTTGTTGTCCAGGCTGGAGATTCGCGCTTGGTGGGCAGTCCGATTCGGGTGTCCGGTTACGAACCGGACTACCGGCCGCCGCCGAAGCTGCCCGATTAGTCCGACGGAGGGTGGTCGGTGATCACCTCGAGCAATCGCGGTATCGGCGGCGGATCGAGTTGCAGCGCACTGGACATGGTCAGCTTGGCAGTGCTCATGCCCTGCAATATGGCCGGCAGGTCGTCACCCTCGATCTCGTACAGCGCGACGTACGGCCCGTCACCGTCGACCGGGCGTAACCGGCGTGCCGAGATGATGCCGTCGAGCGCCACGAGTTCGCCCAGGTGCACCTCGTCGTACCAGGTGTTGTACTCCTGCTCGCGGTCCGGCGCACTGGGGTAGGTCTCGACGTAGATGATCCCTCTGGCCATGTGCCGCCTCCCTGGTGGCTACTCGTAGTGCACGGTGATCGGTGCCGCGTCCGGCACGGCCTGGCAGGTCAGAATGTAGCCGTCCTCGACCTCGTCGTCGTCGAGGGCGTCGTTGATCCGCATCGTCGCGGTGCCTTCGGTGAGGTGCGCCATGCACGTCCCGCAGTTGCCGGCCTCGCAGTTGAACGGCGGTTCGAGCCCGGCTCGTCGCGCGCTTTCCAGCAGCGTCTCGCCGGGGACCAACGGCACCGACACCTTCTTGCGGTCGAGGTGAATCGTCACCATGCCGGCCTCCGTCACGCGCACCTCCCTGCACTTTGTATTCTTCGCTATAGAGAATAGTATTCTCATTAGACGATAGGGTCTTCTCAGACGGTTGGAGGATCGAGACGTGACCGAGCCGGCCGCGCTCGCGTTCGAGGACCGGCAATACAGCCTGTCTGACCTCGACGCGCTGACCGACGGACTGGCTGCCACGCTGCGGAAGCGGAACGTCCACGCGGGTCAGCGGGTCGCGGTGATGGCGTCCAACCGGCCCGAGTTCTTCATCGCCCTGCAGGCGATCTGGCGGCTGGGGGCCACGGCGGTGCTACTCAGCCCGGCCTGGAAGCGGGCCGAGGTCGAGCACGCCCTCGCGCTGACCGACCCGGCCCATGCGATCGGGGACAACCCGGTGCTGGCCGGTCTGATGCCGATGCTGCACCTGGACGAACCGGTCGGTCCCGGTGCACCGGGGAATGCCGGGTCGGCGCCCGGCGATGCGGTCCTGGTGTTCAGTTCCGGCACCACGGGACTGCCGAAGGCGGTGCGACACACCCATGCTTCGCTGGACGCCTCGGTGCAGCACTGGCGCGAAGCGCTGCAGCTGACCGGTCGCGACCGGATCCAGGTCGCCACCCCGCCGTCCCACATTCTGGGCCTGTTGAACATCCTGACCGCATTGCGCACCGGGACATGGTTGCGGCTGCACCGCCGATTCGACATCGACCGGATGCTGCGGCACATCGAATCCGATCGCATCACCGTCGAAATGGCCGTCGCCCCCATTGCATTGGCCATCGCCTCCCATCCCGGCCTCGAGTCCTACGACCTGTCGTCACTGCGTTACATCATGTGGGGTGCCACACCGGTGACGGCCAGCATCGCTGAAACCGTCACCCGACGCACCGGCATCTGCTGGGTCCCCGCCTACGGCACCACCGAGCTCCCGGTCATCGCCTGCAACCCCGTCGTCGGATCGCGGCTGGACTCGGTCGGCCGGGCGGTGTCCGGCGTGCAACTGCGGGTGGTCTGCCCGGACACCGGCGAGCCCGTCGGCCCGGGTGACGTCGGCGAGATCCAGGCGCGGTCGAATTCGATGATGGCGGGCTACCTGCCGGCCGAGGCGACCGCCGAAGTGCTCAGTGACGGTTGGTATCGCACCGGGGACGTCGGCGCGCTGGACGATGGCGGCTGGCTGCGCATCACCGACCGTCTCAAAGAGATGATCAAGGTACGCGGATTCCAGATCGCACCGGTCGAGATCGAGACCGTGTTGCACGGTCATCCCGCCGTCCACGACTGCGCGGTGTTCGGTGTGCCCGACGGTGTCAACGGCGAAGCTGTGGTGGCGGCCGTGACCACCCACGCGGCCGGCCAAAGCACCGCGCTCGCAGCCGAACTCGCTGAACGCGTCGAAGCGGAACTGGCGTCCTACAAACGATTGAGCCGGGTGGTGTTCGTGCCCGATATTCCCCGCCTGCCCTCGGGCAAGGTGCTCCGCAGAGTGCTCAAGGAGAGCTATGGATGTACGTCTGACAGCTGAACAACAGCAACTACGTGACGCCGCCGCCAAGATGGCCGACGACCTGGGCGCCGGGGCGGTACAGGACCTGGCCGACCAGAGCCGAATCGGCAGACTGGACAAGCAGATTGACCTGACCGGATGGCGATCGCTGCGCTCGGATGAGGCCTCTGGGGTCGAAGTAGCCATCGTCGCAGAGGAATTCGGCCGCCGGTTGGTCGACGCACCCTTCCTGGGGCCGGTGCTCGCCGGCGACCTGGCCCGCCACCTCGATGCCGACGTCGGACCGGTGACCATCGCGGTGGACGATCGCGCCGTCGACGCGCGCGGCTATCAGCGGGCGTTGCTGCTCTCCGGCACCACGGTCTCGGTCGTCGATCTCGGCGACGACGGTGGTGCCGATCTGACCCGGACGTGTGCGTCGATTGCCGGATCCCCGACGCCGCTGGGGGAGGTGTCCGCGGAGGCCGCCGGCCGATGGCGGGCACTTGCCTTGGTGGCCACGGCCGCCGACCTGGTCGGAGCCGCCCGCGGCGCGCACGCCACCGCCTGTGACTACGCCAAGCTGCGGGAGCAGTACGGCAAACCGATCGGGTCGTATCAGGCCGTCGCCCACCTGCTGGCCGAAAGCCTGGCGCTGATCGAAGGTTCGGTGAGCGTGCTACGCCACGCGGCATGGGCGGTCGACGAACTCGACCCCGCCGAAGCGATCCGGGCCGCGCAGGTGGCCAAGGTCTACTGCGCCAGGGCCGCCCGCACCGTCTGCGAGACCGCGATACAGGTGCACGGTGGCATCGGCAACACCTGGGAATGCCTGGTGCACGTGTACCTGCGCCGGGCGCTGACGTCGACCGAGCTGTGGCCGGTCACCCTGAAGGAGGTCGGTCGTGGACTTTCGTGATTCGCCGCAGGAGGCCGAGTTCCGCAACCGGCTGCGGTCCTGGCTTTCGTTGCACGCCAAGGAGTTCGGCGGGTCGGGCGACGAGTACTGGGCCCGGCAGGCCGACTGGCACCGCGCGTTGTACGAAGAGGGTTTCTTCGGTCTGTCGTGGCCGCGCGAGTACGGCGGCCGGGAGTTGCCGCCGGTGTACGACGTCATCGTCGACGAGGAGCTGGCCCGCGCCGGTGCTCCGCCACGGCCCAGCGTCGGCTACCTGGTCATCGGCATCGGCCGGCACGGCAGCGACGAACTGCGGCAACGCTTCGTGCCCGGCATCATCAACGGCACCGAGCGCTGGTGCCAGGGGTTCAGCGAGCCGGGTGCCGGTTCGGACCTGGCGTCGTTGACCACTACCGCCACCCGCGAAGGCGACGAGTACGTGATCAACGGGCACAAGATCTGGACCAGTTACTCCGACGTCGCCGACTGGTGTCTGCTGCTGGCGCGAACCGACCCCGCCGCCAAGCGGCACCGCAGCCTGTCGGCTTTCATCGTTTCGATGAAACAGCCTGGTGTACAACAACGTCCGCTGCGCATGATCAACGGCGTCACCAACGAATTCGGCCAGGTGACTTTCGACGGTGCCCGGGTCCCGGCGGACCGCATGGTGGGTGCCCCCGGCGAAGGGTGGGCAGTGGCCATGACCGTCGTCGGGCACGAACGCGAACCGTCCACCCTGGGTTACGCGGCCCGGTACAACAAACTGGTCGCGCAACTGGTGGCGCGCAGCGACGGTGAGGTCGACGACGACGTGGCATGGGCAGCTGTCCAGGCGCAGATGCTCACCCACCACGTGCGGCGGCGGCTGTCCGAACAACTCGACGGCGTGTCGCACGGACCTGAGGGCTCGCTGGATAAGCTCTTGATGACCTGGGTGGAACAATCCGTCGGACATGCGGCGCTGGCCGTCGGCGGCACCCGCGATCCGGACCTGCTCAGTGCCTACCTGTACAGCCGCGCGCAAAGCGTGATGGGCGGCACCTCGCAGATACAGAAGAACATCATCGCCTCGCGAATCCTGGGACTGGGAGTCTGAAATGTACGACATGCCAAGCGAAATCGATGTGCGCGCCGACGGTCCGCTGCGGATCATCACGCTCAACCGTCCCGATGACCTCAATGCGGTCAACGACAATTTGCACGTCGGGCTGGCGCGGCTGTGGCAGCGACTGACCGACGACCCCACGGCGCGTGCGGCGGTGCTCACCGGCGCCGGTAAAGCATTTTCGGCCGGTGGCGACTTTGCCTACCTCGCGGAGCTGGCCGAGGACGCCGACCTGCGGGCCAAGACAATTCGGGACGGACGCGAAATCGTGCTGGGTATGGCACGGTGCCGGATCCCGGTGGTCGCGGCGGTCAACGGACCCGCCGTCGGGTTGGGGTGCAGCCTGGTCGCGTTGAGCGACATCGTCTACATCGCCCCGCACGCGTTCCTGGCCGACCCGCACGTGCAGGTGGGATTGGTGGCCGCCGACGGTGGGCCGCTGACCTGGCCGCTGCACATCAGTCTGCTGTTGGCCAAGGAATATGCCTTGACCGGCACCAGGATTCGCGCCGAAAGGGCGGTCGAGCTGGGCCTGGCCAACCATGTGGTCGAGGACCCGGTGGCCGAAGCGGTGGCGTGCGCCACACGCATCCTCGAGTTGCCGCAGCAGGCTGTGGAAAGCACCAAGCGGGTGCTCAACATCCACCTGGAGCGTGCGGTGCTGGCCAGCATCGACTACGCGCTGTCGGCCGAGCACCAGTCGTTTGTGACCGAGGACTTCCGGTCGATCGTCAGCAAGCTGAACGCGGGCAAGAACTAGCCGAGCGAGACCAGGTCCTCGACCGAGTCGCGCGGCAGGTCGTCGCTGCTGATCGCGGTGACGACCATGTTGGTCAGGTCGATCCCGCCGCCGTGGTTGTCCAGGAAGGCGGTGTCGGCCGCGTCCCGGCCCGTGGCGATGCGCAGCATGGTCTGGCGCGGCGCCAGGCACGTCGCGTCCACTACCCGCCACTGTCCGTCGATCAGCGCTTCGGCCACGGCGTGGAAGTCCATCGGGTCACACCCGGGCGCGTACACCGAGACCAGTCGGGCGGGCACGTTGACAGCGCGCAGCAGCGCGATCACCAGGTGCGCGTAGTCGCGGCACACGCCGGCACCGGCCAGCAGCGTGTCGGTCGCTCCGTCGATCGGATCGCTGGAGCCCGGAACATACTGCAGCCGCGTCCCCACCCACGACGACACCTTCTCCAGCAGTGTCACGGACTGGTTCGTGTACTGACCGAACTCGGTGGCGGCGAATCCGAAGAACTTGTCCGCCTCGGCGTAGCGGCTCGGCCGCAGGTAGGTCGAGACTTCGATCTCCTTGACCGGAAGTGGCTCGGCACGTCCGACGACGGTGGCCTGGTACTCGACGTTGAGCTCACCGGCGCCGAGGTCGGCGGTGTGGATGCGGGTGCCGTATTCGCCGTTGATCTCACGCAGCGAGACGGGTTTCCCGTCCAGGGTCGCGGTCAGCGACTCGTTCACGTCCAGGCCCGGCAGTCGGGCGACCGCGATCTGGAATTCCAGCGCGGTGGGTTCAGAAATACCGACCTGCAGACTTGCCGCAACCTCACGCTTCATCGACGCGCCCCCCTTGTTTCGATTCCGTCGCAACTTCATGGCGTGCAGCCAATCATGCGTGGCCTATACCCGCACCTCGGCACTTCACGCACACCCGGGAGCTTTTGTCAGCAGTCGTGCTGCCGGAGAAACTCCCGCATCACCCTATCGAACCGAGTCGGCTCTTCGATGAATGGCAGATGAGCGCTGTTCTCGAAGAACTCATAGCGCGAACCGGGGATGCGCTCGTGCATCTCGCGCATGTGGTCGGGCGAGCATTCGTCGAACCGGCCCGCCAGCAGCAGTGTCGGCACTGTGATCTCGCTGAGCCGATCGAGCACATCCCAGTCGCGGATGGTCCCGACGATATGAAAGTCGCTGGGGCCGAACATTGTTTCGAAGATTTCGGTGCCCATGTTCTGGAAAGCCCGATAGAGATCTGTCGGCCACGGCAGGCGGCGGCACAGGAACGTTTCGTTCCAAGTGGTGACGGCGGCCCGGTACTCGGCCGAATCGGTGGTACCGGCCGCCTCGTGACGATCGATGGCGTCCCGGGTGGCAGGGTCCAGCTCGCTCTTGAGCCGTGCGACGTTGGCGGTGAACGCAGGGATGGAGGCGGCGCTGTTGGAGATGGTGAAGCTGACGGCGCTGCAGGCGATGTCCAGCAGGTACTGCTGCGCCAGCATCGCGCCCCAGGAATTGCCGAAGATGTGAAAGTCGTTGAGACCGAGAGCCGTTACCACCGCATCCAGTTCGGCCACGGACCGCTGCATGGTCCACAGGTCGGGGTTCGACGGTCGCTCGGAGTTGCCGCAACCGAGTTGATCCCAGAAGATCACCTCGCGGTCGTCGGCCAGCCGCTGCAACGAATTCAGGTAGTAGTGCGGCAACCCCGGGCCGCCGTGCACGACGAGCAACGGTCGACCGGAGGCTGTCTCGTTGGACGGGCCCACCCGCTTCGCCCACACCGTGCCGCCCGGCACCGCGATCCTCGACTCGGTCACCGGCAGCCTCCTTCGGGACGGGCACCCAGGATCGCACGGAGCACCCCGGCGGCGCGCGGGCAACCTTGCAACTCGTACTCTCTAACTGAGAGAATAGTGTTCTCATTTTGGCGCGGAAGGGCGTAGCGCACCACCATGGACGTATCCGATCTGATCGGCAAGGCCCGCAACGGATCTCCACGTGCCGCGGGCCGGTTGCTGAGCCTGGTCGAAAGCGAGCGCCGCGACGAGGTATTGGCCGGCATCGGCGCGGCACAGCCGGTCCGGGTCATCGGCATCACCGGCCCGCCGGGTGCGGGTAAGTCGACGACCATCGGCGCGTTGGTCGGTGCATACCGGCAGCGCGAATGCCGGGTCGCGGTGTTGGCCGTGGACCCGTCGTCACCGTTCAGCGGAGGCGCACTGCTGGGCGACCGGATCCGAATGACCGCGCACATCAACGATTCCGACGTGCTGATCCGCTCGGTGGCCAGTCGCGGTCATCTCGGGGGCCTGGCCGCGGCCGTGCCTGCCGCCATCGCGCTGCTCGGGGCGATCGGCTACGACGTGGTGCTCGCCGAAACCGTCGGGGTGGGACAGTCCGAGATCGAGATCGCTGCGGTGGCCGATCCGACCATCGTCATCCTGAACCCCGGGGCCGGCGACGCGGTGCAGGCCGCGAAAGCCGGCGTGCTGGAGGTCGCTGACATCGTGGTGGTGAACAAGGCCGACCGCGAGGGTGCCGAGCAGACCGTGCGGGACCTGCGCGCGGAGACCAAAGCTCCGATCGTGAGCCTGGTCGCTGCCCGGGGCGAGGGTCTGACCGAACTGGTGGACGCGATCGACGCTCACCATCGCGCCGACAACCGCGCCCGTCGGCTGGCCCGCGCCCGGGCGCAGATTCTCTCGCTGGCGCAGACCAGGTTGCGTGCCCGCACCGACCTCGATCGGCTCGCCGAGTCGGTGGTCGACGGCCACGACGATCCCTATGCCGCGGCCGAACGGTTGCTGTCGCCCCAGCAACAGGATTGAACCTGCGGGGCCTGCCCTCCCACGATCGGGGGACATCCCGATTCAACCGGCGGGTGGCCGCTCACCGGACAGACAGCAACACCGCCGGGCGGCACGCTGAACGCCATGTCGCCAATCGTGCCGCACCAGTCCTACCTGTTGATCTCGGCCGCGGGAAACCGAGGGTCGGTCGACACCACGATGACCGCCGGCAACCCCGCAGCGGATCGCTGAAAGCGCACGGCAGCAGATGGGTTACGGGGCATTGCCGCCGGAGGTCAACTCCGGGCGGATGTACGCAGGGCCGGGTGCCGGATCGATGCTGACGGCCGCCGCCGCCTGGGACGAGCTCGCGGTCGAATTAAGAGTCACGGCAACAGCTTTCGAATCGGTGATCACCGATCTGGTCAGTGGTCCCTTCCTGGGGGCCGCGGCCACCGCCATGGTTGCCGCTGCCACACCGTATGCGGCCTGGCTCGATGCGACTGCCGCGCAGGCCGAGGCGACCGCCGGCCAGGCCAAAGCCGCCGTCGCCGCCTACGAGACCGCCTACGCGATGACGGTGCATCCCGCCCAGGTGGCGGCCAATCGCGCGCAGCTGGCCACCCTGGTCGCCACCAATTACCTGGGTCAGAACATGCCGGCGATCGCGCTCACCGAGACCCGGTACGGCGAGATGTGGGCACAGGACGCAGCCGCCATGTACGGCTACGCCGCCGCCTCGGCCGCCGCCGCCCGGTTGACCCCGTTCGCCGAGCCGCCGCAAGTCGTCAACCCGGCCGGGGTGGCGAGTCAGACAACCGGGGCGGTGGCCGCCGCCGGAAGCGTCGTGGCGGTGTTGACCCAACTGGGTTCGATCGGCGACACCGTGCTGCCCGGGTGGATCACCGATCTGGACACCCTGATGAGCATCTTCGGCACGCCGTTCTTCGTGTGCACGTCTTCGGCCGGCCTAATGATGTCGATGATGTCGACGATCAACGGCCTGTTCCCCGCGGTCGCAGGCGTCGGCGGTCAGATCGCGGCATCGGTGGGATCCGCTGCGGCAAACGCACTGGGTGCTGTCTCGGCCTCGTCGGTAGGCGCAGCCGGATCGGTGTCCGCGGCGCTCGGTGAAGCCTCGTCGGTGGGGGCGCTGTCGGTCCCGCGAGCCTGGGCCGCATCGGCACCGACCCTGAGCCACGCCGCGGTGGGGGCGCTGCCGGGCACGGTCAGCGGAGTCGCACCGTTGATGGGTTCGGCTGCTCCGGAACTGCTGGGCGGACTGCCGGTGGGGGCCGGCTCCGGACGCGCCCAGGCAGCCGGAGTCGCGATCCAGGACGGAATCGCACCGCTGCGAGTGCTCCCCTCGCTGGTCGGATAGCCGTGGTGTCCCCCGATCGTCCGACCGGCCTCCGCCCCCGCACGGCCCGATCGGTGGAGTTGCCGAAATGTGATCGTCAATACCGTTCCAGGCGTGACGACAATCGCCCCGCTCGCAGTCCCCGCTCACCCGCCCACAACGTTGGCTGATCTGCACTTGCGGCCGGTCCCACTGCAGGACCAGGTCTTCACCGAGTGTGCGACCGAAGTCGCGCACACCATCCTGCACGACTTCGCCGAGACCCATCCGCAGATGTCCGCTCGGCATGGAATCCTGTTGTGGCAGAAACGTTTTGCCCAGAGTATCGGGGCAGCATGCGTCGTCGCGGCGGTGATCGCGCCGTCGGCACTGCTGATCACCCTGCTGACGGTCACCTCGCTGATCGTGGCGGTGTCGGTCGCCGTCGCGATCGCGGGTCGGCGACGCTGCGCGGATCGGGCCCGTCAACCCGGTCCGGTGCTGACCGACGAACAGCTACCCAGTTACACCGTGCTGGTTCCGGCCTACCGCGAGGAAGAGGTCATCGGTGATCTGGTCGGATGCCTGGCCAAGCTGAACTACCCGGCCGAGCGGCTCGAGGTCCTGTTCCTGGTCGAACGGACCGACGTCGAGACCCAGGCGGCGATCGCCGCCGCGCACCCGCCGTCGCACATGCGCGTGCTGCAGGTGCCGCCCGGGCCGCCGCGCACCAAACCGCGCTCGTGCAACGCCGGCCTACTGGTGGCCAAGGGCGAGTTGCTGGTGATCTTCGACGCGGAGGACCGTCCCGAGCCCGACCAACTCCGCCGAACCGCGGCGGTCTTCGCCGACGACAATGCCGAACTCGCCTGTGTCCAAGCGGTTTTGCAGACCAGCAACGTCGAGACCAGCCTCCTGGCGCACTGCTTCGGGGTGGAGTATGCGCGCCGCTTCCGCATGACGGTGCCGGGTCTGGCCGCCCTGGGTGCGCCGTTTCCACTCGGTGGCACCAGCAACCACTTCCGCACGGAGGTGCTGCGCAGGGTGGGCGGCTGGGACGCCTGGAATGTCTCCGAAGACGCTGATCTGGGGATGCGCCTGCACGCGTTGGGCTACCGGTCGGATGTCGTCGACTCGGTCACCTACGGCGATGCACCGGACCGGTTGCGTGACTGGATCTCCCAGCGCACCCGCTGGCACAAGGGGTTTCTGCTCACCGGGCTGGTCCACACTCGGTCGCCCCGCGACGCGATGCGACGGTTCGGTCCCCGCGGGCTGCTGACCCTGCTGATCTTCGTGTTCGGCATGCCGGTCCAATTCCTGGCGCAGACAATGATTTTCGGGCTCGGCGTAGCCGACATGCTCGGCTACGGGGGGCTGGTGCAGGTCGAGGCCGATCCCTTGCTGATCGGTGGGGTGCAGGCGGTGAGCACGCTGGCCTGGCTTCTCACCACCTACCTGGCGTACGGCGAACGCCGCGGGAGCCACCTCCGCGCGATCCTTGCGCTGCCGCTGTACTGGATCGCGCACTGGGTGGCGGCGTGGCGGGCGCTCTATCAACTGGTCACCGCCCCGTTCCTGTGGGAGAAGACCGCTCACCGCGGCTCCGTCCCGGCCCCGCAGCCCGCGGTGCCGCAGGCCCTGGCGGCCTGATGTCCCCCGATCGGCGGACAGGTGGTCAACCCGTTGTCGGGCCGATCGGAGGTACTGCGGCCGCGTTGCACTTTCTACCGTCAGTTACGTGAGCACAGTGGCGGTCGAGGACCGGATCCCCAGCGTCGCGCAGCAGACCCACACCGAAGATCATTCGACGGTGATCTGGCTGCTGCTGGGCGGGAACCTGGTGGTTCGTTCGGCCGGATTCGCCTACCCGTTCATGGCCTATCACGTCGCGGGCCGCGGTTACGCCGCAGGCGCTGTCGGTGCTGTGCTGGCGGCCTACGGCGTCGGCTGGGCGGCAGGCCAACTGCTGTGCGGCCGCCTGATCGACCGCATCGGTACCCGAACCACGCTGGTGTCCACCATGTCGGTCGCGGCCGCGGTGCTCGTCGTGCTGGCCGGGGCCCACGACTTGGCGACGCTGCTGCTCGGGGCCGCGGTCGCCGGCCTGGTCTGCGATGCTCCGCGCCTGGTGCTGGGCGCCGCCATCACCGAGTTGGTGACAGATCCGCAGCGGCGGGCGCGGTTGGACAGCTGGCGTTACGGGTGGGTCCTCAACGTGGGTGCCGCCATCACCGGTGGCATCGGTGGTCTGACCGCCGACTGGTGTGGCACTCCCGTGCTGTACTGGGTCAACGCCCTGGCCTGCGCGGCCTTCGCACTGGTGTCGGCCCGATGCATCCCGGCCGGCACCCGTCGCCCGACCGACTCGCCACCCGGGCCGAGCAGCTACCGGCAGGCGTTCTCGGACCGCCGCCTGCTGCTGTTGTTCGCATCCAGCCTGGCCAGCCTGACCGCACTGATGGGCATCTTCGCCGCGGTGCCGATGCTGATGGCCGAGTCGGGTCTGGGGGCCGGCGCCTACGGGTGCGTGCAACTCGTCAACGCAGTGGCGGTCATCGCGTTCACCCCGTTGATCACGCCCTGGCTGAGCGCGCAGCTCGCCGCCGGCCCGCGACTGGACATCCTGGCCGGCGCGGGTGCCTGGGTGACGGTCTGCATGGGCGTCTCGGCGCTGGCCCACACCACGCTGGCGTTCAGCGTGACCGCGATCGCGTGCTCGCCCGGTGAGATCATCTGGTTCGTGGTGGCCGCCGGCGTCGTGCACCGCATCGCGCCGGCCGCGAACCGGGGTCTCTATCAAGGGATCTGGTCGATGACCACCGCGATCGCCTCGGTCGTCGCGCCGGTCCTGGTCGCGTGCAGTCTGCCCCTCGGGGGGCGCGCCACGCTCGCGGTCGCGACACTGGCCATCGGTTTGCTCGGCGCCGCACTGTGCAAACCGCTGGCGGCCGTTGTGACCGGCGCCGGCTGCCCGCGGGTGCTGTCCTGAGTACGGTGTTCCGGTGGCGATCGCCAGTGACACAGAAATGGACCGGGTGCGCAACATCCACCGGTTGCGCTCCTATCGTGTTGTCGCCGTGCTCCGGGTCGGTGTCCTGGCCTTCGTGATCGGCGCCATGGTGGTGGCCACCCCCCGCTCCGAATGGAGAGGGCAAATCACCCTGGTGATGCTGTACGCCTTCGCCACCGTGTGCGCCCTGATCTTGGCTTTCACGCCGTTTCGGCGCCTGGGGATGAGCCGGTTCGCCGAGCTGAGCCGACTGGAGCCGTTCGTCTTCATCGCCATCGACGTGGTGGTGCTGACCGCGCTGCAGTTGCTGTCCAGCGACGGGATCTATCCGTTGCTGATCATGATCCTGCTGCCGGTGCTGGTGGGCGTGGACATGTCGACCCGCCGGGCGGCGGTGGTGCTGGCCTTCACCCTGGTCGGGTTCGTGTTCGCCGGAATTCAGGACCACGTGCAGAAGCGGGCGATCGGCTGGCCTGACACCGCGTTTCTGTTCGGGCTCTACGGATTTCTGTGCGCGGCGGCGCTGGTGATGGTGCGTATCGAAGAACTGCAT
>NZ_JCALDW010000012.1:0-144481 GCF_059813065.1 Mycobacterium sp. NGS24
AACACCAGCACCGGCGGCAGCAGCACGGTGATCATCGCGGCGTAGGGCTCCGGGGAGCTGTAGGCCAGCGTCACCGCCGCGGCGGCGGTGGTGACCAGCAGCGCGTACTCGAAGCGGATCATCCGCCACCACAACACCAGCGCGACAGCAACCGCGACAGTGATCGAGGTGATCGCCCACGGCTTGAACGCTTCCCAGCCCGGCGTCCCGGTGAGTGCCGCCGCCCGTCCGCCGATCCAGAACCAGCCCGGCGGGTAGAACGGCGGCAACCCGAGGTAGGTCATGTCGCGCAGCTGCGGACTGTCCGTCAGCCGGGTCAGGTATTCGGTGCGGAACTGCTGGTCGACGGAGATCCCGAACAGGTACAGCTTGGTGGCTCCCAACGGCATGCCGAGCGTGACAACGGTGAACGCCGAGACGAACACCAATCCGCCCAACCGGGCCAGCCGGCGGAACCGGCCGTGCCGCCACACCAGCCCGACGGCAAGCAGCCCGGCCAGGCAGCCGACCTGGCCGACGGTGGTCAACGCGTGCAGCTGGTTGGACGACGGGAACGCCGGCCACTGCACCCGCGAAATGGCCGACAGCGCTACGACCGCTATCACAATCGCCACGAAGGCCGCAGCGGCCATCTGGCCCACGGTGGCCAGCGCATTGCGCATAGTCAGATGGGCAGCTTGCGGAAGATGCTCCGCGGGACGTGCCGCAACACCATCATCACGTAGCGGAATGTTGCCGGCGCCCAAACCAATTCCTTACCTTTAGCGGCAGCGGTGACCGCGAGGTCGGCGACGTACTCCTTGTCGACGGTCAGCGGCGCTTCTTTGGCGCCGGTCGCCTGCCAGTATGCGATCGTCGTGGTGGTGCGAACCTGGCCGGGACGGATCACCAGCACCCGAACGCCGAACTCGCGCAGTGCTTCTCCGAGCCCGAGATAGAAACCGTCCAGGCCGGCCTTGGTGGAGCCGTAGACGAAGTTCGACCGCCGCACCCGCTCCCCGGCGGCGCTGCTCATCGCGATGATCTGGCCGAAGCCCTGGGCCTTCATCTTCTCGCCCAGCAGTACACCCACCGAAACCGCTGCGGTGTAGTTGACTTCGGCGATCTGAACCGCCTTGCGCTGGTTCTGCCACAGCTCCTCCGCGTCGCCGAGCAGGCCGAACGCCACGATGGCGACGTCGACGTCGCCGCCGGCGAAGGCTCGGTCGATGACTCCGGGATGGCTGTCGGTGCTGGTGGCGTCGAAGTCGATCCATTCGACGGATTTGGCGCCGGCCGCCGTCATCGCGGCAGTGGCTTCCGCCTTGCGGGGATGGTCGGGCAAGTCCGCCAATATGATTCGCGCGGCAGCGTTGCGCAGATAGCGTTCGCAGATGGCCAACCCGATCTCGGAGGTGCCTCCGAGCAGCAGGATGGTCTGCGGATTACCGACAGCGTCCAGCACCATCTAGAGCAGCTCCAAACGTCGGGCCATGTCAGAGGCGAACACCCCTGACGGGTCAACCTTGCGGCGCACCGCAATCCATTCGTCGATGCGCGGATACATGGCGTGGAACGTCTCGGCGCTCACGCGGGAATCCTTGGCGGTGTAGACGCGGCCACCGAATTGCAGTACCCGGCGGTCGAGTTCGTTGAGGAACTCATTGATGCCGGGCTTGTTGGGGAAGTCCATCGCGACGTTCCAGCCGGCCATCGGGAAGCTCAGCGGTGCGCGATTGCCGGGGCCGAACAGCTTGAACACGTTGAGCGCCGAGTAGTGGCCCTGGGTCTGGATCCAGCGGATGATCGCTTTGAACTCGTCCATCGCATCAGGTGGGACCAGAAACTGATGCTGCGCGAAACCCATTGGCCCGTAAGCATTGTTCCAGCCACTGACCAGGTCCAGCATGTGGTAGAACTGCGACAGGTTCATGATCTTGCCGCTGTAGGTGCCACCCAGCCGGTAATACACCTCGCCGATCGCCATGAAGGACAGCTTGTTCATCGCACTGACCGGAAACACGTTCGGCACCGTAAGCAGTTGCGGTGCATCGAATTTCAGCGGATTCTTGGCCAGCTTCGGGGGCAGTTGATCCAGCGTCGCCAGACTGCCGCGGCTGACCGCAGCCCGGCCGAGCTTCGGCGGCGGACTGATCAGGTCGAACCAGGCGCTGGAATAGGTGTACTTGTTCTCGCTGCCGTCGAGGTGCACGGCGACGGTCTCGTCGAGGTCCTTGGTCGCCACGCCGTCGGCGATGAAGTACGCCGTCTCGGTCGGTGTCATCTCGATGGTGGCCCGCAGGATGATGCCGGTCAGGCCGTTGCCGCCGACGGTCGCCCAGAACAGCTCGGCCTGCTCGCCGTCGGGAGTGAGGTGGCGGATCTGCCCGTCGGCGGTGAGCAGGTCCATCGACCGCACATGGTCGCCGAAGCTGCCCGCGCTGTGGTGGTTCTTGCCGTGGATGTCGCAACCGATCGCCCCGCCGACGGTGACCTGTCGGGTTCCGGGCAGTACCGGGACCCAGAGCCCGAACGGCAGCGCCGCCTTCATCAGCTGATCGAGGCTTACGCCGGCCTCCACGTCGACGATCCGAGTGTCGGCGCTGATCGAGTGGATGCGGTTGAGCCCCGTCATGTCGATCACCAGGCCGCCGCCGTTTTGTGCGTTGTCGCCGTAGGACCGACCCAGGCCGCGGGCGATCACGCCGCGGCCGCCGGCTTCGGCGACGCGGGCGACTGCCTTGGCTACCACTTCGGGATCACGGGTCGAGAGCACATCGGCCACCGATGGCGCGGTGCGGCCGAACCCGGTCAGCCGGGTCGGGGTGGTCGGTATATCAGCGCTGAACATCGTCCAAGAGGGTACCGCGAGCCCGGGTGACGACGATGCGGGACGCGAGCGTCCGGGTGCGGCGGCGAATCGAACGCTGAAGCCGGCTCAGCGAACGCGGAAGATCACGGTGCGCTGCACCACGAAGTTGATGACCGTCGCGACACCCTGGGCGATCACGAACGCGACCGGGATCGCCCAGCTGCGGTAGTGCAGCAGCGCCAGGCACAGGTGGTTCAGACCGACCTGCACGGCGAAGGTGACTCCGTACAAGGCCATGACGGCGGCGAACCGGGAACGGCTCGGCGCGGCCTGGAACGTCCACCGCCGGTTGATCAGATAGGCGGTGATGGTGCCGATCACCACGCTGATGAACTTGGACAGGTCAACTTGCAGACCCACACCCTTGTAGAGCGCCACGTAGACGCTGAAGTCGACGATGGCCGCGAACACGCCGGTGATGACGAAGCGCAGCGCCTGGGTGGTCAGGTGCAGATATTTGTGCTGGTCCTCACCGGCCGGCACGGCGTCAGGTTCGGGCGGGAGCGTCGTCAACTGGGCAACTTCACCGAGATGAGCTCCACCTGGGTGGGGCCCTGCGGGGTGGAATAAGTCACCGTGTCGCCGGCTTGGTGGCCGGCCAGTGCCTGGCCCAGCGGGCTGCGGGCGGTCAACGTCTCGGCTTCGTGACCCACCGGCGTCTCCTCGACGATCGAGATGACGTGCATCGTCACCACCTCACCGTCGGCGAACCGCAGGGTCACCTCGGTTCCGGCCGGCAACGCATCCGACGGATCGGTGTCGGCCGGCCCGGCCTTCAACCGTCGGTCCAGTTCGTTGATCCGATCCGCGAGCACGGCCAGTTCGTCGGCACGCTGGATGGCCTCGGCGGCGTCGCCGTGGTCACCGACCATGCCGCGGTCATTCTTGACCTCGACCTCCAGCCGGTCGCGCCGCTGCCTGAGCCGGTCCAGTTCGGCAGCGAGGTTGTCGCGCGCCGCTGCTGCCAGGTCAGTTGACTGGGCTTCCTCGCTCACCTGCGCCGCCTTTTCGCCCTGTGAAGTGCCGTCGGAGATTTGTGGCTTTCAGTGATACACCACAACTATCCCGGCCGTCACTGGTATTCCGCGCGGCAGGGACCCCGTTGGCTAGCGCTGAGCGTTCTGAGCAGGCAGCGCCGTCAGCGTGATCACCTCGTTGCCGCTCTCCTGGGCGGCGATGCGCGACACCCAGGTCCGGCCGCCGGTGGCGTGCGCGAGGGTCCGCTCCACCGTGTCGAACGTCCAGGCTGCCGAGGCTTCGGTGGCGGTGCTTTCCACGATCCGGATGTCGACCACACCGCGGTCGGCCAGCAATTCGAACAAGTCGCGTTGCGGGTCGTTGGCGGCGATCAGGGTGGTGTGGCCGAACTGCCGTCGCAGCGCGGCGCCTGCCAGTCAAGTGCCGGTTCGGTTCCAGCGCAAGCGAATTCGATGTCGAACGCGAGCTCGAAACCGTGCAGGAACAGGTGCTTGCCGTCGTCGGACCAGGAACGACGGCAGCACGACAAGGCACCGAACCGCTTCCGCAGATGAGACCGCGCCACCCGGCCGATCGGGGCGTCGTCACGATGCATCGTGGCGGTATGGACGGTTTCAGCAACAGCTAGATCGGTCATGGTCATTCGGCCGCTAATTTGACGAGCTCTTGTCTGGTGCGGGTGAGGAAGTCGCGCTGGCGCTCGGCGCTGTGCCGCAATGCGCCGTAAAACGCCAGGGTGGTGGTGTCGGCGTGCGGCGCGGCGCACGCGTAGGCGCCCTCGACCAACACGCCCACCCCGTACGGGGCGAGTTCGTGGTGCACCCACAGGCCGATCCGCGTCGCCATGCGCTGCTGGACCTGGATCCCACTCGAGCACGCATCGACGATCCGGGTGAATTCCGGATGCTTCAACGGCTTTCCGCTGCGCAGGTAGCCGATGTGCACGGCACCGTGGAACGGCAGCAGGTGCTCTTCGCACAGGGAATGAAACGGGATCGGGCGCACCAGTTCGAGATCGACTTCGGCGGGTGGTGCGACGTCACCACCGATCGGATAGTGCAACAAGGTGTCGACGGCGAGCGAGGTGCCGTGGTCATGACGCAGCATGCGGCATAGCCTCGGACCGCATCCTTGGCGGATCCTCAAAGGATTCTTGGCGACGGCGGCCCTTGGCTAGCCGTTGTTGCCAGGCGAGCCATTCTGTCCGTCGCCGCCGACCTGACCCGGCCCACCCGTGCCGCCCGTCGCGCCGGTGCTGCCGCTCAAGGCGCTACCGGCTCCGCCGCTGCCGCCGCTGCCGGCCGCACCCGCCGCGCCACCGCGACCGCCCGCGCCGAAATCGCCGCCACTTCCGGCGGTTGCGCCGGTGCCGTTGCTGCCGATGGCACCACCGTTGCCGCCGTCGCCACCCACCCCGCCGGTTCCTCCATTACCGCCAACGCCCCCGATTCCGCCCGCGCCGCCGCTGCCGGCGAGCAGTCCGGCGCCGCCGCCCTGACCTCCCGCTCCGCCGGCACCGCCGTCGCCGCCCGCTCCACCGGCGCCGCCGTCACCACCATCGCCGCCGTCACCTGCCACCGGGTTGCCGGTGGTGCTGATTTGGGCGGCACCGCCGTTGCCACCGTTGCCGCCGTTGCCGCCGAAGTCGCCACCACCTCCGCTACCGCCGAGGCCGCCCGCACCCCCGTTGCCGCCGTTGCCGATCAACAGTCCGCCGCGACCGCCACTGCCTCCGGTGCCGCCGACGCCGCCGGCGCTGCCGGACATGCCCGTCCCGCCGAAACCGCCGTCACCGCCGTCGCCGCCGGTCGGCCGCGTGAAGTAATTCGCCGTAGCCGTCGCGTCGCCGCCGGCCCCGCCGTCACCACCTTGGCCGCCGTATACCCCGCCCGGTGCGCCGAATCCGCCCCGACCGCCGGTCGCCAAGGCGAGACCCGACGTGCCGGCGTTGTCATTCATGAAGCCAAGGCCACCGTCGCCCCCCGCACCGCCAGCTGCACCGGCGCCAGCCTCGCCACCGTTACCACCGGCGCCGCCTAGCCCGATCATGACCTTTCCACTGCCTGAACTGCTCGTGGCGATGCCTCGACCACCCTCTCCGCCGGTGCCGCCGCCGACTCCGGGGCCTCCCGCTGCGCCGGTGCCGCCGGTGCCGCCGCCGCTGATGATGGTCGTTCCGCCGTCGGTTGAATTGAAGGTGCCGAAGGCGCCGGTCGCTGCCGTCTGTCCGGTGGGCGTGGGGTTCACGCCACTGGTTCCGGCCAGTCCCTGGCCGCCCTGACCACCGTGACCCCCGCTGCCGAACACCGCGGCGTTGCCGCCGCTGCCGCCCATCCCGGCCAGACCGCCGTTGAAACCGGCAACCGCGGCCCCACCGGTGCCGCCGGCGCCACCGTTGCCGTAGAGCAAGCCGCCGGCGCCGCCGGCGCCGCCCACAGCACCCAGCCCGCCCCGGCCGCCGGCTCCGCCGTTGCCCAGCAGACCTGCGCTGCCACCCGAGCCCCCGGCCACTCCGGTGGCAGTGCTGTCTCCGCCGGCGCCGCCGTTGCCGAACAGCAAGCCACCGGCACCGCCGGCCTGCCCGACCCCGTTGACCGTTCCGCCGGCGGCGCCGTCACCGATCAGCGGACGGCCGAGCAGTAACTGGGTGGGTGCGTTGATCACCCCGAAGACCGCCTGTCCGGCGGCGTCCAGCGGCGCGGCGCTAGCGGCTTCGGCTAATGCATAAGACCCGCCGGCCGCATTGAGTGCCTGCATGAACTGGCTATGGAAAACCGCGGCCTGTTCGCTCAACGACAGGTAGCCCTGGGCGTGTGCGCCGAATAACACCGCGACCGCTTCAGACACCTCGTCGGCGGCCGCGGCCAGTACGCGGGTGGTGGGGCCGGCCGCTGCCGCGTTGGCGGACTGGAGTGCCGATCCGATGTCGGCCAGTCCGGTGACGGCCGAGGAAAACGCTTCCGGGACAGCGACCAAGTAGGACACCGCATCTCCAATCCGATGTGTTCTGCCCACCCCGCAACAACGTGGCGGATCGTAACCGGTGCAGCGACACCATGTCCGGCGTTTTGGCGAAGCCGATCTGACGCTCAGACCCAGTAGGGCACCCGGGCGCGGTACTGCCGCATCGCGATCGCCGCGAGCGCCCAGCCGACGATCGTCAGGACCACGACCACCGCCCAGTGTCGCAACTCCTGGTGTGCGCCCAGCAACGGTGCCCGCACGATGTCCAGATAGTGCAGCAGCGGATTGAGTTCGACGATCTTGGACCAGTTGCCGGCACCCTGGTGGCGCAGCGTGTCGTCGTTCCAGATGATCGGCGTCATGAAGAACAGCAACTGCACAAGCGAGTTCAGCAGCGGGCCGATATCGCGGTAGCGGGTCGCCAGAATGCCGAAGCACAGCGACACCCACACCGCGTTGAGCATGATCAACGCCAGCGCCGGAAAGACCGAGAGGTCCGCCCACGACCACGGCTTCGGAAAGATGATCGCGACCACGACATAGATCACGATGTTGTGTGCGAACAGGATCATCTGCCGCCACACCAGCCGGTACACGTGCACGCTCAGCGGCGTCGGCAACTGCTTGATCAGCCCTTCATTGGCGACGAACACGTCGGCGCCCTCCAAGATGGCGGCATTGATCAGGTTCCAGATGATCAGGCCGAGCGTGACGTACGGCAGGTGCACCGACAGGTCCAGATGGAACAGCTTGGAATACAGCCCGCCCATGGCGACTGCGGTGGTGCCGGTGGCGATGGTGATCCAGAACGGTCCCAGCACCGAGCGGCGGTAGCGCTGTTTGATGTCCTGCCAGCCCAGGTGCAACCAGAGTTCGCGGCGGTGGAAGCCGGCGGCCAGATCGCCGCGGGCCCGGGCGAACGTCTTGGACTGCGCCGCCGCGTCGATGAACGTCATGCCGAACCTCCGGGCCGTCCGAACTGTTCGCGCCGCCCCAGGCGGCGCAGCCGACACCATTCCAGCAAACCCTCAGGGTCGCGTCGGGTCACCAGGAAGAACCAAGCGAACCGCACCCATTCCTGGGGCAGCAACTTGCGCAGACCCGGCTGGGACAACACATAGCCGCGGTTGCGGTAGGTGAAGTACCGCTTGCTCGGGTTGTCCGGGTACTGGGTGTGCATGCGCCCGCCCAGGATCGGTTTGAACTCGTCGGATCCACACGGGTGCAGATAGGTCGCATCCAGACAGGTGCCGAACGGCAGGCCGGAGCGGACCAGCCGACGGTGCATCTCCACCTCGTCGCCGCGGATGAACAACCGCAGGTCCGGCACCCCGACCGCTTCCAACGTCGAGGCCCGGAACAGGGCGCCGTTGAACAGCGACGCGATACCGGGCAGCAGGTCCTGACCCGGCGCGGTGCGCAATTCGCTTGTCCGCCTGCGCCATACCAGACCGCGGCGCAGCGGAAAGGCCAGCTGGTCGGGGTCGTCGATATTGCATACCATCGGTGACACTTCGGCCAGCCGGTACTTTTCCGCGCAGGCCAACAGGGTCTGCAGCACGTCGGGTCCGTGCGGGTACCCATCGTCGTCGGCCAACCACACCCAGTCCGCGCCGTGCGCCAACGCAAGGAGCATGCCGAGTGCGAAACCGCCTGCGCCACCGAGGTTTCGGGCAGAGTTGAGGTAAAGCTGCGGAATCCGCTGACTGTCCACCAGGCGGCGCACCCGGCTGTCTGCGGAGTCGTCGTTGTCGATGACGATCAGCTTGTCGGGTTGCCGGGTCTGACCGCTCAGGGCGTTCAGCGAGCGAGCGAGTTCCTCAGGGCGCCGATGGGTGACGACCACGGCGAAGACGGAATCACTCACCGCCAGAGGCTCTTTGGGTCAGGTCATCGCGGCGGGTCTCGGCCAGGACCTCGCGCACGTGCCGCGCCGCGTCCTCGCCTTCGTAGGCGCGCACCACATCTTCGATTTCACCCTGCTGCTTGATGACGCCGTGGTCTATCCACATCGCGGTCTTGCACAACCGAGCCAGGAACTCGTTGGAATGGCTTGCGAATACCAGGATTCCGGAGCGTTCCACCAGGCTCTGCAGCCGTGACTGCGCTTTCTTGAGGAACTCGGCGTCCACCGCGCCGATGCCTTCGTCGAGCAGCAGGATCTCCGGGTCGATGCTGGTGACCACGCCCATCGCCAGCCGGACCCGCATCCCGGTGGAATAGGTGCGCAGCGGCATCGACAGGTAATCGCCCAATTCGGTGAATTCGGCGATCTCGTTCACCTTGGCCAGCATCTGCCTGCGGGTCTGCCCGAGGAACAGGCCGCGGATGATGATGTTCTCGTAGCCGGAGATCTCCGGGTCCATCCCGATGCCCAGGTCGAACACCGGCGCCACCCGACCGGTCACCTTCGCCCAGCCACGGGTCGGTTCGTAGATGCCCGAAAGTAGGCGCAGCAGAGTCGATTTCCCGGCACCGTTGTGGCCGACCAGGCCGACGCGGTCGCCGAGTTCCAGCGACATGGTGATATCCCGCAACGCCTCGATGACCACCACGTTGGAGCTGTTGCGGCCGATCGTGCCGCCCGCCTTACCCAGGAAGGCCTTCTTCAACGATCGCGACTTCGCGTCGAAGATGGGAAATTCGACCCACGCGTCGCGTGTCTCGATGTGCGGCCCGCTCGACACGGCTTACAGATACTGTCCGGTGCCGTGCGCCCCGCCGGGGTGGCCCTGTTTGCCCATCCCGGGCGGCAGCGCACCCTGGCGCATCTGCTCCAGTTGTGCGCGCGCTGCCATCTGTTGGGCGAACAGCGCGGTCTGAATGCCGTGGAAGAGCCCTTCCAGCCAACCGACCAACTGCGCCTGGGCGATCCGCAACTCGGCGTCGGACGGGGGCGTGTCCTCGTTGAACGGCAGCGTCAGCCGTTCCAGCTCTTCGCGCAGTTCCGGGGCCAGACCCTCCTCGAGTTCACGGATGCTGGTGGCGTGGATGTCGCGCAACCGGGTGCGGCTGGCGTCGTCGAGCGGTGCGGCCCGCACCTCTTCGAGTAGCTGCTTGATCATCGTGCCGATCCGCATGACTTTCGCCGGCTGCTCGACCAGGTCGGTCAGCGAGCGTTCGTCGGAGTCGTCGGCGTCCTCAGCCTGACGCAGTGCCATCAACCGCGGATCGACACCGCCGATGACCTCGATACCGTCGTCCTCCGGGCCCGTGCTCACCCCATCACCGTCCTTCACGCGTGCTGTCAGCGGTGCGTCGCCGCGTAGTCATGCCATTCGTAGATCTGGGCGCCGCCGTTGTCGTAGATCAGTGTCCAGTACGGCGACTTGTCCAGTGAGATTAGCCCTTCGGGAATCTTGAACCCGCGCACCGTGGGGCCGCTGGCCAGCACATAACGGATGTTGAGGGCTTTGATGGCTTTGGGGACCCGCTCGTCGCTGTCGCCTTTTCGGGCGTAGGCCCAGATGATGTAGCGGTTGGGCCCCGGGCCCATCTGCACCGGGTAGTCGTAGTGGGTCCACAGCGGATGCAATCCGGCCACCGCGTACATCCAGGCGGTGCCGTCGACGTTGGAATCGGCGATCAGGGTGTCCCGCGCGCCCGGCAGCGTCGCCAGGTACGCCATGGCGTCGAGGTCCTGTTGATTGACCATGATCTGGTCGTACTTGTCGCCGAACAGGAACCGGTGCCGTGGGAAGTAGTGCCAGGCACCGGCCACGCAGATGCCCACGATCACCACCGCGGCGGCCGCCCGCCACAGTTCCGGCGGCATGGCTTGGGGAACGCGACGCCGGACCAGCGTGACGACTCCGCCGACGATCGCGACCAGCGCGACGGCCGCCATCAGGGTGAACAGCGGGGTCGTCGCGGCCGCTATCCGGCGCGGGTCTTTGTAGAAGAACTCACCGAACGCGCCGGCGACCCGGCCGAATGGGCCCCAGAGCGGGGTGCCCGCGTCGACGTTGATCACGATCAGCAGCAGCCAGACCGCCAGCGGCCACGGCACCTTCAGCAGTGCCAGCCGCCAGGGGAGTTTGAGGACCCGGCGGTTCCGCCTGATCCCGTCGACCAGGATGATCAGCCCGCCCACAGCGCACAGGAAGCTCAGCGCCCACTGGTAGGGGAAGTCGTTGAGGTGCCGGGAATGCATGAACACCGCGTCGAACAGACCGTGCCGCATGCTCAGGTAGGTGAGGAACGAGTGCCCGGCGATGATGTCTTCCTGCTGCGACACGCTCAGGAACTGCGGCAACAGGATCAGCCCGGCCAGCACGCCGACGCCCAGCAGCGTCAGTAGGTCGGCGAGCCGGCCCCGAACCGGACGCCAGAGCAGCTCGAACAGATACCAGCCACCCAGCAGCAACAGCACGATGATGCCGCCGGTGATGTGCACCGAGAAGACGCCGACCAGGGCCAGCACCGCCACCGGGATGCGGTCCCGGTGGCCGGGGGTCGAGGTGATCAGCGCCATGACCGGGATGGCGACGCCGTAGGCCGCCAGGTTCGGCATCGCCGCGGTGTCGAACTCCACGTAGGGCACCGCGGTGAAGGACGCCGACAGCGCGGCGGCCGTCGCGGAGATCGCCGCGGTGCGCCACTCGGTGGTGTGGCTGCGCAACACTTTCCAGGCGAGCACCGCGGCGCTGACCGGGAACAGCCAGATGGCCGCGGCCAATGAGCTCAACGTGTAGCCGGTGGTGGCGGCCGCTCCGGTCAGCTGGCAGAACACCGCGGCCAGCGCGTGGAACACCGACGGGTAGTACAGCAGCGCGTGTGTTTCGACGTTGCGCAGTTCGCCCATGTGGGTGGACGACGCCTGGCCGGTGTCCAGGATCCAGCGGACTTCGTTGGCGTGCCAGACCGCGTCCCAGGTGCTGGGGATCGTCTGCCAGTGCGGAATGCCGCTGAACGCCGCCCAGCCGATCAACACGACCCCCAGCAGCACTCCGGCCGCGACCAGCAGGCCGGGGCCGGGTTGGACCGCGCACGCCTCGGCCGGTTTGTCCCGGAAACGGGCCAGCAGCAGCGTCAGAATCGTCGCCGCTACGCAGACGACCGCTAGCGCCGCCAGGCCCGTCCAACCGTTCCAGGGGATGCCGAGGGCGCCGTAGGGGATGATCGCCAGCGCCACCACGCCGTACGTCAGCGCCGGTCCGACCGCGATCGCGATCGGCCAGTTCAACTGCGCGATACGTGCGACGATGGCACCCGGCGCGATCAGCAGGATCAATGCGATCAGCGTTCCGAACCACAAGCTCACTCGACTAGTATGGCTGGCCGGGTGTCCTCACTCGGGAAGCCGTAACGGCTGGAACGTCAATGGCGCACCCGCTACCGACAATCCGTTCGCAAAACGGCGAATGTTCTTGAGGACTTTAAGGTGGCTGGCATGGCCTACGACGTCGCCCGGGTGCGTGGGTTGCACCCGTCGCTCGGTGACGGGTGGGTGCACTTCGACGCGCCGGGCGGCATGCTGATCCCTGATTCCGTCGCGACCACCGTGTCGACAGCCTTCCGCCGGTCCGGTGCGACTGCGGTCGGGGCGCACCCGTCGGCCCGGCGCAGCGCCGCGGTGCTGGAGGCGGCCCGCGAGGCGGTCGCCGACCTGGTCAACGCCGATCCGAGCGGAGTGGTGCTGGGCGCCGACCGCGCGGTGCTGTTGTCGTCTCTGGCGGAAGCGTCGTCGGCGCGGTCCGGCCTGGGTTACGAGGTGATCGTCAGCCGCCTGGACGACGAGGCCAACATCGCGCCGTGGTTGCGTGCGGCGCACCGGTACGGCGCCAAGGTCAAATGGGCCGAGGTCGACATCGAGACCGGTGAGCTGCCGACGTGGCAGTGGGAGAGCCTGATCGGCAAATCGACCCGGCTGGTCGCTGTGACGTCGGCGTCCGGCACGTTGGGCACGGCCACCGACCTGCGCGCGATGACCAAGTTGGCGCACGATGTGGGTGCCCTGGTGGTGGTCGATCACTCGGCGGCCGCGCCGTACCGGCTGTTCGACATCAAGGAAACCGACGCCGATGTGGTGACGGTGAACGCGGTGGGCTGGGGTGGGCCGCCGATCGGTGCCATGGTTTTCCGCGACGCGTCGCTGATGAACACCTTCGGTTCGGTCTCAACCAATCCGCACGCCACCGGCCCGGCGCGCCTGGAGGTGGGTGCCCACCAGTTCGGTTTGCTGGCCGGCGTCGTCGCCAGCATCGAATATCTGGCGTCACTGGACGAGGCGGCCCGGGGCAGCCGACGCGAGCGGCTCTCGGTGTCGATGCACTCCGCGGCCGCCTACCTGAACCGGGTCTACGACTATCTGATGGCTTCGCTGCGGTCGCTGCCGCTGGTGATCCTGCTCGGTGTTCCCGAGGCGCGGATCCCGGTGGTGAGCTTCGCCGTCAACGAGGTGCCCGCAGACCGGGTGGTTCAGCGGTTGGCGGACAACGGCATCCTGGCGATGGCCAACGCCAACTCGCGGGTGCTCGATGCGCTCGGCGTCAACGACATCGGCGGCGCGGTCACCGTGGGACTGGCGCATTACTCCACGATGGCTGAAGTCGATCAGCTGGTGCGGGCTCTGGCGTCGCTGGGCTGATTCCGAACGTGTTGTCTGACAATAGGTTCGGTGCGCCGACGGGGCCGGGGTCCGATGAACCGTTGGGGCACTTGACCGTTATCGATGCAACCGGCGCCGAGCGTCGCGTGCCCATCTTCGATCAGCTGTTCGTCGGGCGGGAATGCGCCGGGATCAGGGCTTCCCGCCGGCTGGTCATACCCGACCCGGAGATCTCCCGCACCCATCTCGAGATCCGCCTCGACCCCGAGTCCGACCAGGCGTTCCTGATCGACACCAGCAGCAACGGCACGTCGCTCAACGGTGTCCGGGTGGAACGAGCGGTGGCGCTGCTGATCAGGCCGGCCGATGAGATCCAGATCGGCGATGTGCTGCTGACATTTCACGCTGAGCGGTTCAACGGGGTGCCCCAGCGGGTGGTGAAGAGCACGCTGGCGCGGATCGGCAAGTCCGCCATGGTGATGGTGGTCGGTGACATCGTCAACTATTCGACGATCTCGCAGGTCACCGACGAGGAATTGATGGCGCGCAGCCTGTACACACTGTGGCGCCAGGTGGGCGGTGTGCTGCGCGCGCACAAGGGCACGCTGAGCCATTACGCCGGTGACGCCCTGTTCGCGGTCTGGGAGGTGCGCCGATTTCCCGACGCCGCCGAGTTGGCCATCGATTTCGCGCTCGCCGCGAACCGGCTCGTCGACGATCTCGCGCCCGAGTGGCCGTTACGCACGCCGGATGGATCTCCGATTCGCATGGGCTGGGGTGTGGTGCAGGGGGTGGCCGCCACGGCCGCGATGACCAGGTCGACCGACGCGGTCATCGGCGATGCGACCAACGTCGCCTTCCGGTTGGCCTCGATGGCGGGGCGCGAGGGTCGGGCACCGGTGTTGGCGGCCAGCGGTGTGCAAGCTGCTGTCGTAGACCAGTTCAGTTGGGGCCCAAGTGAAATCGTGCAGATCAAGGGGCGGCACGGGACGGCGACGGTGTACCCGGTGACCGCGCGCAAGGAGCCGGCGGGCTCGTAGTGTCAGACGGTCAGGACGATCTTCCCGGTCACCTTGCCCGACACCATCAGCTGATGGGCCTCGCCGGCCTGCTGGACGGGCAACCGGGCGCCGATGATCGGGCGGACCGCGCCGTTGGCGAACATCGGCCAGACCGATTCGGTGACCGCGTCGACGACCGCGCTCTTGCTGTTCGGGCCGGTCACCGGACGGGCGCGCAGCGTGGTGCCGACGACGCGGGCGCGCTTGGCCAGGAGTTTGCCGATGTTGAGTTCGGCCTTCACCCCGCCCTGCATGCCGATCACGATCAACCATCCGTCGGTGGCCAGCGCGTCGATGTTGCGGTCCAGGTAGGCCGCACCCATGATGTCCAGGATCACGTTGACCCCGGCACCCTCGGTCTCTTGGGCCAGACGCGCGACGAAGTCCTCGTCCTGGTAATTGATCATGATCTGGGCACCCAGTTCCCGGCAGAAGTCCAGCTTCTCGGTTGAGCCGGCGGTGACCGCCACCCGGGCGCCCAGGGCGCGTGCCACCTGGATGCCGTGGGTGCCGATGCCGCTGCCGCCGCCGTGCAGCAGCGCGAGCTGACCGGGACCCAGCCGGGCGGTCATCACCAGGTTCGACCACACCGTGCAGGCGACCTCCGGTATCCCGGCGGCGTCGATGAGGTCAACGCGCGCTGGAATCGGCAGCACCTGCCCGGCCGGTACGGCGACGTACTCGGCGTAACCGCCGCCGGCGAGCAACGCGCAAACCTCTTGCCCGACAGACCACTTGGAGACACCCGCACCGACATCGGCGATGGTGCCGCTGACCTCCATCCCGATGGTCTCGCTGGCGCCCGGTGGGGGCGGGTACTTGCCGGCGGCCTGCAGCACGTCGGCGCGGTTGACGCCGGCCGCGGCGACCTTGATCAGCACTTCACCCGGTCCGGCGGTGACGTCGGGGACGTCCCGCCAGGTCAGTTGTTCGGCGGATTCGGCGACGATGGCACGCATGTGGCCACGCTACCGCCCGCTACCCTTATCGACGGTGGCGTGGCAGAGCGGCCTAATGCACTCGCCTTGAAAGCGAGAGACGGCTAACACCGTCCGGGGGTTCAAATCCCTCCGCCACCGCTCGTCCGCCGGCACCGGTGGAACCTTGCGCGGCTACCGGACCGGCTAAAAAATTCTGGCTCCATCACTTGCCAGACACTCCATCCCGAGTTATATAAAAAGTGTGTCTACGGACACAGATTTCCTGTCCACAACAATGATGATTGGAGTGTTGGAGGTGGCGACCATGTTGGTACGTAGCGATCCGTTCCGCGATCTCGATCGCTTCACTCAGCAGGCGCTGGGCACCGCAGCGCGTCCGACGGTGATGCCGATGGACGCTTGGCGCGCGGGCGAAAAGTTCATCGTCGAACTCGACCTGCCAGGCATCGACGCCGACTCGTTGGACCTGGACATCGAGCGCAACGTGGTGACCGTCCGCGCCGAACGCCCGGATGTGGAGTCGAGCAAGGAGATGCTGGCTGCCGAACGGCCCCGCGGGGTGTTCTCCCGGCAGCTGGTGCTCGGCGACAATCTCGACACCGACCGCATCGAGGCCTCCTACGACGCCGGCGTGCTGCGTCTGCAGATCCCGGTGGCGGAGAAGGCCAAGCCGCGCAAGATCACGGTCAACCGGACAAACGGTCAGCACGCTCTCAGCGCCTGAGTGGCCGGTCGTATTGCTGACGGAAAGTGGGTCAGTGATGTCGCAGTGCAGCACATGGGCCGCGCGGGAGACACCGCGCGCAACCGCGCCGGCGCCACCGACCGTGGCGCCGGTCCCGGACGACTCGTCGCTGATCGCGCTGATCGCCGAGGTCGACGCCATTCTGTGCGCAGCCGAGCGACGCCTGCTCTGTCAGCCACCGGCACCACCAGCCGTCGGATGCGCCATCGACGAGCCCCGACGTGCTGGTCGGTCTTGGCCGCTGACGGCCTCCGCGCGGCGCGGGGCCGAGCGTCGAATCGATGCCGTGCAGCGCAGTCCTCCGGGCGCCGAATCAGGCATTACCCGGTGAACCGCATCCACAGGGAAGGGAGGTGATGCCATCACCGCGCATACCAGCGGGCCTGCCCGCGACCCGGGCCACATCATGGGCGTAGCCGGCACCCACCGGTAACCAGCACGCCGATGCCCAGGTCGGGCGACGCATACCGGGGCGGGCGGCCCGTCCACCACAACTGTCACACCCGCGACGTTCGAGGAGTTCGAGGAGGAGGCCAGAACATGATCGATGTGATGACGCTGGAAGCCGACCCGGTCGACTGGGCGGAACAACATGACCTGGTGACGCTGCCCGATGACGACTACCCGCGCGTCGGCGACCACAGTCCCATGACGAGCTGGTACGCCAATCCTCAGCTACTCGGAGCGTGACTCAGCGCAGCTCCGCGGCGATGGTGTCCATCAGCGCGGTGTAGCGCTTGAGTTCGGGGTCGCGGCCGGGCTTGCCGCTGCTGATCAGGCCGGCAGCAAGTCCGCGCTGCGGGTCCGCCCAGATCGCGATGTTGGCCAGGCCCAGATTGCCGAACGCCGCCGGCGCGTGGCGCCCGAACGGTCCGAACCGGTCGGTGCCCAACATGTAGCCGGTGCCCCAGCGGGCTGGCATCAACCCGACGGCGAAGTCCGGCCGCAGCCGCCGGGATTGCTGCACCGCGCCGTACATCCGTTCCGGACTCATGATCCGCACGCCGTCGAGTTCGCCACCGCGCCGCCAGATCTCAGCGAAGCGTGACAGTTCGTCGGCAGTGGAGATGGTGTTGGACGACGGCACCACAGTGGTCAGGAACGCCGGGGTGTTGGTGTACGGGATGATCTCGTGCACGGTGCCGCCGATCGCCTTGCGGAAGATCGCCGCGATCAGCGGCGGCAGCGGCCGGCCGGTCGGGTGACTGGGCGCGACCAGCGGGACGTCCTGCGCGGCGACGCCGAAGTTGGTCCACCGGAAGCCCAGCGGGTCGAGGATCTCGGCGGCCAGGATGTCGCGGATGTCCTTGCCGGTGGCTGCGTAGACGATTTCGCGCATCAGCGGACCCCAGGTCAGCGCGTGATAGATGTGCACCAGTCCCGGTCGGTACAGCGGGCGCAGTTTGCCCAACTGTTCCTGTGCGTACTCGTGGTCGTCGGCGCGTTTGAGGTCCGGTCGCGGGCCGGTGGGGAACGGGACGCCCGCACTGTGGGTCAGTACGTGCCGGATCGTGGTGCGGTCCTTGCCGTGGCTGGTGTAGCTGGGGATGTACTTGCAGACGCGATCGTCGAGGGCGAAGACCCCCTGCTCGACCAGCATGTGGATCACGGTCGCGGTGATGCCCTTGGCCGCCGAGTACACGCAATACGGTGTCGTGGTGGTGACCGGGATCTTCTCCGCGTCCGGGTCGTCCGTCGGCGCGTTGCCCCAGCCGTGACCGATTGCGCGGTTGAGCACCACCTGCCCGTTGCGCCGGATGCACAACTGGATGGCCGGGTGCATGCCGCCCTGATACCAGTGCCGTGCGGCCCGCCAGATCCGTTCCACGGCGGCCCTGTCGACGCCGGAGTGGTCTTCGTCGCCGACGGCGGTCACTGCGTCCAAATCGGCGGGGACACGGATCTTGCCGTCGGGGGTCTCGGTGGTCGCCACCTTCGTGAGGGTACGTGAAGCGCGCCTAGCCTCAGGGTCATGCGCACACGCTATGTCGAGGTGATTCTGCTCGTTTTCGGCTTCTATTCGGTGGCTCTGGGGTTGTTCATGGCGTTGGCGCCCGGCATCTTCTTCGACACCCTGGGCGCCTTCGGCATCCGCAACACGCACTACATCCTCGACAACGCGTCGTTCGAGTTCCCGCTGGGACTACTGCTGCTGGGCGCGTTGCGGTGGACGTCCTGGCGGGTGCCGGCGCTGGCCTTCGCCACCACGCACTGGGTGCTGCATGCCGTCAGCCACCTCGTCGACACCAGGCACCGCGCCGGCGACATGATCGGCTGGCTGGAGTTCGCCGGGCTGGCGGTGTCGAGCGCATGGCTGGCTGCGGCCCTATGGCTGTGTGTTACTCGCCGGTGAACTGCGGGGGCCGCTTGGCGAACGTCGCGGAAATGCCCTCGGTCAGGTCCTTCGACGGCAGGAACGCCGCGTTCCAAGCGGCGACGTACCGCAGGCTCTCCGAGACCGCCGACGTGCGCTGCTGGTCCAGCACATCCTTGATTCCGTGCACGGTCAGCGGCGGGTTGGCCGCGATCTCGGCGGCGGTGGCATGTGCTGCGGCCAGCGTCGCGTCGGCGTCGGCATACACGTCGTTGACCAGGCCGATCTTCTCGGCGCGGGCAGCGTCGATGTCCTTGCCGGTCAGCGCGAGTTCGCGCAGGTGCCCGTCGTTGAGGATGAGCGGCAGCCGCGCCAGGCTGCCGACGTCGGCCACGATCGCCAGCTTGACCTCGCGCACCGAGAACTTGGCGTCGGCGCTGGCGTAGCGGATATCCACGGCCGAGATGAGGTCGACGCCGCCGCCGATGCACCAGCCGTGCACCGCCGCGATGGTGGGGGTGCGGCAGTCGGCGACAGCCGTGATCGCGTTCTGCATCCGCTTCACTTCACGGTGGAACACCGCGCGCGGCCCGGCCAGCGCATCACCGGACAGCAGTGGGGTGAACGAGCCGCCCATCGCCGGCACGTCCAGGCCGTAGCTGAAGTTTCGGCCCGACCCGGTCAGGACGATTGCCCGCACGTCGGGGTCGTCGTCCAGCGCCGGAAACAGTTCGGGCAGCTCAGCCCAGAATGCCGGTCCCATGGCGTTGCCCTTGCCGGGACCGATCAGCGTCACCCGCGCGACGTGGTCCTTGATCTCGACGGACACGGATTCGTATGTTTCGGCCATAGCGAGACCGTAGCGTGGCGCTCATGCCCTCAGATTTGCGACCCGGACCGGATTCGCCGCCCACCGACGAACTGGACAGCGCCGAAGCCACCCTCGCGGTGCTGCTACAGGTGCTGCACACCATCAGCCGCGACGACAGCACCAAGCAGACCCCGTGCGGGGAGTACGACGTCAAAGCGCTGACCAAGCATCTACTGAACTCGATCACCACGCTCGGCGGCATGGCCGGCGCTCAGATCAACGTGCCCGCCGACACCGATTCGGTGGAGAGTCTGGTCGTCGCCGCCGCCCGGCCGGCCCTGGACGCGTGGCACACACGCGGGATGGCCGGCGATGTCGCGCTCGGTGAGAACGCGATGCCCGCCCAGGTCGCGGTCGCGGTGTTCTCGATCGAATTCCTGGTGCACGGCTGGGATTACGCGATCGCGGTGGGGCACGACGTGCATGCGCCGGACTCGCTGTCCGAGTATGTGCTGGGGTTGGCGCAGCGGATCATCCGCCCCGAACAGCGCCGCCAGGCCGGTTTCGCCGACCCGGTACAGGTGCCCGACGACGCGCCCGCGCTGGACCGGCTGGTCGCCTTCACGGGGCGTGATCCCATCCGGGATCAGTCGCGCTCGAGGTAGAAGTAGTAGTAGCGGCCGTCGTCCACGACGCCTTTGCCGTTCATGATGCCCATCACCGCGTCGTCGTCGATCTTCTTGAAATGGTCGTGCACGGGCGCCCCGTCGTAGACCATCGTGGCCGTCACTTCGCCGCGGAACTCCTCCAGCCACAGGCTGGCTTCGCCCTTCATCCGCTCGGTGTTGGAGTATTTGTTGCCGTCGGCGTCCAGGCAGACGAGCGGCTGCACGTCCTGCACCGATTTGAACGTCTTGCCGTACCAGTTGATCTTGGCCAGCGTGCCGACGGCGCGGTGGGCGGTGACGAACTCGCCTCCCTTCCACTCGCCGAGCATGCCGTCCAGCGTGGCGGGCTCCAGTGTTGCCCAGAAGTCGTCGAGTTCGGCGTCGGGGATCGGATCGGTACGTTCCTTGAACTCGGTGAACTGCTTGCGCGCCTGACTCATGGGTGTCCTCCTCTGATCCAGCTGCGGGCGAACCGCAGCATCGCGTCGTTCTCCTCGGGGTCGGCGGTCACCGTGACCCGGACACCGTCGCTGCCGTACGGACGGACCACGAGCAGCGCATTGGCGGCCTGCTGCACGAAGTCCCCGGTGCGGGAGCCCAGCGGCAACCAGACGAAGTTGGCCTGCGACGGCGGCAACGTGAACCCGGCGGCGCGGAGTTCGGCGCTGACCCGCACCCGTTCGGCGACGACGGCGTCGGTGCGCGCCAGCAGTTCGTCGGCGGCTTCCAGCGAGGCGATCGCCGCGGCCTGCGAGACGCTGGTGGCGGTGAACGGCACGTAGACCTGGTCCAGCGCGGTGATCACGTCGGGATGGCCGATCGCGTAACCCACCCGCAGGCCCGCCAACCCGTAGGCCTTGGAGAACGTGCGCAACACCACGACGTTCTCGTGCGCGCGGACCAGGCCCAGGCTGTCCGGGGCCATGCCGTCGCGGATGTACTCCACGTAGGCCTCGTCGATGACGATCAGGATGTCCGGCGGCACGGCCTTCACGAAGCGGGACAGCGCGTCGGGGTCGACGACGGTCGACGTCGGGTTGTTCGGGTTGCACACGAAGATCAGCCGGGTGCGATCGGTGATGGCAGCCAGCATGGCGTCCAGGTCGAAGGTGTGGTCGGTCAGCGGGATCTGGATCGGCGTGGCGCCGGCGATCTGCACTTGAGGTGGGTACAGCTCGAAGCTGCGCCAGCCGAAGACCACCTCGTCGCCCACCGAGGAGGTGATCTGCACCAACTGCTGGCACAGGCTGACCGAACCGCAGCCGACAGCCACGTGTTCGGGGGCGAAGTCGGGGCCCAGATGACGCGCCAGCGCGGCTTTGAGCTGCACGCAGCCGTTGTCGGGATAGCGGTTGATGTGCGCGGTCGCGTGCTCGATGGCGGCCCGGACGCTGGGCAGCGGGCCGAACACCGTTTCGTTGCTGGCCAGCTTGATCGCCCCGGGCACGGTCTTGCCGGGAACGTAAACGGGCAGCCCGGCCAGCGCGGGCCGCAGGCGGGCGGTCATTTCGACAGCATATGACGCGGCTGTGTACGCTATGCCTCCGGCGGCTCCGGGTTTCCGGGGTCGGGTACCCTTTGGAAGGCCATGGAGGCGTGCCAGAGCGGCCGAATGGGGCTCACTGCTAATGAGTTGTTCCCCTCAAAGGGAACCGGAGGTTCAAATCCTCTCGCCTCCGCCACGCAGGACCAGCTGGACAACTGAATAACGCAGGCGCCCGTAGCTCAACGGATAGAGCATCTGACTACGGATCAGAAGGTTAGGGGTTCGAATCCCTTCGGGCGCGCTCTCTTTGGCTGATTCATCCGTCACCGTCCATGTAGCACCATCGCCCCGCCCGCCGCTGGAAGCGGCTGCGTTCGCGCATTTCCTCGACCCGTCCCGCGGATTCGAAACGGGCGGTGAACGCCACCACCGCGTGCTCGTCGTCTTCGTGGAGGCTTTCGGTCACCTGCAGGCCGATCCAGGTGACCCCGGGATCGAGGACGAGATCGGGCGGCCGGGTCCGCGGGTGCCAGGTCCGGAACAGGTAATCGGCGTCGCCGTGGGCGTAGGCCGAGTACCTGGACCGCATCAATTCCTCGGCCGACCGGGCCTGCCGCTCACCGTGGTGTAGCGGCCCGCAGCACACCAGATAACCCTCGCCGCCGCCGCATGGACACGGCGGACCGAGCAGTTCGCTCACCCGTCCAAAGTAGTCAGCGCTGCCGGCCGCCGATATCTGATACCGGAATTACCTGTTCTGATGCCTGACGGACACCTAATATCCGACGAGTGTTCACTGACGACGCGCGCCGGGTGCCACTGTGGGCCCGGTGGACCCACAGTTGGGTCCCGGCCGTCGTCGCGGTGGGGGTATCGCTGCTGGTAGTCCTGCAGATCGTGGCCGGCACGGCTGGGTTCCAAGGGCCGTTGCACAGCTTGATCAGCGACTATGTCGCCACCCCGAAGTCGACGACGGTGTCGTGGGTCGGCCTGTGCATCGGCGTCGTCGGGGTGTCGATGCGCTGCCGGATCTGGGCGCTATCGCTGGCCGCGGGGCTCGACGTGGTGTTCGCCGCCGAACGTGCGGTGCGCGGCGCCGCGGTGACGTTCGGCAACGGACCGATGATCGTGCTCACCGGGCTGGTCCTGGTGGCTTGGCAGCGCTGGACCGGCGCCCAGCGGGCGACCGCGCTGCGTGGGATCGCGCTGGGATTCCTGGTCATCATCGCGACCAAAGTGGGCGACACCTGGCTGCGCATCACGGCGATGGTCCGGCCGACCGTCCTCGACGAGTACGCCTACCTGGCCGATCACGCGCTCGGGCAACCGTCGTGGGTGATGGGCTGGCTGTTCGAGGCGGGCGGGCCGATCCTCACCGCCGTGCTGCACTGGGTCTACATCGAGTTGCCGCTGGCCGCGATGGTGGTCGTGGTCTACCAACTACGCCACGTGAACTCCGCGGGCTGGCCGCGGCACTTCCTGGTGCGAACGTTCCTGGTGCTCGGCCTGGTCGGACCGTTGATCTACGTGTTGTTCCCGGTGGTCGGCCCGGAATTCGCGTTCAGCCCGGCCGGCCAGGGCTTTCAAGTGGGCGACTACTGGCCGCATGCACTGCCGCAGATCCGCACGCCGCGGGCGATCGCGTTCGACGACCTGACCGCACGCAACTGCATGCCGTCGATGCACACCAGTTGGGCGCTGGCGACCTTCATCCACTCCCGCCGCGGGCCGCGCTGGCTACGGTGGGGCGGCACCACCTGGCTGTTGGGGACCATCGCGGCCACGCTGGGCTTCGGCTATCACTACGGCGTGGACCTGGTGGCCGGTGCCCTGCTGTGCCTGACGGTGGAGTCGGCGATGCGTGCGCAGGGCAACCGTTGGTCCCGCACCGGGCTGGTGGCGTCCGGGTCGGCGCTGCTGGCGGCGCTGCTGTTGTGTTGCCGGTTCCTGGCGCCGGTGATGGCGCAGTATCCACTGGTGTTCGGCTCGCTGATCGGCGGGGCGACGGTGGCTTTCAGTGTCGGGTTCTACGCCGCTTTCTTTGCCGCCGGCGACGCAACCCGGTCAGGGCCGGGTTGCGATCATCCCCAGCGCACGTTCGAACAGGTGCACCGTCCCGGCATGCAGCTGGTCGCCCACCGCCTTCTCGGCTTTGCCGGCACAGGCCCGCGCCAGCGTGCCCTCGATCACGATGCCGAGCTTGAAACACGCGAGCACCGTGTACCAGGTGAGGTGCGACAGGTCGCGGGTGGTGTTGGCGGCATAGCGCCGCACCAGGTCGTCGGTGCTGGCCAAGCCGTCACTCTGGCCGAGGGCATGACCGAAAACCGATGAGCCGTCGTCCTGCTGCCAGGTGGCCAGCAGCCAGCCGAGGTCCAGCAGCGGGTCGCCGATCGTGGACATCTCCCAGTCGCAGATGGCCACCACGTCGGGGCCGGTGAGGGAGAACATCACGTTGGCGGCGTGATAGTCACCGTGCATGATGCCGGGCTGCCAGGTGGTCGGGCGGTTGGCTTCCAGCCAGCGGGCGACGTCGTCGATGCCTGGGATGTCCGGTCCCGGGTAGCCGTCGTATTCCTGGTAGGACGCCAATTCCGAAAGCCAGCGTGGCACTTGCCGTTCCAGAAAACCGTCCGGCTTGCCGAAATCCGCCAGCCCGGCGGCGACGTGGTCGACCGCGCCGAGCTTGGCCAGGGCATCCGCCATCGACAGGCCCATCCCGTAGCGCACCGCGGGATCCCCGGCGTGCAACGGCGGCAAACCCTCACCGGCGTTGAAGCCCTCGATCGGTTCCATCAGGTAGAACACCGCGTCCCCCAGCACGCTGGTGTCCGCGCACGTCGCGATCAGGTGCGGATGGGGCACGTCCGAGCCGGCCAGCGCGGCAAGCACCCGGGTTTCGCGCAGAATCACGCTGTTGCTGCGGGTGCGCAGGTGCCTTGGGCCGCGGCGCAACACGTAGGTCCGGCCTGACCTGGTGAAGCGCAGCATCACATTCTGGGTGCCGCCGGTGATCGGAACGACGTCGTGCAGCGGACCTTCACCCAACCCCTGATCTGTCATCCAGCGGCCGACGGCGGCCAAGTCGACGCCGCTCATGCGCCGGCCTGCGCAGTGCACCGGTTTGACACGTCCCGCTCCCTCTGCAGCCTGTCGATCGTCTGGCAAAAAGCGTAGGGGATGCTCGGCCCGCCGCCCGAGGCGCAACCGGCTGGAACAATCGTCCTCGTGCCGCGCACCGACAATGACTCCTGGGATATCACCGAAAGTGTGGGCGCCACCGCCCTGGGCGTGGCTGCGGCGCGCGCCGCGGAAACCGAGAGCGCCGACCCGCTGATCCAGGACCCGTTCGCGCGGGTGTTCCTCGACGCGGCCGGCTCCGGAATGTGGAACGTCTATGCCGACCCGGCGGTGCTTTCCGGCGCGGTCGAGGTGGAACCCGAGGTGCTCGCCCGGGTGCGGCTGATGGTCGACTTCATGGCAACGCGCACCGCATTCTTCGACGAGTTCTTCCTGGGCGCGGCTGACGCCGGTGTTCGGCAGGTGGTGATTCTGGCGTCCGGCCTGGACTCCCGAGCGTGGCGGCTGGACTGGCCCGACGGCACCGTCGTGTACGAACTCGACTTGCCGCGGGTGCTCGACTTCAAGTCTGCCGCGCTGCGCGAGCACGGTGCGCAGCCCACGGCGCAACTGGTGAGCATTGCCGTCGACCTGCGACAGGACTGGCCAAAAGCGTTGCGGGACGCCGGTTTCGACCCACAGCTGGCCACCGCGTGGTCGGCCGAGGGCCTGGTGCGTTACCTGCCCGCGCGGGCGCAGGATCTGTTGTTCGAACGCATCGATGTGCTGAGTCCGGCCGGCAGTCAGCTGGCGACGAACGTGCCCGGGCCGGGCTTCCTGGATCCGGACCTGGTACGACGCCAGCGCGCGGACATGGCGCAGATGCGCACCACCGCGGCGCGGCTGGCCAACGTTGAAGTCAACGACAACGACGACCTGTGGTACGCCGAAGAGAGAACCGCCGTCGCCGACTGGCTGCGTGAGCGCGGCTGGGACGCGTCGGCGACCACCTTCGCCGAGCTGCTGGCCCGCTACGGTCGCAGCGTTCCGGACGATCTCGATCACTCGATTCCGCCGACGCTGTTCGTTGCAGCGTTGCGGCGGTGATGAATTCGCTACGTCGACGGCTCGGCCTGTTCCAGATCTTTCTTGATCGCTGCGATCGCATCGACCGGGGTGAGGTTCTGGCCCTGGCTGTCCTGCCCCAGCTGCGGCCAGCCGGCGCCCTGCGGTCCGCGCAGCTGATCCCAGATCTCGCGCACCTTGGTCAGCAGTTCGGTCTGCTCCTCATCGCTGAGCGCCATCAGCGGTCCTCCGTTCGTCACGATGCCGCACGCGGCGGCAAATTGTTGCGGTGTCAGTCCATTCGCGGAATTCATGTCACACCGACCGAACGGCGGTGCGCCTTGCGGCAGGTTGGGGCTGTACCCCTGCCCGTCGGTGTATTGGTGTGCGACCTGCCCGGGAAGGTTGGGGTTGGATCCGTAGCCGGCAGCCACCACCCGTAGTCCGGCCGGTCGCACCTGCCACATGTTGTAGAAGTCGTAGGCGTTGGCATAGCCGATGATGCGGGCCGGCGAACCCGCGTAATCGGCCAGGTTCCAATACAACTGGTTGATCCAGCTCGAGCCGTCACCTGGCGGATTACCGCCCGATTCGACGTCCAGCATCAACGCGACCCGCGGGTGCAACCCGCCCTCAGCTTCGATCATCGAGCGCACCGTGTCGGCGTTGGCCGACCAGTTCGGGCGTACATAGGTGTAGATGATCGCGAATGTCATTCGCCCACTGTCCAATGCCGCACGCACCCAGGCGTAATTGCGCGCGAAGTTGTGGTCCCGATAGGTGCCGTCGCAGACCCGGAACGACAACACCTGGTAGGGGTACGAGTCGTCCACCGGCACTTGATATTCCGAGACATCCGCGAACAACGTGTCGGGCACGGTGCCGTTAACCTCCTTGGCCGCAATGGTTGTCGGGACATGTTACCGAGGAGTTCCTCCGCACCCCGCAGCCGGATTGTGCCTATCCGCAGACCAGTGCGCGCTATGCGGACGTGATCATGAGCTGGCTGGAATCTGGGAGCGATCCGTCGGTGCGTGTCCGAGCCAATTGGCTGCCTGAAATCGGCGTCACCGAATTACCTGGGCTGGCCGCGGACACGTGCTGTCTCGCCCGTCGAAAGGCGGGCTGCCAGGTGGCTTGCCGAGCAGTCCGGATAGTACTCCGCCACGCCGCCTTTCATGTTTAGACACAGGTCCAACGGGTAACGCTCATCACACAGAAATTGGTTTCGGGATCAATGGAGGAAATTATGGTGCGCGGTCGCGGAATTCTCGGTGCAATTGTGCTGGTGTGGCTGCTCATCGGAGTCCTCGCGGCCTGGCAGCGCGACTACTTCAAAGGCGAGGCCACCAGCTGTGCGTCAGCGGGAACCGTTGCGGTAACGGTGATTGCGGGTCCGCTGAATTACATGGGAGTAAATCCGAAAGTAACTGACTGCCGCACCCCGCGTTTACCGCAGCCGAGTGCGATGCAAGCAATTGACCACATCCCCTCTATGTAAAGGAATCATCATGATTGTCGTGGGCGCTATCTTGCTCATTCTGGGATTTGTCTTCAACGTGCATTTATTGGCGATGCTGGGCGTGGTGCTGTTGGTCATCGGTGCGGTGATGTGGGCCATGGGTTCGGTGGGCCGGCCGGTAGCCGGACGGCGCAACTGGTACTAATCAGTCATTTCCCGAAGGTCGCGTGATCGCTGGTGCGGTCACGCGACCGTCTTGTTTCACAGCCGACACACAGTGCGGCCATAGCGCCGCCCTAGTGGGTTGTGCGGATACTGGAAGCCGTGGCCTCCCCCCGAACTTCCACCGAGCGCGTTGTCATGTGCCGCGCCGACGGCCAACCGGTCAACGTGCTGGTGGTTGACGACGAACCTGTTCTCGCGGAGATGGTGTCGATGGCCCTGCGCTACGAGGGCTGGAATATCGCCACCGCAGGGGACGGCACGACCGCCCTCGCTACCGCTCGCACCGAACGTCCCGACGTCGTGGTCCTCGACGTGATGCTGCCCGACATGAGTGGCCTGGAAGTGCTGCGCAAGTTGCGCGAAGAGAATCCGCGCCTGCCGGTGCTGCTGCTGACGGCCAAGGACGCGGTGGAGGACAGAATCGCCGGATTGACCGCTGGCGGAGACGATTACGTCACCAAACCGTTCAGCATCGAGGAGGTGGTGCTGCGGCTGCGTGCGCTGCTGCGGCGCACCGGCGTCACCACGGTCGACAGCGGTGCCCAGCTGGTGGTGGGCGATCTCGTCCTCGACGAGGACAGCCACGAAGTGTCCCGCGCCGGCGAGCCGATCTCGTTGACATCCACCGAATTCGAGCTGCTGCGCTTCATGATGCGCAACGCCAAGCGGGTGTTGAGTAAGGCGCAGATCCTGGACCGCGTGTGGAGCTACGACTTCGGCGGTCGGTCCAACATCGTCGAGCTCTATATCTCCTATCTGCGCAAGAAAATCGACAATGGTCGCGAACCCATGATCCACACATTGCGCGGCGCGGGGTATGTCCTCAAGCCGGCGCGCTAGACGGCCCCGGGTCTGGTCGCTGCGGCTGCGGCTGCTGGTCGGACAGGTGGCCGTGTTGGCCATGGTGTGCGTCGGCATCACCGCGGCAACCGAACTCGCGTTACGGCACCACCTGCTGGCCCAACTCGACAGTCAGCTCAGCGGCACCTCCTACCGCTCCTCGCTGCTCTACCCCGAGCCGCCGCGCCGTCACGAACCCCGCTACGTCAAAACCGGGCCCGGACCCAGATTTCTCGACGCGCCGGGCCAGCCGGCCGGCATGGTCGCCGCCGTGGTCAGCGACGGCACCACGGTGGACGCCGGATACCTGACCAGCAGCGGTGCGCGGGCCGCGCTGTCCGCGACCGCGAAACACCAACTGGAACAGATTGCCGGTAGCCGCTCGCCGGTGACGCTGGACCTCGACGGACTGGGCCGCTACCGGGTGGTGGCGGCTCCGAGCCGAAACCGGGCCGACGTGATCGTCACCGGCCTGTCGATGGCCAACATCGATGCCACCGAACTACGGATGCTGGTCATCTTCGGCGTGCTCACCTTCGTTGCGCTGGTCGCCGCGACCACCGCCGGGGTGATGATCATCCGGCGGGCGCTGGCGCCGCTGCGACGGGTCGCGCAGACCGCGACCGAGGTCGTCGACCTGCCGCTGGACCGGGGCGAAGTCGAATTGCCGGTGCGGGTGCCCGAGCCCGACGCCAACCCGGACACCGAAGTCGGCCAGCTCGGGTCGGCGGTCAACCGCATGCTCGACCACATCTCCGCTGCACTGTCGACGCGGCAGGCCAGCGAGACCCGGGTGCGCCAGTTCGTTGCCGACGCCAGTCACGAACTGCGTACCCCGCTGGCCGCGATCCGTGGTTACACCGAGCTGGCGCAGCGGATGGGGGACGACCGCGAAGCGGTGGCACACGCCATGAGCCGAGTCGCATCGGAGACCGAACGGATCACCCGCCTGGTGGAGGATCTGTTGCTGCTGGCGCGGCTGGACTCCGGCCGACCCCTGGAACGCGAACCGGTGGATCTGTCCCGGCTGGCCGTCGACGCGGTCAGCGACGCCCACATCGCTGGCCCGGATCACCAATGGGAACTGGATCTGCCGCCCGAACCGGTGGTGGTCATCGGCGACGAGGCGCGGTTGCACCAGGTACTGGCGAATTTGCTGGCCAACGCCCGCGTGCACACCGGCGCCGGCTCCGTCGTCACCACCCGGTTGAGCACTGAGCCGACGCACACGCTGCTGCAGGTGATCGACAACGGGCCCGGCATTCCGGCGGCGCAGCAGACCGAGGTGTTCGAGCGGTTCGTGCGCGGCGATACCTCGCGTTCCCGGAAGGGCGGCAGCACCGGGCTGGGCCTGGCGATCGTCTCCGCCGTCGTCAAAGCGCACAACGGGATGATCACCGTGCACAGCTCGCCCGGTCGTACCGAGTTCGCGGTGCGGTTGCCGGTTAATGGTCGGCAACCGCCCGCGTCCTCAGCTCAGCCCGTCAGCCCGAGCAGGTGACGTCGATTTCGAAGGACTTCTTGACCGGTGCCATGGGGTTGGCCATGTCCACTCCGGTGGCGGTGCCGCTGATCTTGTAGGCGTTGCCGTTCTTGGTGGCTTCGGCTTTGGCGTCCGGGGTGCCGGGGGCGTACCCGAGCGACACGCCGTTGACATTGCCGAGCGCAACCGACTTCACCTCAGGGGGATTGGCGTCGGAGAGGACCGCGCCGATGCCGGTCGCCGATCCGCCGATCGCGATGTTGACGGTGCCACCCGCCGTGGTGCACAGAGTTGTGCCGGTGACGTGCTGGTCCTGCCCGTCGATCAGCACCTTGGTCCCGGAGGCGCTGGCGCCTCCGCTGGCTGCAGCCGAACTGGAGGATCCACCACTCGATTTCGGCTTGTCATCCGAACACCCCGAAAGACCCGCGACCAGAATGGCCGCCCCCGCCACCGCGACCGTCAGTCCACGCTTCACCTGAGCTCCTTTGCTCGTCGTAGCGACCCTCGTGGTTGAAGACCGCTTCGGCAGTATGCGGCTTAACCGGAGCTGAGGTCTAGCAACTCAGGAAAATCGGCACTGCATGCGGGCACTTCCGGTGGAATCGCACTAGTGGCAAGGTGGAGACGGTGGACCACAAACCCCCGACCGCAACCATTGAAGCGGCGCATGGCAAACATTCCCTACCATGGCACGACTCAAGGGATTTCGACGACGCCGACCGCGGATTCCTTGCCGCACTATCACCGTGCGTGGTCAAAGCCGCCGACGGCCGGGTGGTGTGGGACAACGACGCCTATTCATTCCTGACCGACTCGGCACCGGTGTCGGTGCACCCCAGCCTGTGGCGCCAATCGACACTGGCCGCCAAACAGGGCCTCTACGAAGTGGTGCCGGGCATCTATCAGGTCCGCGGACTGGACATCTCCAACATCAGCTTCATCGAGGGCGACACCGGTGTCATCGTCATCGATCCGTTGATTTCTACCGAGACCGCCGCTGCGGCGCTGCAGCTGTACCGCACGCACCGTGGTGGGGACCGGCCCGTCGTCGCCGTGATCTACACCCACAGCCACGCCGACCACTTCGGCGGTGTACTCGGTGTCACCTCGCAGGCCGACGTGGACGCCGGCAAGGTGGCCATCCTGGCGCCCGAAGGCTTCACCGAACATGCCGTGCAGGAGAACGTGTACGCCGGTCCGGCGATGCTGCGTCGGGCGACGTATATGTACGGCGCGTTGTTGGACCGGGGTCCGCTGGGGCAGGTGGGGTGTGGTCTCGGACAGGTTGCCTCGACCGGCGAGGTGGCCCTGATCGTCCCGACGATCGATATCCGGACCACGGGGGAGACGCACACCATCGACGGGGTGCAGATCGAGTTCCAGATGGCGCCCGGCACCGAGGCGCCGGCCGAAATGCACTTCTATTTCCCGCAATTCCGTGCGCTGTGCATGGCCGAGAACGCCACCCACAACCTGCACAACCTGCTGACGCTGCGCGGGGCACTGGTCCGCGATCCACGCGCCTGGTCGGGGTATCTCACCGAAGCGATCGACACCTTCGCCGATCGCGCCGAGGTGGTGTTCGCCTCCCACCATTGGCCGACGTGGGGGCGGGAGCACATCATCGAGTTCCTGTCGCTGCAACGCGATCTGTACGCCTACCTGCACGACCAGACATTGCGGTTGCTCAATCAGGGTTATACGGGCGTCGAGATCGCCGAAATATTCCAGCTGCCGCCGGCTTTGGAGCACGCTTGGCATGCGCGGGGCTACTACGGCTCGGTCAGCCACAACGTGAAAGCCGTCTACCAGCGCTACATGGGCTGGTTCGACGGCAACCCCGGCCGGCTGTGGCCACATCCGCCCGAGGCGCTGGGACCCCGCTACGTCGAGGCGCTCGGTGGCATCGACCGGGTGGTGGAACTGGCAAGGTCCGCCTTCGATTCCGGTGATTTTCGCTGGGCGGCAACGCTACTCGACCACGCGATGTTCACCGACGAGCAGCACGGGCCCGCGCGGGAGCTGTATGCGGACACGTTGGAACAGTTGGGCTACGGCGCGGAGAATGCGACATGGCGCAATTTCTTCCTCAGTGGCGCCACCGAATTGCGGGTCGGCAAATTCGGCACCGCCGGCCAGGTCACCTCGCCGACCCTGTTGTCTCAGTTGACGCCCGAGCAGGTCTTCGACGGCCTGGCCATCCGGGTGAACGGTCCGCGCAGCTGGGACCTCGATCTGTCCATCGACGTCACGTTCGCCGATTCGAACACGAATTATCGGCTGGCCCTGCGCAACGGGGTGCTGGTACATCGCCAGGTGTCCGCCGATCCCGCCTCTGCGAACGTTACGGTCAAGCTGGCCAACAAGATTCGACTGCTGCTGGTCGCGACCGGTGACTTCACGTCGCCGGGCTTGGAACTGTCCGGTGACCAGACGGCGCTGCAGTCGCTGATCGAGGTCCTCGATGCGCCCGACCCGAATTTCAACATCGTCACGCCGTAACAACGCTTGTCATCCTGCGCTGGTGGCGTGGGCTGCTCGAACCTCACCGCCATAGCCGCAGGGTCAACGCCTAGTCGGCGACGTCGATGATCACCTTGCCCAGCACCTTGCGGTCGGCGACGTAGCGCAAGGCGGCCGCGGTATCGGCCAACGGGAACCGCGCGCCGATGTACGGACGAATCTTGCCGTCGGCGAACAACTTTGACAGCTCAGCGATGTCGCGCGCGCACTGCTGTGGGTAATCGTCGGCGAACGTGCGGATTTCCATGCCGCGGACCGTCACGTTTTTGAGCATCACCAGGTTGAGCGGAATGGCCGGGATGGAGCCTGCCGCGTAGCCGAGCGTGACGAACATGCCACCCCGGGCGAGACCGCGCAGGGCCGGCTCGGCATACGATCCCCCGACGGGATCGAGGACGACGCGCGCGTTGTCCCCGGTGAGTTCGCGGATACGCAGCTTGAGGTCCTCGTTGTCGTAGTCGACGGTGGCTTCGGCGCCGCGCTCCCGGCACAACGCCAGCTTCGCCGGACTCGACGCCGCCGCCAGCACGCGTGCCCCCATCGCCACCGCCAGATCGACAGCAGCCAGGCCCACCCCACCGGCCGCGCCGAGCACCACCACCCAATCACCTGTCGTCACCTCGGCCACCGAACGCAGTGCGTGATAGGCGGTGCGGTATGTCACGCCGAACGCCGCTGCGGAATCGAAGTCGACGCCATCGGGAATCGGTTCCGCAATAGCTTCTTCCAGCAACGCCAGTTCGGCGAACGCTCCGAACGTGGTGCCGAACACCCGTTGTCCCGGACGCGATGCTGCACCGGGGCCGGCCGCTACCACTTCGCCGGCAATCTCGTTGCCCGGTATGAACGGTGGCGGGATTTTGATCTGGTATTTGCCGGCGACGAACAGCACGTCCGGAAAGTTCACCGCCGCCGAGTGCACCCGCACCAACAGCTGACCAGGCGCCGGAACCGGGTCCGGCATGTCGGACAGCACCAGGTCTTCGGGCGGGCCGTACGCGCGGCAGACGATCGCGCGCATCAACCGACCCCGAGCCCGCGCAGGCAGAACCGCGAAAGGTGCTGTATGTCCGCATGGCCCGGCCGGTCGCAGGATCCCACATACCGCCGCATCATCGCCACCGTGCAACCGTAGACGGCCTCGACGTCGCGATCGACGTCGGCGCTGCCCAGAGCGGTGACCGGTTCGACGAGCAGGTCGCGCAGTGGCCGCATCAGCTCCTGGTCGGCGACGTGCCAGCTGGACAGCTGCCCGGTGACCGCGCGACTCATGCTGATCAGGTGCGGATCGGCGACCTGGGCCAGGGTCCCCTCGATCCAACGGGTCACTTTGTCCTGTGGGCGCAATTCCTTGGCCATCTGATGGTCGAGATAGGACACCACCAGCCCCACCCCACGCTCCATCACGGCCAGGATCAGATCGTCCTTCCCGGCGAAGTAGCGGTAGAACGCCTTATTCGACGAGCCCGCTTCGGCCACGATGTCGCTGACGCGGGGCGGATCCGGTGCGACGCGTTCCATCACCCGCACGGCGGCGGCCAGGATGCGCTCCACTTCCTCGGTGGCGCCGCGTTGCCGGTCGTCGAGAGCGCGTTCGACGGCCGCCACGGCTCTGGTGTTCACGGCGAATCGGGCAGCGCGGGAACGCGATCGATCAGGTCGGCGTACTTCTTCAGCGCGGCCTCGCGGCGCACGTGCAGCATCTCGCTGGGCCACTCACCGTCTTCGGCGTCGTAGCCTTTGAGCAGCATCCGCGCCAGGTTCACCTTGTGCGCCTCGGTGGGTCCGTCGGCCAGGCCGAGTGCGATCCCACCGAGCAACGCGTTCACCAGCGGCAGCTGGTCACTGAGTCCCAGTGCGCCGTGTACCTGAATGGCGCGCAGCGCAATGGACTTCAGTACCTGGGAGGCCAGGATCTTGCAGGCCGCGATCTCGGCGCGGGCGGCCCGCTCGTCCCCGGTGTCGATCAGCCACGCCGCGTGCAGGACGGTCAGTCGGAACGGGATCAACTCGGTGTAGGAGTCGGCGACGAACTCCTGCACCAGTTGTTTGTCGGCGAGCAGACTGCCTTGGGTGAAGCGGCTTTTCGCGCGGCGCGACATCATCTCGACCGCGCGGTGGGCAACGCCGAGCGACCGCATCGCGTGGTGCAGCCGACCACCGGCCAGCCGGGTTTGCAGGATCAGGAAGCCTTGTCCGGCCTCGCCCAGCAGCGCCTCCGGCCCGACCCGCACGTCGTCGTAACGGACCAGGGAATGCCCCGGCTCGTGCGGGTCCGATCCGACCAGGTGGTGGTTGGCCTCGATGGTCAGTCCCGGGGTGCCGGCCGGGATCAAGAAGGTCGACGCGCCGTGGTGGACCGGTACATCGGGGTCGGTGACGGCGACGACGATGAAGAACGATGCCACCGATGCGTTGGAGGAGAAGAACTTTCGTCCGGTGATCACCCAGTCTTCGCCGTCACGCACCGCCCGTGTGGTGAACACCCGCGGATCGGCGCCGCCTTGCGGCTCGGTCATGGAGAAACAGGAGAAGATCTCCCCGGACAGCAGACCCTGCAGGTAGCGGTCCTTCTGTTCGGGGGTGCCGAAGCGCGCGATGATTTCGGCGTTGCCGGTGTCGGGCGCCTGGGTGCCGAAAATGATCGGCGCCCAGGGGCTGCGTCCGAGGATCTCGTTGATCAACGTCAGCTTGACGGCGCCAAAGCCCTGCCCGCCCAGCTCCGGCCCCAGATGCGGGGCCCACAACCCCTGGTCGCGAACCTGCTGCTTGAGCGGATCGACGATCCGGCGCCGCTCCTCGTTGAGTGGCAGGAATTCGCAGCCCGGGAACAACACTTCCAGGGGTTCGACTTCGTCGCGGACGAAGTCGCGCACCCAGTGCAGCTTCTGCTCGAATTCCGGTTCGGTGGAAAAGTCCCACGACATACGAATCTTCCTCTCGTTAGGGGATGCCGCCGTCGGCCCGCACGATCGAGCCGGTGGTGAAACTCGACGCGTCGGAGGCCAGAAACAGTGCGGCACCGACGATTTCAGTCGGATCGCCGGCACGTTTGAGGGAAAGGTGCTCGAACGGGTTGCGCGTCGCCTGATCCAGATTCCACGCCTTGCTGACGTCGGTCAGGAACGGCCCGGCCATCAGTGTGTTGACCCGCACCGACGGGCCGAACGCCTTCGCCAGCGCCTCGGTCATCGCGTTGAGCCCGGCTTTGGCGCAGGCGTACGGAACGATGTCGGGTGTCGGACGCAACGACCCGGCGGTGCTCACATTGATGATCGAACCACTGCCCGCAGCCACCATCCGTTCCCCTACCAGTGTTGAAAGGCGAAACGGCCCTTTGAGATTGAGGTTGATCACCGAGTCGAACAGTTTCTCGGTGACATCGGTGAGCTTGTCGTACAGGGGCGACATGCCGGCGTTGTTGATCAGCGTGTCGACCTTGCCGAAAGCGTCGTACGTCGCCTCGACGAGCCCGTCGAGTTGGTCCCAGCGGCCCACGTGCACCTGGTACGGCAGGGCGGTGCGACCGGTCTGGGACTCGATATCTTTGGCGACGGCCACACAGTTGTCCATGTTGCGACTGGCGATCACCACTTCGGCGCCGCATCGCGCCGCGCCGAAGGCCATCTCGCGGCCCAGGCCACGGCTGCCGCCGGTGATCAGCACTACCCGATCGGTCAAGTCGAAAAGCTGTTCGGCGTAACTCATTTCACCTCCCGCTCGACCGCGCCAGCTCTGCCGCGGTGGCGATCAGCTGGGGGATCATCGCCCCGAACGCGTCTTTGATCTTCGGATCGACTTTTCCGGTCCGCACCCCGGCCGCATATGTCTTTTCCAGCACGATGCCCAGCTTCCAGTTCGCCAGTACCAGGTAGTAGTCGATGTTCTCGGTGGACAATCCGCTGATCGACTCGTAGTGCTGCAAGAGCTCACTGCGGGTCGGCATGCCCCGCATATCCAGATAGAAGCCGTCCGAACGGGGTTGCTCACCGTCGTAGCCGAGCAATGCCCAGGCCAGGTCCAGCAACGGGTCACCGACCGTGGTCATCTCCCAGTCCACGATCGCGGCCAGCCGGGCCGGCTCTCCGTGCGCGAACATCACGTTGGCGAATTGATAGTCACCGTGCATGATGCCGGCCGGGTAATGCGCGGGTCGATTGCGGCGCAACCACTCCGACGCTTCGTCCAGGCCCGGCAAGTCGCGCACCTTGTAGGCGTCGAGAAAGCTCAGCCACCGGTCGACCTGCCGCTCGTGGAAACCGTCCGGGCGGCCGAAACCGTCCAGACCCTGCGCGCGCCAGTCCACCCGTCCGAGCCGTGCGGCGCCCTCGACCAGTTGGAACGCCAGTTCACGCCGGGCAGTCAGGTCGTGGTCGAACGGCGCCTGCCAGCCGCCGTCCATCGGGCTCCACCCGTCGATCGCGCGCATCAGGTAGAACGGCATGCCGAGCACCGATCCGGTCTCGTCGGCGGCGATCAGTTCCGCGTGCGGCACGTCGGTGCCGTTCAGCGCCCGCACCAACCGGATCTCGCGCACCAGTCCGTCGATACGCGCGGCGTCGGCGCGCGGGCCGGGCATGCGCAGCACCATGCGCTCGGGACCGCGCTGCACCAGGTACAGGGTGTTCTGCGAGCCACCGCCCAGCTGCTCCAGCACTGGTTCCACCCCATGGCCGGGCGCCTGATTCGTATCGAGCCAACGACCCAGCACGCCGGTGTCCAATTCAGTTCTGCTCGCCGTCATCGCACACCCCAATCTCCGTAGGGAGAATAGCATTCTCCGCGCTGCACCGAAGCGGCCAGTGCCATCGTGTAAGGGTTGAGCCATGCAACTGCTCCTGGTCCGGCACGCGTTGCCGCTGCGTAGCGATCATGGCGAAGGTTCTGATCCGGAGTTGTCCGAGACCGGATTTCAGCAGGTGGCACGGCTGCCGGAGGCGCTGGCCCGATTTCCGATCGCCAGGGTGGTGAGCAGTCCGCAGCGCCGCGCGATCCAGACCGCCGATCCCGTCGCGCAGGCCCGCGAGCTGAAGGTCGATATCGACGACCGGTTGGCTGAGTACGACCGCGACCTGCAGTCCTACATTCCGGTCGAGCAGATTCGTACCGAGTTCCCCGACGAGTGGGCGCGCATGTCCCGGGGCCACCTGCCCAGTGGCGTCGACGAGGACGCGTTTCGCGCCCGGGTCCGGTCGGCAATCGACGATCTGGTCGCTACGGCCGACCCGGAGGAGACCGTCGCGGCGTTCAGCCACGGTGGGGTGATCAACGTGGTGCTGCACGAGGTGCTGGGCACGGCTCGGTTGTTGTCGTTCCCGATCGATTACGCCTCGGTGAGCCGGCTGTTGTTCTCCCGGACCGGCCAGGCGACCGTCGCGGCGGTCAACGGCACCGAGCACGTGTGGGATTTGCTGCCGCGGAATCAGCGGTGGTGATACGACGATGCAGGCTGGGTGCGGCCTGCGGAGGAGTGAACCAATAGGCAATGGTGAGGCGTGGTAAACAAGTTCGGTGACTTCGGTGGACCGCCTCGACGGCTTGGACCTGGCCGCGCTGGACGGGTATCTGTGTTCGCTCGGCATCGCACGCGACGGTGAGCTGCGTGGCGAGTTCATCTCCGGTGGACGTTCCAATCTGACCTTCCGCGTCTACGACGACGCGACGAGCTGGCTGGTGCGGCGCCCGCCGCTGCACGGGCTGACCCCCTCCGCGCACGACATGAACCGCGAGTTCAAGGTGGTGGCCGCGCTGCAGGACACTCCGGTGCCGGTGGCGCGCACGATCGGGCTGTGTCAGGACGAGTCGGTGCTGGGCGCACCCTTTCAGGTCGTGGAATTCGTTGCCGGGCAGGTGGTGCGGCGGCGCACCCAACTCGAGTCGCTCGGCCGCCGCGCCATCGACGGTTGCGTCGACGCGCTGATCCGGGTCCTGGTCGACCTGCACAACGTCGACCCGGCCTCAGTCGGGTTGGGCGACTTCGGAAAACCGAACGGTTACCTGGAACGCCAAGTGCGACGGTGGGGTTCGCAGTGGGAGTTGGTCCGGCTGCCCGACGACCGCCGCGACGGCGACGTCTCGCGGCTGCATTCGGCTCTGCAGCAAGCTATCCCGCAGCAGAGTCGGACCTCGATCGTGCACGGCGACTACCGGATCGACAACACCATCCTGGACGCCGACGATCCCACCATCGTTCGGGCGGTGGTGGACTGGGAGCTGTCGACGCTGGGCGATCCGATCAGCGACGCCGCCCTGATGTGCGTCTACCGCGACCCCGCGCTGGACCTGATCATCGACACGCAGGCGGCGTGGACGTCGCCATTGTTGCCCACCGCCGACGAGCTGGCCGACCGGTATTCACTGGTCTCCGGGCGTTCGCTGGGACCGTGGGAGTTCTACATGGCGTTGGCCTACTTCAAGCTGGCAATCATCGCCGCCGGTATCGATTTCCGGCGGCGGATGTCTGAGCAGGCCGACGGCCGGGACAGTGTCGACGACGCACCCGAAGTGGTGGCGCCGCTGATCTCTCGCGGACTGGCGGAGATCGCCCGGCTGAGTTAGCGGATGCCGGCGGTCAGGTTTTTCTTGGCCGCGCGGCGCAACTGCAAGATGCGCGCGGTGCCGACGGCCACCGTGAGCAGTCCGCCGGCGACAGCCGCCAGCAGCAGGGCCACCCCCTTGGGCAGGCTCCAATGCCAGCCAAGGAAGGTGAACGACGCGGGCTCGATGTTCTGGGTGACGAAGATCAGCAACAGGATCAGGACCAGGAAGCCCATGAATAGCGACGTCCACAGAGCGCCGGCGCGGGTGAACCGGGAGGCACTGTCCTTGGGTAGCGGACGGGATCGCTCTTCCGGGGTTAGCGCCGGCGGCTCACCGGACGCCTTCTTGTCGAAGGGCGCCGAGCCGGGAGGGTTGCTGCTCATGTCTACATCTTTCTCCCCTTCCACGCGGATTGAAACCAAACCACGCGGGAAAACTTGGATAGTGTCGGCACGGTGAGACTGCTGCGCCGCGTAGCACTTGTCGCGGCAGTGCTGTGCCTGGTCGCTGCCTGCAGCAATCCGGACCCGTTCGGGTCGGGTGCGGGCGGCCCGACGTCTATCGTAGTGGGGTCCGGCGATTTCCCCGAGTCCGAGATCGTTGCTGAGATCTATGCGCAAGCGTTGCAGGCCAATGGTTTTCAGGTCGGACGGCGGATGGGTATCGGCAGTCGCGAGACATACATCCCGGCCCTGAAGGACCATTCCGTGGACCTGGTGCCGGAGTACGTCGGCAATCTGCTGCTCTATTTCGAGCCGAACTCCAAGGCGACGGTCCTGGACGCCGTCGAATTAGAGCTGTACCGACGCCTGCCCGGGGACCTGTCGATCCTCGCCCCGGCGCCGGCCTCCGACACCGACTCTGTCACCGTCACCGCTGCGACCGCGGCGAAGTGGCACCTCAAAACCATCGCAGATCTGGCCGCGCATTCCGCCGAGGTGCGGTTCGCGGCGCCGTCGGCATTCGCCACCCGCCCGGCCGGACTGCCGGGACTGAAGCAGAAATACGGACTCGACATCAGCGCAGGCAATTTCGTGACCATCAACGACGGTGGCGGTCCGGTGACGGTGCGTGCCCTGGTCGAGGGCACCGTGACGGCCGCCAACATCTTCAGCACCTCCCCGGCCGTGCTGCAGGATCATCTGGTGGTGCTCGAGGATCCCGAGCACAACTTTCTGGCCGGCAACATTGTGCCGCTGATGAATTCGCGGCAGAAGTCCGACCGGCTCAAGAACATCCTGGATGCGGTGTCGGCCAAGCTCACCACCCAGGGCATCGCCGAACTCAACGCAGCCGTATCCGGCAACGGCGGCGTCGACCCGGATCAAGCAGCACGAAATTGGCTGAAGGACAACGGCTTCGATCACCCCATCGGCAGCCGATGATCAGATTCGACGATGTCAGCAAGCAATTCGCCGGTGGCACCATTGCCGTCGACCGGTTGACCCTGGACGCGCCTGTCGGCAAGCTCACCGTCTTCGTCGGTTCGTCGGGCTGCGGCAAGACCACGGCGCTGCGCATGATCAACCGGATGATCGAGCCCACTTCGGGCACCATCACCGTGGACGGTGCCGACGTGTCGGCGGTCAACCCGGTGCAGTTGCGCCGCGGGATCGGCTATGTCATCCAGAACGCGGGTTTGTTGCCCCATCAGCGGGTGATCGACAACGTCGCGACGGTGCCGGTGCTCAACGGGCAGTCGCGCAAGGCCGCCCGCGCCGCCGCCTACGAGGTGCTCGAACGCGTCGGTCTGAATCCCCAACTCGCGAACCGGTATCCGGCCCAGCTCTCCGGCGGGGAACAGCAGCGCGTCGGGGTGGCGCGCGCCCTGGCCGCCGACCCGCCGATCCTGTTGATGGACGAGCCGTTTTCTGCCGTCGACCCGGTGGTGCGGCACACCCTGCAGGACGAAATACTGCGGCTGCAAGGCGAATTGCGCAAGACCATCGTCTTCGTCACACACGACATCGATGAGGCGCTGCGGCTGGCCGACCGGGTCGCGGTGTTCGGCTCCGGTGGCGTGCTGCAGCAGTATGCCGAGCCGGCGCAGTTGCTCGCACGCCCGGCCAACGAGTTCGTCTCGAAATTCCTCGGCACCGGCCGGGGGTACCGCTGGCTGCAACTCCTGGACGCGACCGGGCTGCCCGTGCATGACATCGCACTGATCACCACCGGCGAGCTCGCCCGTGCCGAACCGCCGGACGGCTGGGTCCTGGTCGTCGACGACGGGACACCGAAGGGTTGGCTCGACGCCGACGGATTGCGCCGGCACCGCGACGGGCTACCGCTGGCCCACGCCATGACGTCGGTCGGGTCGGTGTTTCACCGCGGCGGCGATCTCAGCCAGGCGCTGGATGCGGCGCTGTCCTCGCCGGCGTCGGTAGGTGTCACCGTCGATGAGGCACGCCGGGTGATCGGCGGCGTCCTGGCCACCGATGTGCTGGCCGCGGCCGAAGCGCTCCGGCGGGCCTGATGCATTACCTGCTGACGCACTTGGACTCCGCGTGGGCGCTCACCGTGATCCACTTGCGACTGTCGCTGGTCCCGGTGCTGATCGGGCTGGCGATCGCGGTGCCGCTGGGGTTGGCGGTGCAGCGCGCCCCGATTCCGCGGCGGTTGACCACCGCGGCGGCCAGCGTGATTTTCACCGTCCCGTCCCTGGCGCTGTTCGTGGTGTTGCCGTTGATCATCGGCACCCGAATTCTCGACGAGGCCAACGTGATGGTCGCGCTGAGTGCGTACACCACCGCGCTGATGGTGCGCGCCGTGCTCGAGGCGCTCGACGCGGTGCCGGGCCCGGTGCGCGACGCGGCGATCGCAGTCGGCTATGCGCCGATCGCCCGGTTGGTGAAAGTTGAACTGCCGCTGTCCATCCCGGTCCTGGTGGCCGGTTTGCGGGTGGTGGTGGCGACCAATATCGCGATGGTGTCGGTGGGTTCGGTGATCGGCATCGGCGGTCTGGGCACGTGGTTCACGGCTGGATTCCAGACCAACAAGAGCGATCAGATCGTGGCCGGCATCATCGCAATGTTCGTGCTGGCGGTGGTCGTCGACGCGCTGATCGCCGTGAGCGGCCGGTTGCTCACCCCGTGGGAGCGGGATCGTGGCATCACCGGGCCGATCGTGGGAGGTGCCCGGTGAACTTCATCGGACAGGCCTGGTCGTTCCTGACGACGGCCGGCAACTGGGCCGGCCCCACCGGGGTGGCCGCCCGCATCGGTGAGCACCTCGAGTACACCGCCCTGGCGGTGGCGGCATCAGCGGTCCTCGCCATCCCGGTCGGGCTGATCATCGGGCATACCGGCCGCGGGCAGGTGCTGATCGTGGGTGCGGTCAACGGGTTACGGGCGCTGCCGACGCTGGGCGTACTGCTGCTGGGTGTACTGATGTTCGGTCTGGGGCTGGGGCCACCGATCGTCGCGCTGATGCTGCTGGGCATCCCGTCGCTGCTGGCCGGCACCTATGCCGGCATCGCCAGCGTCGACCCGCTGGTGGTCGATGCCGCTCGCGCGATGGGCATGACCGAATCGCAGGTGCTGCTGCGCGTCGAGGTACCCAATGCCCTGCCGCTGATCCTGGGCGGACTGCGCAACGCCACCCTGCAGGTGGTGGCGACCGCGACGGTCGCGGCGTACGCGAGCCTGGGGGGACTGGGCCGTTATCTGATCCACGGCATCCAGGAGCGGCAATTTCACACGGCGTTGGTCGGTGCGGTGCTGGTGGCTGCGCTGGCGTTGTTCCTGGACGGCCTGCTGGCGGTCGCGGCATGGGCCTCCGCCCCGGGCAGCGGGCGGCTGAGCAGGCCCACCGACCGAATTGACACCGCAGTTGGTGACAAACGTGTCGCGGCTCCCCCGGAGGTCCTACGGTAGAAGGGTGAACGCAGCCCCTTCGGAACCTTCGCGCGCTTTGACGGCGATGTTGACCTGGCGTGCCCAGGATTGTTCGCGCATGGAATCAGTACGAATTCAGTTGTCCGGCAAGCGAATCAAAGCCAATGGCCGCATTGTGGCCGCGGCTACCGAAACCAGTCCGGCGTTCGGTGCGTACTACGAATTGCAGACCGACGAGTCGGGGGCCACCAAACGGCTCGGGCTCACCGTCACGCTGGCCGAGCGGGAGCGCCAGCTCGCCATCGCACGTGACGAAGAGAACATGTGGTTGGTGACCGACCATCAGGGCGAGAAGCGGGCCGGTTACAACGGCGCCCTCGACGTCGACCTGGTGTTCAGTCCGTTCTTCAACGCGCTGCCGATCCGCCGTCTCGGCATCCACCAGAACGCGGAAGTGATCGCGTTGCCGATGGTCTATGTCAACGTGCCGGACATGTCGGTTGACGCGGCGACCGTGAGCTACGCCAGCGAGGGCCGACTGGACGGCATCAAACTTCGGTCGCCGGTGGCCAACACCACAGTGACCGTCGACGCCGACGGGTTCATTGTGGACTATCCAGGGTTGGCAGAGCGGATCTGATCACGCCACCGGCTCGGCCGGCCGCGGCCAGCTGCTGACGCCAGTTCTCTTCGCCGACGACGACGGCGACGATGTCGGAGCGCGGGAAGCTCTCGTAGCGGGTGCGCGCGGCGTGACCCTGGTTGACCAGGTCGGCGACCGAGCCGTTGACTGCCAGCGAGTCGCGGGCGCGGCCGAGCAACTCGATGATCCGGCTCGTCGCCGGCACCAATTGGCTGGTGTTGGCCTCGCACATGGCGCGCACCAGGTCCGGGGCGGTGCCCGCGACCCGGGTCGCATCCCGGAACGAGCCCGCTGCCAGCGCGAAAGCCAACGGCACTTCGGCCGCGGTGACGGCCAGCGCCTCGGCAAGTAGGTGCGGCAGATGCGAGATGGCGGCGGCGGCGGCGTCGTGCTCGTCGGACTTGGCGGGCACCACTACCGCGCCGCAGTCCAGGGCGAGGGTCAGCACCGTCGACCAGATCGCGGGGTCGACGTGGTCGTCCACACTGATCACCCACGGCGCCCGGTTGAACAGCCCGCCGTGTCCGGCGGCCCATCCCGAGTGCGCGGTACCGGTCATCGGGTGCCCGCCGACGAACCGGTCCGACAGGCCGGCTTTGGCTACTTCGTCGAGCACCGCGGTCTTGACGCTGGTGACGTCGGTCAACGGGCAGTCGGGGGCCAGCGCCTTGATATGGGCGAGCATGCTCGGCAGCGCGGGCATCGGGACGGCCAGCACGATCAGCGCATTGCTGTCCGCTGCGCGCCTCAACACGTCGCCGAGGTCGGTGCTGGCATCGAATCCGTCGGCGCGAGCGCCGGCGGCGCTCGCCACGGACCTGTTGTAACCGAAGACCTCGCGGCCCGCGCCCGCGGCGGCCCGCACAATCGACCCTCCGATCAGACCCAGGCCGAGTACACAAACCGGTGTCCCACTCACAGTCCAAGGTTGGCACAACCGCCCGACCGGGCTTCGTCTGGCCAGGGAGACAGGTCGGGGACTAGCGTAAGCGCCCATGGGAGCACAACGGGCTTCAGCAGCAGGCCCGTCCTCGGACGTTCCGGACGGCTTCGGCGTTGCGGTCGTGCGTGAAGAAGGACGGTGGCATTGTTCGGCGATGGGTGCCAAATCGCTGACCAGTCTGTCGGCGGCCGAGACCGAGTTGCGTGAACTGCGCAGCTCCGGCGCCGTGTTCGGGCTGCTCGACGTCGACGACGAGTTCTTCGTCATCGTGCGCCCGGCCCCCTCGGGGACCCGGTTGTTGCTGTCGGACGCCACCGCGGCCCTGGATTACGACATCGCCGACGAGGTGCTCGACAGCCTGGACGCCGATATCGATCCGGATGACCTCGAGGATGCCGACCCGTTCGCCGAGGGTGACCTGGGCTTGCTGTCCGACGTCGGACTGCCCGAGGCGGTGCTCGGCGTGATCCTCGACGAGACCGATCTCTACGCCGACGAGCAGTTGGGGCGGATTGCCCGGGAGATGGGGTTCGCGGAGCAGCTGTCTGCGGTGATCGACCGTCTCGGTCGGTGAAAGTTCCCGTTTCCGACGAGTCGTTGATCCGGGCCGCGTTGGCGGTGGCTGCGACGGCCGGGCCTCGCGATGTCCCGATCGGCGCCGTGGTAGTCGGTGCTGACGGCACGTTGTTAGGGCAGGCCGTCAATGCGCGCGAGGCACTAGGTGATCCCACCGCGCACGCCGAAGTGCTGGCGTTGCGGGCGTCCGCTGCGGTTCTGGGCGACGGCTGGCGGTTGGCGGGCGCGACCCTTGCGGTGACGGTCGAACCGTGCACCATGTGCGCCGGTGCGTTGGTGCTGGCCCGGGTGGGCCGGCTGGTGTTCGGCGCCTGGGAGCCCAAGACCGGCGCAGTCGGCTCGCTGTGGGACGTAGTCCGTGATCGCCGACTCAATCACCGCCCAGAGGTCCGCGGGGGAGTGCTTGCCGACGAGTGCGCCGCGCCGCTCGAGGAATTCTTCGCTCGCCAGCGATTGGGGTGAGACGCGGATAGTTCGGTAAGCTGCTCGGCGGTGGCGTGTCCGAGCGGCCTAAGGAGCACGCCTCGAAAGCGTGTGACGGCTAAAACCGTCCGAGGGTTCAAATCCCTCCGCCACCGCCAACAGCTGTGCGCTGTATGTCCAGCTAGATTTTGTTGGGTTTGCTGATGGTCCACGCGACGCTGGTGCGGCCACACTTTGGCGTGAATAGAGACGATCTAACTTGTGCCACCCGCGTCGAGGCCTGTCGAAATGAGCCTTCTCCGCCGAATCGATGTCGCGCTGTGGATGCATGCCACACGACATTGATCTTGCCTTCAACGAGATGCGACGCGCGAAGAGTTGTGGTCAGAGCCGGCTGCGCCAGAAGGCTCGATAGTGCAGAGCGCTACCCCCATCAAATATTCGCTGAGGCACCTGATGGAAGTCGAGTAGGAACTCAGTAACCGTCCCGCATGGTCCTGTAAGACCGTTGTCCCGCCGATCTATTCGCGATCCTGCTAGCCTCACACTTGTCGCGCAGTGGTCAGTATTCAGTTGCCGCCGACAGAACGTGACCTTTGTGGACTGTGCCCGAACATCCATCGCAGGGCCAGGACGTCACGTCGGCCGACATTGCGGCGCGGATACATTTCTGTTGTACGCCAACGCTTTTCGCCAACAAGCTCAACAGCCGCTGTCGCAGATTTGCCTGACCGTGTCAGTGGTCGACGCTACGCTGACCGCCATGGCTACCGAAATTATGGTTCGCGGGTACTTCGCGGCGTCCCGGCCACCGGAGCGAGGCACTGTTCACGCCTCGATCAGCTACGAGGGTCCGTCGATGGAACCGGTGTACAGGCGGGTGGTACGTGACCTGGACGTCGTGCAGAAGTCAGTGGCATCTCTTAAGGACGGCGATAGCCCTACGGTCACCTGGTGGTCCGCCGAGCGTTTGCGCACCTGGTCTACCCAGCCGTGGAATCAGGACGGTGAACAGTTGCCGCTCGTGCATCACGCCAGTGTCGCCATCGAGGTCAAGTTCTGCGACTTCGCCGCGCTGTCGAGTTGGGTCGGTGAGCACGCCACTAACACCGAAGGATTTCGTGTCACTCACATCGAGTGGGCTTTGACGGCGAAACGACGCGATGAGCTGACCCGTCAGGTCCGCGAGCAGGCCGTCCATGACGCCGTTGCGCGCGCCCAGTTATATGCGGATGTTCTCGGACTCGGCACGATCGCCCCCGTTGCGATCGCTGACGCCGGAATGTTGGGTGCGAACCTGTATCCCGACTCAAGCAATGGGCAGCTTTACACCGTGGCGAGGGCCGGACGGGGACAGGCCGTTCAGGAACCCGGATTCGAACTGGTGCCACAAGACATCGAGGTCGCGGCCTCAGTCGATGCGCGATTCGTCGTCGAGGGATTGCCATCAACCATGTTGAGCTCGCACGCTGACGCCACGGAGTCGACGGAACTGGCGTGCGAAGCCAGCGCTGAGGCCTACGTGTGTGAGTTTCGGGACGACGACTCCGGCTATTTGGGCTGGCTCGCCGCCAACCCCAATGGCTACGTGATCAACATCGCGCGCAGCCACAGCGCGACCCAAGCGAGGTTGCACAAGGCCGTTTGCCGGACCATTAGCGTTGAGAACCCACATGGTGGCGCGTGGACCGGGGCATTTGTCAAGGTTTGCGCGGAGCGTCTGGCCGAGCTGGACCGGTGGGCGATCAGCCAGGTGGGGCAACCGATTGGGCGGTGCGGTACCTGCCTTCCTGCGGGCCAGCCTCTCTCACCTAGTCCGATCAAGCCGTCTGAGCAAATGCTAGGCGCCGCGGTGCCCGACGGTCGCTGCGAGGTTGTTGGACCTACGACCGACGGGGCCGTCGTCCAAGCTTGGGCCGATGACTACATCCGTTTCGAACACCTGCCAATCTGGCAAAAGGATCTGCGGGATGAGATTCGAAGTCGCTGCCGACAGCTCGAGCCGTCGACCGAACAGTTGCTGCACGCCACGTTCTTCGGTCCCAAGCTCCCCAACGCCGACATCGAGAACGTGTTGCTCTACTACATTGATTCGTTCAAAGTCGCTGGTAGAAATGGGATTCGCTTCGAGCACGGCGCCGGGGTGCCGGCGGCGCCAAATAGTGCCCCTTACCGGTTTTGTTACCGCTATGCGCTCGCGCCTCGGTCGGGCGCCTTCGACACCTGGCAGCAGGGTCGAACGGTGGCCTCGTTCGACTGGACTGACCTAGGCGCGTTCGCTGGCGAGAAGCAGCTGGCTCAAGTATGGCTGGCGCTGGCCCGCGGCGAGGTCAGAGTGTTTGCGCCAACTGCGCCGGAGACGCCCTTCGCTGTCAGAGTAAAGCTTCGGCCGCCGGTCAATCGCCAGCCGGTTTGGGGTGGGCTGGTGAAGGGAGTCTTCGATGGGGTGATTTGCGCCTTACAGGCTCACATCGATACCGCAGTCCTGCCCGATGTCACGGCGCGGCTCGCGACGCAACTTCCGGCAGATCCCGCTGAGATTGAGTACCGCCTCCTCGATCAACGTCGAGCGGTATTGGGCGCAGTACACAGGCTCGTCTCTCCGTATCGGGCAGGCGTCAAATGGGACCCCTGCGATCATCTCTGCGTGGCCGGGGACTTACTGGCCGCTGAACCGGTCGATGACCGTTGGGCAATTAAGGCTGAGGTATTCGAACTTTCCCGCGAAAGCTAACGACTATTGACAAGGGTTGCGATCCATGTGAATGCGCCAGCTCACGTGTTCCAACAGGACTGCGACGTCCCCAATCCAGCACCTCAACAAGAACGCCGAGAACGCGCTGATGACAGCAACGGAATGCGGCCCCAAGATCGCTGCCTCGATCCTCACGAATGCTTCTCGATGTACTCGTCCGCGTCTTTCTCCCGGTTGCCGACGCCCGAGGTCCCCATGTGCTCGTCGATGAACTGCGCCCACTTCATGGCCAGCTCGTGCCGCAACTCGAGCGAAGCGCTCTTGATGAAGTCCGGCATCGCCTCGCGCTCTTCTTCTTCGAGGTGTTTGCCGTTCTGTTCGCGGGCTTCGTGGACGGCGGCGAACCATTCGTCACTGCCCGGCTCGTGCTGGCGCGACTGCCGGATCGCATCGCGGATCGCATTGTGGTCGGTGATGGCGTCTTCGGTCTCGTCCTCGGGGTCCCCGGACGGATTGCTGGGATGGTCGTGCCCGCCGTGCTTGAGCAGCGCCGGATAGAACACCACCTCCTCGGCTTCGGCATGAACGTCGAGGCGGGCGCTGAGAATATTCCAGATCGCGGCGAGATCCTCGTGGGACTTCGCGTCGTCGAGCCGGAAGAACTGCCGACGAAACCAGTCGTGGTCGGCGTAAACGAGGTCGATGATGTCCGCCATGGCGCCAGCCTAATCCGCCTGCACCGACACCAGGACGAATGTGCGCACCGCGCCGGGAACCGAGGCGCTGCACATCGACAGCAGCGGCTCGGACATCTGTTCTGCGAGAACAACTTTCACGGGCCCGGACGCACCTGCGAGCTCGACATGAATTCCGTCCTCTTTGTGTTCGATCCCCAGTGGCGACAACGCCTTGATCCGGTCCTCGCCGATCGCTTCCCGGGCGAAGTACTGCGCGGCTTGCACGGCATGCGGCAGACAGGTGCGGCCGCGCAGGTACCTGTGGTCCAACCGGCCGTCGAGATACAACGCCACCAAGCCGGCGGAGTCGGTCGAATCCACCCGTCCGTAACAGAGCCCCTCAGGCAACACCAGCATCGTTGCCGCAAACCGGTCGCCACCCAAATGCGAGCATTCCCAGGTGAATTCGGGATACTGTGACGCAATGGTAGCCGCCGCGGCGCGGCCTCGCACGGCGCAGCACTGATCGTGCTTGCCATGTGCACACACCGCGACGAGTGGTCCGGTGGTCAACGAGCCGTCGGAACCGTCCAGCGCGATGTCGAGGTATTCGGCGGGTTCGTTCACCTCCCCGTGGTACAGGGCCTCGCTGCCTTCGTCGCACTGTGCAATGAACCAACGCCAGCGCGGCTTCTCGGGACGGCGTCCCGGCCGACGAATCGCGGTGACCCGCATGCCTGCTGTCTCGAAGCGGCGGCAGATCTGGCGGCCGAGTCCACGATCGATGATTGCCGGCGAGTCGAGGAATGCCGATTTACCCCAGCCGCCGCACAATTCGAGCATCGCCCACGAAGGTCCGGCGCCCGCAGTGCCGTAGATGGGGTCGTTGCGTAGCAGCGACTGGTCGCTGCACGGTGTCCGCTTCGGGGTGCTCATCAAATCTGTTGTGGTGCTGTCGAACTGCCTTCGACTGGGACCAATACCGCCTCGCGCAGCAGACGGCGGATCAATACGATCGAGTCCGCACGGTCGAGGCCGGGTAGCGAATCGGTGGCGACCAGCCCACGATGGAGCGCTTCGATTGCCGGGGCGCACGACTCGGGAAAGGTCATGGTCCGATCCGGTAACCGCAATACAACACGGCCGTCGGATAGTCGCGGCGTGCCGACGAGTCCGCGGCGCCAGCGAACCGGTACCGCGCCGGCCGATTCCGCGGCCTCCATGTTGGCAAGCACCCGGACCGCGGCAGGCCGGGTCCGTTCGGCGTGCCGGTCGGACAGTCGGACAGCTGCACCGTCGCTCAGATCGCCAGCTCGATCCCGCATGACGTCGATCAAGTCAGCCATGACTTTGCTTGTCGTCGCCGCCATTTCATCGCGGTTGGTGGCGTCGATACCCAGCGGCAGCGACCTTCGAAATTCGCTGTCCCCGGCCAGGGTGTCGACGACCGCGCGGACGACGTCGAGATGTGTCAGCGCGGACACCCCGATGGTCATGTGAATCGATGTGGCGTCCTCGGATTGTGCGGAGTGCACCCAACCTCGAGGTAGGTAAAGCGCATCGCCGGCTTCCAGGACGGTGTCGATGACCGGGTCGTCGTCCACTCGGGCGGTGATCTCGTCGCGGTAATCGGTCCACGGTTGGGAGGGCAGCGGGTGCAGGTGGACGGGCTCGTGCACCGTCCAGTGCTTTCGGCCCGACGTCTGCAGGACAAACACGTCGTGGACGTCGTAGTGCGGATCGAATCCGCGGTTGCCCGGCGGGGTCACGTAGGCGTTGGCTTGCACGGGGTGACCCAGATCGTCGACCATGGATCGCACGAAGTCGATCAGCGGCGGCCACAGCCGGTGCAACCCCTGTAGCACGATGGTTGCACCAGATAAGAACTCCGCCAGTACCTTTGCCGAATCCACCTGGTCCGGCATCTCGGCGCCGAAACCGGCCGGTCCGGTATAACAGCCACGGGCGAGCAGGTCACCAGCCCTGGCCATGCGGATGAACGGCGTCCGCACCCCGCGCTCGCTGATCAGCTCGTCGACTGCCGACGGCGACAGCAAATCGCTGAAGTCACGCGGCAACGCATCAGCTCGGCTGAGCAACGGTCTGCGCCCCCAATACTGGGTTGCGAACAACCCAGCATCGGTGGCTATGCAGCGACTGAGCATCGACTAACGGTTAGGCGGTTCCGTCGGCTCCGCCGTCGTGGCCTTCGGGGTTGGAGCCGCCGTCGGCTGGGCCTTCGCCCGCGGATTCGCCCTTGGAGTCGTCGGCAGTCCCGTCGGCGCCGCCGTCGTGACCCTCGGGGTTGGAGCCGCCGTCGGCCGTACCTTCGCCACCGCCGCCTGATGTCGTGATGTCGTCATCGTCGAGTGCCATGATGATCCCTTCTCCTTGATTCCGGAATGCCGGACTGTTGCTGGCTTGCGCCGGTCGCAACCTATCAGCGGCCACGCATCAGGGGGTGTTCACGCGCGCGGCGCCGGTCAAACCCATGATCGGCCAGAAGGTCATTCTTGATTCTGCCCACTGGCCAGCTTCTTGATCAGCTGCATCTCGCCATCGGCAAACGGCCGACCGTTGGGCTGCAATAGGTCGGCGAACCATTGCTTCGGCGGTGTGGTGACCGGTCGATCCCAGGAACTCCACGGCAGATACGTCTGCGTCTTGCCGGCCACCAGACCCCAGTTGAGCGCACCCACATTGTGCCGCTTGGCAATGGGCAGCACACCTTCCACGGTGCTGCCCAGCGATCGCGCCAGATATTCGGTGCAGAGGATCGGGCGCCCCAAGGGAGCGAGTTCGGTGATGCGGCCTTCGAACTGGGACGGCGACCCGTAGTTGTGGAAGGTGATCACGTCGGCATTGTCCAGCTGGATGCCGGCGATCGCGCTGCGGCTGCCGGGGTCTCCCCAATTGCCCTGCCACACCCCACTTGTCAGCGGTTGAGCCGGGTCGACGGCACGTGCCCAGCGGAATACCTGTGGCAGCAGCGCGGCAACCTTGTCCAGTTTGTCCTTGCGTTCCACTTTGCGGTATTCACGGGCGGGATTGTCCGGTTCGTTCCACAGGTCCCAGCCCAGGATGCGGTCGTCGTTGCGGAACTGGCTCAACACCCCGGTGACGTAGTCCTGCAGCACGGGGAAGTAGCGGGGGTCGTCGAGGCGTTCGGCGCCCGGGCTCTGCACCCAGCCGGAATTGTGCACGCCAGGGGTGGGCGCCCGCTGGCGACCGAGTCGGGGGAACGGGTCCCAGCAGGAGTCGAACAACACGAAGAGTGGCTTGATGCCGCGGCGCGCCGCGATGCCGACGAACTGTGCCAACCGGGTCTGGAAGCCCTGTCGATCCTGCGCCCACAGCTGGTCGTGCAGGAAAACCCGCACCGAGTTGATCCCATAGAAACGAGCCGCAGCCAGCTCGTTGTCGATGCGCCGTGCGTCGAAGGTCTGCGCCTGGAACATCTCCAGCTGGTTGATGGCGGTGGAGGTGGTGTAGTTGACGCCGACGAGCCAGCCCTGTGCCTGATACCAGTTGTGGGCACGGTCGGCCGGCCAGCGGCCAGCCTCGGCGGAGGCACGCGGTACCCGAGCCAGAGCCGTGCCCACGGCCAGCGCAAGCGGCAGCTTGAGGGCGGTTCGACGGTCCACGACGCGACGGTAGTTTTCCGCGACGGTGTGTCGGGTGCGGCCCACCGGGGTGCGACACTTTGCGGTTGGTAATTGTTATCGCGCTGTCATCTTGAGCGCGGATACCGTGGCGGGGCCCGGGCCGCACGAGCCCCACCCGTCACCGCTCGGGCGGGCCTGCCGGGGCTGCCCAACTCCGAGCGATATTTCCACCAGAGCGCGACAATCCGCCGTCGCACGTGATGTGGCGGAATATGGAGCCGTGGCCGGACCTGCTGGCGCAATATCGCGGGTAGGTGGAAAAGTCGCGCAGAGTCGGGCAATGGTGGTGGTCGGTCCACCCGGCCCTACGCCGGCGAAAGCTCCCCGCTCACGATCAGCGGAAGCGAGATCATCCCGGCGCCGCCGGTAACCATCAGTACCCAGCGACCGTTCACCGGCAGGGTCACCTCGACGGGGAAGATGGCGAATCCGAGCTCGGCAGCGGTGGCGGCCTCGGGCAATGCGAATTCGATGTTCAACGGAACGTCCTCGGCAGGTGGCCTGATCTCGACCTCGATCCGCCGATCCGGACTGCCGGTCTCCGACTGCGTGAGCACCACCAGCAGGAACTGGGCCAGCCGATCTCGTTCCACCGCGAACCGCAGCAACACCCCGCCCGAGACGCTCAGCTTGTTGTCCACCGCCGAAGCTGCTTCGGCCAGGAACGCCCCCACTATCACCTGGCTGAACCTACGCCGCGACCTGCGGTAAGCCCATACCTCGATATATTCGACTGACCACCGGCCGAGGAGGGTGAGCGTGGATGATGCGGGCCCGGCCGTCGACTTTGACGATCTGACGTCGCCGCAGCTCACCGATGTGCAACGCCAGATCCTGGAGTTCACCGAGGCCAAGCCGGTCGCATTCGACATCGGGAAGATGCGCGCTGAGGCCGGCGAACAAGCCGGCGTGACCGACCTCGACGACACCGACGGCTTCACCGATCGGCTCACCGCGCACGTGGCCGCGATCGAAGCGGACGACGGACTGCGCCAGCTCACCCGGTCGAGTCTGCGGCAGCGGGTCGTGCGGCTGCTGCGTAACCGGATGTCGCTGACCGAACTGCTCAAGCGATATCCGGAGATCGAATCGATTCCTATTGAGAAGCCCTTCATCGTGGTCGGCATGCCGCGCTCGGGCACCACGCATCTGGTCAACCTGATTGCGGCCGACCCGCGTCGGCGTGCTCTGCCGTATTGGGAGAGCCAGGATCCGATGCCGCTGCCGGGCCAAGGTCCCGACGCGTACGGCGTCGACCCGCGCTACACGCGCACCAAGGCCGAACACGACGCATTGATGGCCAGCGCGCCGTTGGTGGCCGCCATGCACGACCGCTATCCCGAAGCCATCGAGGAGGAGGTAGAACTGCTGGATCTGGACCTGGCCTCCTACGTACTGGAATGGCATGCCCGCGTTCCGGATTGGCGCGACTATTACCTGTCGCTGGATCAGCATCACCACTATGCGTATTTGAAGAAGGTGTTGCAGGCATTGACCTTCCTGCGCGGACCGCGAACCTGGATTCTGAAGAGCCCGCAGCACTGTGAGCAACTCGGACCGCTGGTGGCCACCTTCCCCGATGCGACGGTGGCGTTCACCCACCGCGATCCCGCCGCGGTGATCCAATCCGCGATCACCATGATGGCGTATTCGGATCGGTTGCGCCGCAACAGCATCGACCCGGAATGGCTACTGGAGTATTGGAGTGACCGGGTGCACCGGCTGCTCAGCACCTGCGTACGCGACCGCGGTCTCGTCCCGGCCGAGCGCAGCATCGACATCAGCTTCCACCACCTCAACGGCAACGAAATGCCGCTGTTGGAAGAGCTTTACCGCTGCGGCGGCGTCGAACTGACCGCCAAGGTCCGTGACCGTTTCCAGAAGTACCTCGAGGGCAACCCCCGCGGTAAGCACGGCCGCATCCGCTATGACCTACGCCGGCATTTCGGAGTCTCGGCCGACGAACTGCGTGCCCGATTCGCCTTCTATTTCGACAGATTCGAAGTCCGCGCCGAATGAAGGAGGGTCAGTGAGTTTTGAACCGGTGTACCGCACCCGGCCCGGCGCCGACGCGATGCGCCCCGCCTGCGCCGAACACGCCGAGCCGATCGCCCCCGGACTCTGGTGCTCGCCCGGACTGTCGAATACCTACCTGCTGACCACCGACGAGGGACGGGTGATCGTCAACACCGGCATGGGATTCGAAGGCCCAGTGCACCGCGCCAACTTCGATGCGGTCGACTCCGGCCCGGTGCGTTACATCATCTTCACCCAGGGGCACGTCGACCATGTCGGGGGACTGGACAGCGTCCGTGACCCCGAAACCACCGTTGTCGCGCAAGCGAATTGGAAATTGTGGCGGGACGACAACGAACGCCTGATCCCGTACCGGGCCAGCCGCAGCGCGTTCGCCTTCAAAGACACCCTGGCCGACGGTATTCAGGCCATCCAACACCGCCTCGGCACCAAACGACTGCCCGGGCAGAGTGTGCCGGTGGTCGACCTCGACTTCGACGAGACCCTCACGCTACAGATCGGCGAGCGACGGCTGGAGCTGATCTCGGTGCCCGGCGGCGAGACCACCGACTCACTGGTGGTGTGGCTACCCGACGAGCGGATATGCCTGTGCGGCAACACCTTCGGCCCGATTTTCGGCCACATTCCCAATCTCGTCACCATGCGTGGCGACCGGTACCGCGACGCCTTGTCGGCGATCGCCTCCGTCGACCGGGTGCGTGACCTGCGGCCCGAGCTGTTGGTTACCGGCCACTTCGAACCGATCGCCGGAGCAGAACGCATCCACGCCGAACTGACGCGGCTGCGCGATGCGATCGCCCACATTCACGACCAGACCGTGGCCGGGATGAACGCCGGCAAGGATGTGCAGACGCTGATGCAAGAGATCAGGCTGCCCGCGGAATGTGAAGTGGGCCAAGGCTACGGGAAGGTCGCCTGGGACGTCCGGGCCATCTGGGAGAACTACTCCGGCTGGTTCCATCATCGCTCGACCACCGAGCTTTATCCGGTGCGGTTCGATGCCGTCGCCGCCGACGTGGTCGAACTCGCCGGCGCCGATGCCCTGGTCGCGCGGGCCCGGATGCATCTGGACGCCGGACGCCCGGTGCACGCCATCCACTTGGCCGAGCTGGTGGCCGAACAACATCCGGAGGCGCGCGCGGTGCTCAGGGCGGCCCACGAAAATCTGCTCGCCGACAGCACGAATTTCTGGGAAACCGCCTGGCTCACCCGACAGATAGCGAGCAACTCATGACCACGCCGGCATTGAAAGCCGAAGACCTTTACCACACCGGCATCGTGGTTCCCGACCTCGAGGCGGCGATGATCAGATTCACCGCGCTGGCGGGCTACCGGTGGATCAGTCCGATGAGCTACACCCTGCCGTTCCGCACCGCCGACGCAACCCGGGAACTGACCTCGACCATCACATACTCGGTGCAGGCGCCGTATCTCGAACTCATTCAAGAGCTTCCGGGCACGCCATGGGTGGCCGCGCCCGGCAACGCCGTCCATCACCTCGGCTACTTCACCGACAACCTCGCCGACACCGCCCGGCTGTTGCAGGACAACGGCCTCACCTTCGAAATGACCGCTGATGTGCCCGGTTCGGAGTTGGCGATGTTCGCCTACTACGTGGACCCGGATGGCACCCGCATCGAGGTCGTCGACCGGGCCCTGTTCCCCGACTTTCCCGCGTTCGTGCGGTCCCAGGCCCAGTAGCCGTTACGAGCTGACCCTCGCCCATATCGATCATCCGCTCAAGGTGACGGCCGGCGCCCCTGTGCTGGCCGCACACCGCGCTTAGAGACCGAACGACGGCGGCGGCGGCATTTCGGTCACCAGCACCGGCAGCGAGATCGCTCCGGTGCCACCGGTGACCACCATGACCCAGCGCCCGTCCGCAGGCAGGGTCAACTGCAGCTCGAAGAAGGCGAACCCGGGAAACTCTGCGACGGAGGCTTCGGGTACCTCGAATTCCAACCGGATCGGATCGTCGTCGTTGGGCGGACGCATCTCGATCTTGACCTGTCGGTCGGTGTTACCGGGCTCCGCCTGGGTGAGCACCACCAAGACGAACCGGGCCGACCGATCCGGTCCGAGCCCGAAGCGGGACAACACCCCGCCCGATACGTTGAGTTTGTTGTCGACGACGGCGGCCGCGTCGGCCAGGAATGCGCCCGTAAGTATCACGCCGCTGAACCTAGCCCATAGGCGCGGCGGACTGCAGATGCCCCTCGAAGCGGCAGATGCGAAAGCTCCGCCCAACCCGGCGCCGAGGGACAATACTGGGCACATGTCTGATCGCCTGCCTGATCGCAACGTGCTGGGTGGCCCGTTGGAACCGTGCGGCAACGAGCCGGTCACCGGCTTCTACCGGGACGGCTGCTGTTCCACCGGCGACGAGGACCGCGGCTTGCACACCATTTGTGCGGTCGTGACCGCCGAGTTCCTCGAGCATCAGCGCTCCATCGGCAACGACCTGTCCACCCCCGTGCCCGAGTACCGGTTTCCCGGGCTGCTGCCCGGCGACCGGTGGTGCGTCACCGCCCGAAATTGGCTGCGGGCTCACCAGGACGGGTGCGCAGCGCCAGTGGTGCTGGCGTCCACCCATCAGCGCACGCTGGACGTGGTGCCGCTCGAAGTCCTCGAGGAGCATGCTGTGGACGTGCCCGACGACCTGGCCAGCCTGTGATCACGGCACCTCGGTCGAATACAGCCAGGCCTCCCACAATGGCCGCAGCGACTCGTCGGTGTAGCCCGCCGCCAAGCCGGTGAAGTCGTCCGTGTCGGCCGTTGCGTGCCGATAGCGATTCGTCCAATCCTTCAGCAGCGCAAAGAAATTCGTGTCACCGAGCCGACCGCGCAGGGCGTGCAGCGTGAGCGCGCCGCGCTTGTACACCCGATCGTCGAACATCCGCCGCGGTTCGGGATCGCTCAACAGCAGGTCCTGTGCCTGGTGGCGTAACTCGGCGTGATACTGGTGGGCGAGTTCGTCGGCGCTGGGACCGCCGCTGTGCTCGGACCACAACCACTCCGCGTAGCAGGCGAATCCCTCGTGCAGCCAGATGTCCCGCCATCGGCGTGCGGTCACGGAGTTACCGAACCACTGGTGGGCCAGTTCATGGGCGATCAACCGCTCGCTGTCTGGGCTGCCATCGCAGTGGTTGGCTCCGAAGATCGAAATCCCTTGTGCTTCGAGCGGAATTTCCAGTGAGTCGTCAGTGACCACCACCGTGTACCCGTCGGCCAACGGGTAGGGTCCGAACAGGTCGATGAACACCTTCATCATCTCGGGTTGACGGCCGAAGGTGTGGTCGAAGTCCCTGCGCAGCCGCCGGGGGAGCGCGGCGCGGATCGGCACCGGTGTCCTTGTCAGCCGCGCCATCTCGTAGACGCCGATCTGCAGGGTGATCAGATACGTCGACGTCGGTTCGGACTGTTCGTAGGTCCACACCGTCTGCGAGGACCGGGTGCGGTGCGCTATCAACTTGCCGTTGGCCACTGCGCGGTAAGCACTTTCGGTGCTGACCTGAATGCGGAAGGCGGCCTTGGCGCTGGGATGGTCGTTGCAGGGGAACCAGGATGCGGCGCCGTTGGGCTGTCCGGCGACCAGCGCGCCCTCAGTCAACTCTTCGAAACCGACGTCGCCCCACAGTGTTCGGAACGGCTTGGGGTTGCCGCTGTAACGCACGACGACGGTCAACCCGGCACCGGACGCCAACTTCTCGGCCAGCGTGATGCGCAGTTTGCCGCCGCGGCAGCTGAAACGCTGCGCGCGCTTGCCGTTCACCGTCACCTTCGACACCGAGAGGGTGCTGGACAGATCGAGGGCGAATGCCTGCAGTTCGGTGAGGGTCACCGCGGTGATGGTCGCTGTCCCCGTCAAGCGGTTGACGCCGACTTTGTATTCCAGGTCCAACTCGTACCGCGACACCGAATAACCGACGTTGCCGTTGCGCGGCAGGTACGGATCCAGGGCAGCCTTCTTCGCCGGGGACTTCACGCCGCGGTGTCCTCGACGCGGGACGCGTTCTTGCGGGCCGACTTCTTGCGGCCGGCTTTGCGGGCCGCCTTCCCGTCCGCCTGCCAGGGCCGGACCGGATTGCCCTGCCAGCGAGTCGATCCGGGCACCTCGTCACCACGGACCACCAGCGACGCCGGGCCGACGGACGCCCCGGCCCCCAACCGCGCTGCCGGCAGTGCGACGCAGTGCGGGCCCAGCGTGGCACCCGACTCCAGCACCACGGTGTCCATCCGCATGATCCGGTCGTGGAACAGGTGAGTCTGCACCACGCAGCCGCGGTTGACGGTGCTGCCCGCGCCGAGCGAGACCAGGTCCGCCTCGGGCAGCCAGTAGGTTTCACACCAGGTGCCCCGCCCTACCGTCGCCCCCAGCCCCCGCAGCCACACGTTCAGCACCGGCGTGCCGGCCGCAGCCCGCGCAAACCACGGCGCCGCAACGGTTTCCACGAAGGTGTCGGCCAGCTCGTTGCGCCACACGAACGACGACCACAGCGGGTACTCACTGGCCTTGATCCGGCCCACCAGCAACCACTTGGCCACCACGCTCACCACGCCGGCGACCGCACCTGCCGCCAGCAGCACCAGTCCGGCGAAAAGGGCGGTCCACCAGATCCCCCATTCCGTTGCCAGAGCCTGCAGTACGCCCAGCACGGCGAGCCCGATGGCGGCGGTCACCACCATCGGCAGCAGCCGGCAACCCTCCACGGCCGCGCGCTTCAGCTTCAACCGTGTCGGCGGGTGGTAGGTGGTTTCGTCATCGGCCTCGGCGGGGCGTCGACGCAACCGCATCGGCGGACTGCCCAGCCAGGACGAGCCGCGTTTGGCCTTGGGCGGCGTGGCCGACAGCACCGCAACCAGACCCTCGTCGGGCACCCGTCGGCCCGGCTGGGTGATGCCCGAATTGCCGAGGAACGCGCGTCTCCCGACGGTCGTCTCGGCGGCGTAAATCCAGCCGCCGCCAAGCTCATACGAAGCAACCATGGTGTCGTCGGCCAGAAACGCCCCATCTTCGATGACGGCGAACGTGGGCGTCAGCAGCACGGTGGAGATCTCGGTGCCGCGGCCGACCTGCGTGCCCAGCAGCCGCAACCAGGCCGGCGTCAGCAGACTCGCGTACACCGGGAACAGGTAGGTGCGGGCGGCGTCCATCAGCCGCTCGGTGGTCCACAGTTGCCACCCCGACCGGCTGCGCACCGGGTGGTATCCGGCCCGCAATCCGAGCGATAGCGCCCGCACTGCCGCCACCGTCACCACCGCATAGACGATGACCGCAACCAGCGTGGCCGCCGGCGTCCACAGCAGCGCGGGCACCGCCGCCTGCGCCAGGCTGCGGGTGCCGTGGACGGCCCACGCGATGACCGCCAGCCCGCTCGCCACTGCGAGCAGCGGCAGGCCGGCCAGCAGCAGCGACGTCACCCCGTATACCGCCACCCAGTGTGAGCGACGGGCGGGTCGCTCATCGGGCCACGGGTGCTTGACCCGGCCGGATTTGGTCGCCGGGGACCCCTTCCAGTACTGGCCGTTCTTGATCTTGTCGATCACGCCGGAGCCGGGTGCCACGTCGGCGTTCTTGCCGACGACCGCGCCGGGCAGCAGCGTGGTCCGGGCACCGATGGTCGCGTCGTTGCCGATCGTGATGGCGCCGAGGTGAAAGGCGTCCCCGTCGATCCAATGCCCGCACAGATCCACTTCGGGTTCGATCGCGCTGCGTTCACCGACAGTCAGCAGACCCGTCACCGGCGGCATCGAATGCAGGTCGACCCCCTTGCCGATCTCGGCGCCCAGCGCGCGTGCGTAGTACACGAGCCACGGTGCACCGGCCAGGTTTTCGGCACCGCTGGCCGCGGCCAGCCGCTCGACGAACCACACCCGCAGATGCACCGAGCCACCGCGCGGATAGGTACCCGGCTCGACATTGCCCAGCAGCAGACGAGCGAACAGCACCGCGATCCCCATCCGTCCCGGCGGGGTGACGAACAGGATGAACGCGATGCCGACCAGCCACCAGCTCACCGTGGCCGTCCACGGCACCAGATGAAGAGCACGGGCGATGTTGTTCCCCAACGCCAGCCAGGTAACCCACTGTAGGGCGGCCAGCGTCGCCAGCGGGAGCGCTGCACAGAGCTGAATCATCTGAGCGCGCAGCGGGGTCGGTCGCACCACCCGTTCGGTGACCTGCGGCGGCGCGTCGAGCTCGTCGAGGAAACCGGCGAGCGAGCCCAGCCGCGGATGATCGTAGAGATCAGCGACGGTGAGCTGCGGGTACTGCTGTCGCAGGCTGACGATCAGCTGAGCGGCGGCCAGCGAGCCGCCGCCGAGCTCGAAGAAGTCGGCCTGCGCGCCGGTCACGGTGGCGCCCAGCAGGTCTCGCCACAGTTCGGCCAGCCGCCCCGCGGTGCCGGCCAGTTCCGGGATGTCCTCGGCGCTACCCGGCGCGGGCCACGGCAACGCGTCGCGGTCGACTTTGCCGGAGGTCCGGGTGGGCAACTCCTCGATGCGTACCAGCCGGGGCACCAGCCCGGCCGGTAGGTGCTGGGCAAGTCGGTTGCGCGCCTCGGCGATGTCGAAGTCCGGGTCGGCGCTGACGACGTATCCGACCAGTACCGCGGCGCCGCCGGCGGTGCGCCGGACCGCTGTCGCCCCGCCGCTGACCCCGGGCAGGCTGATCAGCGCCGCGTCCACCTCGCCCAGCTCGATGCGCCGGCCACCGACCTTGACCTGGTCGTCGCTGCGTCCACAGAAGTACAGCCCGTCGCGCTCGAGGCGGACCAGATCGCCGCTGCGGTAGGCCCGCGGCCAGTCCAAAGTCGGGATTGGCGCGTACTTTTCGGCGTCCTTGTCCTCGTCGAGGTAGCGAGCCAGACCCACCCCGCCAATCACCAATTCGCCGGTCTCGCCGTAGCCGACCGGTTCGCCGTCGGCGTCGACCACCGCCAGATCCCAACCGGCCAGCGGCAGCCCGATGCTGACCGGTCCCGTCGCGTCCAGGCGGGCAGCGCAGGCCACCACCGTGGCCTCGGTGGGCCCGTAGGTGTTCCACACCTCGCGGCCCTCGACGGCGAGGCGTTCGGCAAGCTCGGCGGGACAGGCCTCCCCGCCGAAGATCAACAGGCGCACCGCTTCCAGCGCTTCAGCCGGCCACAACGCGGCCAGCGAGGGCACCGTCGACACCACGGTCACGTCGCGGGTCACCAGCCAGGGTCCCAGGTCGATCCCGCTGCGTACCAGCGACCGCGGCGCCGGGACCAGGCAGGCGCCGTGCCGCCAGGCCAGCCACATCTCCTCGCACGACGCGTCGAACGCGACCGACAGCCCGGCCAGCACCCGGTCACCGGGTCCAATAGGGTTGTCTTGCAGAAACATTCGTGCCTCGGCATCGACGAATGCCGCGGCGCTGCGATGGGTGACCGCGACGCCTTTGGGAGTGCCGGTGGACCCGGAGGTGAAGATGATCCAGGCGTCGTCGCGGGCCAGCGGGGTCGCGGCCCGCCAGCCACGCGAGGCGCCCTGGGTGCGGTGGATGCCTTTGTCGGTGATCACCGCGACCACGTCAGCTTCACCGAACACCAACTCGGCGCGTTCGTCGGGATCGTCGGCGTCGACGGGCACGTAGGCGGCCCCCGCGGCCAGCACCGACAGGATCGCGACGTACAGCGAATAACTGCCTGAGGGCATCCGGATGCCGATCCGGTCACCGCGGCCAACACCGCGGCCGGCCAGCCAGGTGACGCTGGCCTTCATGTCCTCGAGCAACTCGCTGTAGGTGAGTTGCACCTCGCCGTCGTCGATGGCCACTGCGTCCGGGTAGCGCGCGGCGGTCTCTTCGACGATGTCGATCAGGGTGCGCGGGTTCGGCGCGTCAGCCGACAGCAGATACTGCGCGGGAATCTCGGGCACGCTAGGAACCCTAGCCGCGCCGCTCCAACCACTCGACCAGCGAGCGTCCGGCGTCCAGCACGTGTCGTTCGGCGATGGCGCGGGCCCGCTCGGAGTCCTTGTCGCCGAACGCGTCGAGCAATGCCTGATGGTCGTCGAGCGAGTGTTTCTCGTGGTCGGGAAATAGGGTGAGGAAGTTGGTGGGCACCACCCGCGCGGCCTGCTTGATCTGGGCCATCAGGCGCGGTGAGTGTGCGGCGCGGTGAATCTTCTGGTGGAAATGCCAGTTGGCCTCGCCGATGCTGTCGTCGCCGGACCGGGCGGCCACGTCGGCGGCAAGTTCGCGCAGCATGGCCAGTTCGTCCGGTTCGATGCGCTGCGCGGCCCAGGCTGCTGCCTGCCCGGTCAGCACGCCCAGGATGGTGAAGCTGTCCAGCACGTCGTCGGGGCTGATGCCGATCACCGTGACGCCGCTGCGCGGGGCGACCCGGACCAGGCCCTCGAAGGACAGTTCCAGCAGGGCCTCGCGGACCGGGGTCCGACTGGTGGCGAACTCCTCAGTGATGGCGTCGAGGTCGATACGAGCTCCGGCGGGTAGCGCGCCGGTGATGATGCGGTCGCGCAGTTCGCGGGCCGCCCGCTCCCGCACGGTGCCGGAGATGTCGATCCCTACCACCTGGCGAGCATACCAAACGTGACATTTGAAATCTGATATATCAGATGTTACATTCCGAACTATGCGAACCGATCAGATGTCCCTCGTCGCCTTCATGCAAGCGGGCAGCACCTCGGTGTATGCCGGATCGTGGCGGCACCCCGCGACCGAGCACCGCTATCTCGACGCGTCCTACTACGCCAAGATCGGCCGCCAGCTCGAAGAGGGCTGCTTCGACCTGATGTTCTTCGACGACCGGTTGGCCATGCCCGGGGTGTACGGCGGGTCGGTGGACGAGGCGGTGAAGTACGGCGCGCGGCCGGTCAAGCTCGACCTGGGCGTCGTGCTGGGCGTACTGGCGCAGGCGACCTCCCACATCGGGCTCGGTGCCACCTACTCGACCACCTACTACGCGCCGTTCCACGTCGCCCGCACCTTCGCGTCGCTGGACCACCTCTCTGCCGGGCGGGCCGCCTGGAACGTCGTCACCTCGGTCAACGACAGCGAGGCGCAGAACTTCGGTGTCGATGCGCATCTGGGTCACGACGAACGGTATGACCGTGCCGACGAGTTCATGGACGTGGTCACCGGCCTGTGGGACACCTGGGAGGACGACGCGATCCTGCACGACCGCGGCTCCGGTCGGTACGCCGACCCGGCCAAGGTGCACGAACTCGGCCATGTCGGCCAGTACTTCGCCGCCCGCGGGCCATTGACGGTGCCCCGCACGCCGCAGGGCCGGCCGGTCGTCATCCAGGCGGGGTCCTCGGGTCGCGGCCGCGAATTCGCCTCGCGCTGGGCCGAATTGATCTTCACCGGCGACCCGGGCATCGACGTGGCCCGTACCCACTACGCCGATCAGAAACAACGCATCGAAGACGCCGGGCGCGACCCCGCCTCAGTGCGCATCTGCCCGATGGCCTACGCCGTGGTGGGGGAGTCGGAGTCGCACGCCAAGGACCGCGAGGCGATGTTCCTGAACGACCTGGTGCACCCCATGGCGTCGCTGACCCTGTTGTCCGAGTTGATGAACTACGACTTCGCCCGGCACGACCTCGACGACCCGGTCACCGACGAACTCATCGCATCGGCGTCCGGAATCCGCGGCCTGGTGCAGAACCTGCGCACCCATATCGGGGGCGACACCGTGACGGTACGCGATCTGGCCGGCCACCGCGCCACGCTGTTGCAGGGGCCGCGATTCGTCGGCACCGGCGAGCAGGTTGCCGATCAGATGGCGGACTGGTTCGAAAGCGGCGCCTGCGACGGATTCGTTTTGGCGGCAACGCATCTGCCGGGCGCCTTCGAAGACGTGGTGCGCATGGCGGTGCCGGAACTGCAGCGACGTCGGCTGTTTCGCACCGCCTACGAGTCGTCGACCTTGCGGGGACACCTGGGCCTGCAACGACCGGTGGGCGCCCATGCTTGACGGTCTGCGGGTGCTGGACCTTGCGACCCTGGCGGCCGCGCCACTGGTGGCCACCTATCTCGGCGAGTTCGGTGCCGACGTGGTCAAAGTCGAGCAACCAGGGTGCGGTGATCCCATCCGGACGTGGGGCAACCAGCGCGACGGCGTCGGACTGATGTGGAAGTCGTTGTCGCGCAACAAACGGTCCGTCACGCTGGATCTGCGGTGCACCGAAGGCCAGGAACTGACCCGCAGGTTGGTCGCGCATGCCGACGTGGTGATCGTCAACACCCGGCCGCAAACGTTGCGCAAGTGGGGGCTGGACTACGAGAGCTTGCGGGGCGTCAACGAGCGAATTGTGATGCTGCATATCACCGGATACGGACTGAGCGGACCCAAGAGCGAACGGCCCGGGTTCGGCACCCTCGGCGAGGCGATGAGCGGTTTCGCCCATATCACCGGACAGGCCGGCGGGCCGCCGACCCTGCCGCCATTCATGCTGGCCGACGGTGTCGCGTCGCTGAACGCGGCGTATGCGGTGCTGATGGCGCTCTACCACCGCGACGTGCACGGTGGTCCCGGACAGCTCATCGACGTCAATCTCATTGACCCCCTGGCCCGATTGCTGGAGCAGACCCTGCTGGGGTACGACCAGTTGGGCCTGGTGCCGGAACGGTCGGGCAACCGTTGGGACATCTCGGCCCCGCGCAACACCTATCGCACCGCTGACGACCGGTGGCTGGCGATGTCGGGCAGTTCACCAGCGCTGGCGCTGCGGGTGTTCCGGGCCATTGGCAGAGACGATCTGGTGCAGGATACGGATTTCTCCGACCCGCAGCGCCGGCTGGCCCGGGCCCGTGAGGTCGATACCGTGGTGGCGGATTGGGTTGCCGGCAAGACACTTTCAGAAGCGATGGAGGTTTTCCAGGCCCATGAGGTGGCGGCGGCACCGGTGTATGACATCACCGATCTGGTCGACGACGAGCAACTCACCCATCGCGGCGTGTTCATCTCGGTCGACGACGACGAACTAGGCGCGATGACGGTGCAGGCTCCGGTGCCGCGATTCTCGGCGGCCACCGGCACCGTCGGACAGCTGGGTCCACGCCTGGGCCAGCACAACGCCGAGGTCTACGGCGAACTACTCGGTCTGAGTGCCAACGACATTGAGGACCTGCACGCCCGGGGTGTGCTGTGAGAGAGGAGCATTCATGACTGGACCACTGCGTCGCTCGGAACTCGCCGTGCCCGCCAGCAACGACAACATGTTCGAGAAGGCCGCGGGATGCGGCGCGGACCTAGTGTTCCTCGACCTCGAAGACGCCGTACCCGCGGCGTTCAAGGAACAATCGCGGGCCAAAGCAATTGCGGCACTCAACGACATCGACTGGGGCAGCACCGCCCGTGCCATCCGGATCAACGGCCTGGACACCCCGTGGTGCCATGACGATCTGATCGAGGTGGTGACCAAGGCCGGACGGAATCTCGACACCATCATCGTCCCGAAGCCGCGCACCGCCCGCGACGTGTGGTGGGTCGACGTGTTGCTCACACAGCTCGAATCAAAGTTGCTACTCAACAAGCAAATTCGCCTCGAAGTGCTGATCGAGGAAGTGGAAGGCCTGGCCAATGCCGAGGCCATCGCGGTAGCCAGCCCGCGGTTGGATGCGTTGATTTTCGGGGTGGGCGACTTCTCGCTGTCCCAGGGCGCGCGGGTGGACACCAACTTCGTCCCGCTCGGCGAATACCCCGGCGACTTCTGGTCTTACGCGCGCAACAAGGTGATCGTGGCGGCGCGCATCGCGGGCATCGATGCCATCGACGCGCCGTACCCGGACTATCAGGATCTCGCCGGCTATGAGCGGGACGCGCGCCGGGCCTCGCTGATGGGGTATACCGGCAAGTGGGCGATCCACCCCAGCCAGGTGCCGGTCGCAAACGGTGTCTACGCGCCGACCGCCGACGAAATCGCTGTAGCCAAACGTAATGTCGCGGCCTACCGGGAAGCAGAAGCCAACGGTCGCGGCGCGGTCGGGGTGAACGGGGTGCTCGTCGACGCTGCCCACGTGAAGATGGCCGAGCAGACGCTGGCGCGCGCCACACTGATCAACGGGTCCTAGATTGTGATGACTATTGCGAAGATCCCTTGCGGGGATGGTTGACATACCACGATGGCAGCGATCTGCTACGCATGTGGTGAAGTGGCCACTTACCGCTGCGGATGTCTCGCAGTCGTTCTGGATGGGAGATACGGTGCCGTACGTCGAATCCGCGGTACGCACCAAGCAGGCAGTGGCCGCTGCGCGCGCAGTGCTGATGCGCGACGGGGTGGGCGGCACCACCATGCGCGCAGTCGCGACTGAAGCCGGCGTCCCGCTGGGCACCCTGCAGTACGTGTTCCCGTCCAAGCAGGGCCTGCTGCGGGCGGTGTTCGAAGACATCGTGGAAGAGATCGCCGAACTGCTGCGGGTTTCGGCGGAACTCGAAGCCGGTCTGGAGCATGCGATTCGGGTGGGGTTGCGCAACTTCTGGACGGAGTTGGTGGTCAACCATCGCGAATTGCAGTTGGTACAGCTCGAACTCGTCACCCATGCGTTGCGGACGGCCGGTCTGGAGGAACTGCCGCGCTGGCAGTACGAGCGGTACATCGAAATCGTTGCGCAGTGGTGTGAGTCGGCCGCGACGCGGGCGGGGGAGACCACGACGATTCCCTTTGATCGGCTGGCCCGGCTGCTGGTCGCCGGTATCGACGGCCTGATCCTGCAGCACGTGATCAGCGCGGACGCGGACCGGTCAAGGGCCGATCTCGACGCGCTGGTCGAGACGGTCGTGTCTCTCGCGGTGGTCCGGTCCCCCTCCAACTGACTCTTGCCCACGGCTCTGCAGTGCCCTAGTTTAAGCTCAACTAAGTCATACGACTGTATGAGTTGGGAAGGTGCAGGCAATGGTGGATGTCGATGTGGTGGTCGTCGGCGCTGGACTCGCGGGGCTGTCGGCGGCCCGCGAGCTGGTCGCCGCCCGAAAGTCCGTGTGCGTCCTGGAAGCCAGGGATCGCGTCGCCGGCCGCAACCGCGGCGGGTTTCTCAGCAACGGGGTTCCCGTCGAATTGGGCGGTCAGTGGGTCGGGCCAGGCCAGGACACGGTGCTGGCGCTGATCGACGAGCTCGGGCTCGAGACGTTCCCCACCTATGACACCGGTGAGGCGATCACTGCCATCGATGGTGAGACGTTGCGCTATAACGACGCATCGTTCGGACTTCCGGCCGACAACCTTGCCGAGATCGGCCGGGTCTGGGGCGAGCTCGAGACGCTGGCGGCCACGGTGCCGACGGCCTCGCCCTGGCAGGCGGCGGACGCTGCCGATCTGGATCGGCAGACCTTCGACGGCTGGTTGACGGCCCAAACCTCCGACCGGATCGCGCTCCGATTCTTCCGGCTCGTGGTGCCCACCTTGTTTTGTGCGGAGACGCCGGAACTTTCGTTGCTGCATCTGTTGTTCTACCTGCGGTCGGGTAGCGGCTTGGCCGGAATGCTCGCGGTGACCGGCGGTGCGCAGGAGCTGCGAGTACTGGGTGGGACGCACCAGATCTCCGAGCGATTGGCCGCGGAACTCGGTGACCGAGTCCAGTTGGGAGCGGTGGTCCGGACCATCGTGCAGGATCCGGATGGGGTCACGGTCACTTACGAGGATGCCGACGCGGCGAGCTCGGGCACGGTGACGGCCAGCCACGTGGTCGTCGCGATTCCGCCGACCCTGGCCGGCCGGATTCGGTATGTGCCGCCGCTGCCTTCCGCTCGCGACGCGTTGACCCAGCAGTTCCCGGCCGGGTCGGTGATCAAGGTCCAGGTCGGTTACTCGACACCGTTCTGGCGCGATGCCGGGCTGAGCGGCTTCGTGACCAGCCTCGACGATGCGTTGAGTGTTGTCATGGACAACTCACCGCCCGACGCATCCTGCGGGGTCTTGGTCGGGTTCATGGACGGCGCCCATGCCCGGGATGCGGCCGAGTTGCGGGCTGAGCAGCGCCGCAAGCTGATCATCGATGCGCTGGTGAAATATTTCGGGCCGCAGGCCGCCGAGCCGTTCGACATCACCGAACTTGATTGGGCGGCAGAAGAATTCACCCGTGGTTGCTACGGCGGACGCCTCGCCGCCGGCGCGCTGACCCAGTTCGGCAAGGCGCTGGCCGCTCCGGTCGGCCGGATCCACTGGGCCGGCGCCGAGACTGCCCAGCAGTGGTGCGGTTACATGGACGGCGCCATCACGTCGGGTCGCCGCGCAGCCGGGGAGATCCTCGACACCAGGTGACAATGCGGCACACTGGGTCGGTGGTCGAGGTAGCCGTCGAGTCAGGCGTAGTTCGCGGACGACGGCACCGCGACGTGGAGATGTGGCGGGCGATTCCCTATGCGGCACCACCGGTCGGCCCGCTACGCTTCCGGGCGCCGCAGCCCGTCACGCCCTGGTCCGGCGTGCGCGATGCGACCCAGTTCGCCTATGCCGCGCACTCGCACCGGTTCAGCTCGCCACTCGGCGTCGTCAAGCGGCAGATTCAGCACGAGGACTGCCTGACGCTGAACGTGTGCGCACCCGCCAAACGCACCGACGGTCCGCTTCCGGTCCTGGTCTTCATTCACGGCGGCGGTTACTTCGAGGGCACATCCGCGCTGCCGGTGCACGATCCGACGCCGCTGGTGCGGCGCTTCGGGATTGTGCTCGTCACCATCAACTACCGGCTCGGTGGTTTGGGCTTCGTCGATTTCTCCGGCTACGCAACGGAATTCGAGTCCAACCTGGGGCTACGCGATCAAGTGGCCGCGTTGAGTTGGGTGCGGCGCAACATCGCAGCTTTCGGCGGTGATCCCGACTGCGTCACCGCCTGCGGCCAGTCCGCCGGTGCGAGCGCCGTCCTGACCCACCTCGCCGTGCCCGCTGCGCAGGGTCTGTTCCAGCGGGCGATCGCGCAGAGTCCGATACCCGACGCGGTGCGCACGCCGGAGCAGGCCGCAGACACCGCGCGTCAGGTCGTCGATGTGCTCGGCGGTGATCACACCCTGCTGCGCACGGCGCCTCCCGCCGCGATCACCCGGGCCGCGATCCGGGTGATGTTGCGGACCGCGCGCACCGTCCCGTGTCAGATGGCGCTGGCACCGGTGATCGACGGGGACTTCCTGCCCGAAGATCCGACGGCGGCGATCGGCGCCGGCCGCGCCCACCGCGTCCCGCTCATCATTGGGTCGATGCGCGACGAGATGGGGCACGCCGGCTGGGTGCCGGTGCGGCCGTTCGTCGATCTGTTCCCGACCACCCCGGCGCGGGTGGACCGCATGTTCGCGGCAACCGATCCCGCCGCCCGGAAAAACGTGTTGGCGCACTATCCGGATTACCCCAGCGCGGCGACGCTGACCCGGCTCGCCACGGATTGCTTCTTCGTCCGGCCGATGATCGCCGCGGCCGAGGGCCACGCCCGACACGCGCCGACCTACCTCTATCGGATCGATTACGCCCCGCCGGTGCTGCGCCGGATCGGGATGGGCGCCATCCACGCCACCGATGTACCGCTGTTGTTCGGCAGCGCGGGTGCTGCGGCGCTGGCGGTCGGAGGACGCCGCGAACACCGCGCCATCGGCGACTGGGTACAACAGCACTGGGTCGAGTTCGCGCGGACCGGCAGCGCCGCTTGGCCCGCCTACGCCGACGGGGAGGCCGCCATGGTGATTGATCGCCCGGAACCGCGTATGGTCGACGGACTCTACAGCGCGACCCGCGACGCATGGTGTCATTACCGTGGACCGCAGCGGGACGCGAAACCTACTGCAGCGCATTAGCAGGCACCGATGCGCCGGGTAGCGATACTGGATGATTACGCGGGTCTTGCTCTGCAGCTGGCTGACTGGTCGGAGATTCAGAAACACTGTGAGATAACGGTTTTCGATCGGCACCTGACCGAAGACGAGGCAGCCGAGGGGCTGCTGCCGTTCGACGTGCTGTGCACGATGCGCGAGCGAATGGTGTTCCCGCGCGGCCTCATTGCACGGTTGCCGAATCTGAAGCTCATCACCATCGTCGGTCGCAGCCTGCCCAACCTCGACCTGGCCGCCGCTACCGAGCACGGGATACTGGTCGCCCATTCCGACTTCGCGCATCCGCGATTCCGCGCGGTGCGCGACGCCACCCCCGAACTGGCCTGGGGACTGATGATCGCGACCGTGCGGAATCTGGCCGAAGAGCACCGGCGCATGCGCGGTGGTGGATGGCAGAGCACCACCGGTATGACATTGTCCGGCAAGACTTTGGGATTGCTCGGACTCGGCCGAGTCGGTAAACGTATGGCCGAATATGCAACCGTATTCGGTATGGACGTGGTGGCCTGGAGTCAGAACCTGACCCCGGATGCCGCCGCGCAAGCGGGCGCACGGTGGGTCGAGAAGGCGGCGTTGTTCGAACAGTCCGACGTGGTGTCCATCCACCTCGTACTATCCGAGCGCACCCGCGGGCTGATCGGTGCGCCCGAGCTTGCCCTGATGAAGCCGACGGCGTTCCTGGTCAACACGTCTCGCGGGCCGATCGTCGACGACACAGCGCTCGTCGAAGCCCTGCGCCGGGGCCGACTCTCCGGAGCGGGCCTGGACGTCTACGACACCGAACCGCTGCCCGTCGACCATCCGCTGCGGACGCTGCCGAACGTGACACTCTCGCCCCATCTCGGCTACGTCACGCGAGAAATGCTGAGCGCGTTCTATTCCGACGCCATCGAAGCCGTGGCCGCCTGGCTGGACGGTACTCCGACGCGGATCGCGAATCCCGAAGCGCTGCGCTAGACGGTGCGGCCACGCCGTCAGCCCCGACCAGCAATCCAGCGGGGGCTTCGCACCGCCTCCAGGGCCTCAGCTACGCAGCGATCCAGCGGCTGCCGAGCCGGGTCTTGCCGCACCCAGCGCTGGAACCCGAAATCGGCGGCGGCAAAACTCAAATGCACCAACAGACCTGGCCGGATGTCGGTGTCAGGATCCACACCCATCCGGTGCGCGGTGATTCCGGTGGCTCGCTGCCGGTCATCAGCGGTGTGAAACTGCAGCCGCTCCAGGACTTCGGGTGCCACCAGCAGCGCCGACCGCCACTCCTCGGTATCGGCCGCACCGAAGGATCGGGTGCGACCGACGATGGCATTGGCCAGTGCGACATCCGGTGATTCGGTGGCCGGCTGCTGTTCGAGCAGGCTTACCACTTCGGCTCCGCCATGCCGTGCCGGCGCCAGCAGCAGATCCTCCTTGGTGGTCACGTGCCGGAACAAGGTGCGCGTGGAAACGCCTGCGGCGGTAGCGATCTGATCCGTCGTCACGCCGTCGTAGCCGCGCTCAGCGAACAATTTGAACGCAGCGCGACGGATGTCGGCGCGGATCTGGGCACGCTGGCGGTCCCGCAGCGACTCCCCCGAGACACTCACCGGAAGCTGCCGATCCCACCGTCGACATGGATGGTCTGCCCGGTGAGGAACGTCGAATCGGCGCCCAGCAGGAACGCAACCAGTGCACCCACATCGGTACGCACGTCCCCGATCCGCTTCATCGGGACCCGTCCGACTGCCTTGGCGTAGTCGTCGGGAGCGAGCTGCTTCCACAGCTTGACGCCGTCGGATTCGGCGAACGGGCAGATGACGTTCACCCGGATGTTGTCGCGGCCCCACTCCAGCGCCGCGACCTTCGACAGGCCGCGGATCGCTTCCTTGGCGGCGGCGTATCCACCGAACTTGGGTTCGCCGCCGGTGCCCGAACCCGAGCCGAGGTTGACGATCGAGCCGCCACCGGCAGCGACCATCACCGGGTATACCGCCTGCATCAGCAGAAACGTGGCGCGCGGACCGACGTCGTAGCCGAGTGCCAGGTCGGTGGGGGTGATGTCGACGAACGGCTTGGGCTCGTTGCTGGCGATCGCATTGTTCACCAGGCCGTGCACGGTGCCGAATGTGCCGACGGCGGCGGCCACGATCTGCGGCACACTGTCCACGTCCCGCAGGTTGGCCGATAGCGTCGAAAGCCGTTCTCCGGCATTGAATTCCGCTTGCAGTTCAGCCGCGGTCGCGGAGAGCTTGTCGTCTTGGATGTCCACCAGCAACACCGAGGCACCCCGTTCCAGCAGTGCGGCGCTCACCCCTTTGCCGATGCCCTGCGCGGCGCCGGTGACGACGACGACCTGCCCGCGCAGCGAGTCCGGGTGCGAGTAACTCATCCGGCTGGGCCCAATCGCAGGGGCACCCCACGATGCAACTCGTAGGTGCTGCGTACCGCTCCCGGCAGTTCGATGAACTCGACCGCGGTACCGTCCGGGTCCTTGACGAAAAACATTCGCACACCGCTGATTTCGAAAGGCTCCTGCTCCGGGGCATAGCCGGCGTCCCGAACCCGGCGGTGGGTGTCGTCCAAATCGGTGACCGACAGGGACAGGTTGTGAATGCCGGCGATGCCGGGACGGGCCGGCTGGTGGTGCGGCGCGGCTGGCCCCAGCGAGAGCAGTTCGATCATCAGCCCGCCCAGCAGCCCACCGACCACCCGGCCCTGCTGCTTGCGGGTGGAATGCAGGACGGCGTTGAACGGCTCGCCGGAGATGGTCTGGTCGAACACCACGTCGAGGCCGAGCAGGTCGCGATAGAACCCCAGCGCGCGGTCCATGTCGGTCACCCCGACGACCAGGTGACAGAACGAAACATCCTCGAGCACGCTCATGGCTTCTCCCGCGCGCGAGCCGAAACCAGCGGTGGCGCAGGCAGATCGAACGAGGGCTTGGTGGTGCCGCCGTCGACCCGCAGGATCACCCCGGTCACCCAGGACGAGGCGGGCGAGGCGAGATAGAGCGCCGCGGCGGCGATGTCGCGTGGGGTCCCGATACGGCCCATCGGGGTGTTCGCCACGAACTCGGTGCGCAGCGCGTCGTTGGTCGTCACGAAATCCATCGACTGTGTCGCCACCCCACCGACACCGATCGCGTTGACCCGCACCAGGGGCGCCAGGTCGGCCGCCATGTCCTGAGTCATCATGTTCAGCGCCGCCTTGCCCGCGCCGTAGGCCGTCATGCAGCGCATCGCCATGTCACCGGACCGGGATGAGATGTTCACGATCGATCCGGATCCGTCGGTGTCCACCATGGCCTGCGCGGCTAGGCGACTCAACACGAACGGTGCGACGGCATTGAACTGCAGCGCGGTGCTCAGGTACCGCGAGGAGGTCTGCATGGCCGGGCGCGGCTGGGTTCCGCCGGCGTTGTTGACCAGGATGGACAGTCGGCCGAAGTGCTCGACGGTCACTGCGACCAGCCGCTCCAGGTCGTCCTCGACCAGCACGTCGGTGACGACGGAAAGGCCACGGCGACCGGTCTTTTCGATCAGCCGCACGGTTTCGTCCAGATCGGACCTGGTGCGCGCGGCCACGACGACGTCCGCACCCGCCTCAGCGAACGCGACCGCGATGTCGCGACCGATCCCGGCGCCGGCGCCGGTCACGATGGCGACGCGGTCGGTCAGGCGAAAGGAGTCCAGGATCATCGGTTGCCGCCCGCGAGGTGCGGCGCCGGACGTCCGGCGAACAACGGCAGGTCCAGGTAGGTCTTGATACCGGGCTCGGCCGCGCACACGTCGGGGATGGCGTTGACGCAGTGGTTCGCGGTGGCGACCACGCCGGGATTGCGGATCAGACCCTCGGCGACGCTGGGCGGTTGCAGCCCCTTGAAGGTGAGGTTCACGGTGGGGTCACCGGTGATCTCGACCTCGAACCGCTCGCCTTCGCCGCCGAAGTTCCAGGCGGGTTCCAGGTTCTCCTCGCCCATCAGCCAGTTGACCGCGGCGGTGATGACCGGTTCGCCGTCGACGGTCGCTTGCCACCGAAACCGCCGTGCGGCAACGGTTCCCGCAGTGATGGCGAATGGCTCGTAGTCGATCTCGGCGGTGGCTACCGCGATCTCCTGAAGCGTCTGGATGCCGGAATCGATGCGGAAACCCATGTGGTCGGCGATCATCCGGACCGACATCTTGAAGCCTTGCTCCAGCAGCGCGGCCATCGGTCCCTGCACAGCCTCCTCGGGGGTGCCGCCGAATCCCATGATGTGTCGCACCACGTCCGGGGCGTTGTAGGTGCGGATGTCCGAGAATTCCTCGGCGCGCACGTGGGTGACCGCCGAGGACAGCCCGGACAGCATGAGCGGGAAGCGCTCGGTGATCCCGCCGGGGTGAATCCCCGACCCGTGCAACGTGACCCCGGCCTCGAGTGCGGCGTCGGCGACGGCCCGGTGTCGGGGATGGGTCAGGTCCGGGTAGACCCAGCCGACTGGGGTGACGATGTTTTTACCTGACCGCAGGATCGCCAGCACTTCGTCGTCGTTAGGGATCAGCGGGCTGTAAACGACGCAGTCGGCGTCCAGAGCCAGGATCTCGTCGACGTTGGTGGTGGCGGTGACACCTATGGGGTCGACTCCCACGATCTCGCCGACATCTCGGCCGTTCTTGTCCGCGGAGTGGACCCAGCAACCCACCAAATCGAGTTGCGGATGGTTCAGCACGCATTGGACGGCGGCTTTCCCGACGCCCCCGGTCGCCCACTGGATGACGCGAAGTGTGGGCGCAGCGATCATGGGACACCTTTCCGACGGAACTGAGGGCAGTGGTGGCAATGTATGACGATATGGCAGTGACTGTCAATATCGTCGGCACCAACCAGCCGCTACTGGACGGTCCGAACCCGACCGCGGTGTTACGCCTGTGGGGTGACGGCGGCGCGCTCGGCAGCCGCCTGATCGGTGCGGCGGACGAATCGGCGCAGCAGGGTGGTGGCGGTCCCGATGCAGGCGACCAGCAGGATCGGGCCGGTGGTGACGATCAGGATCTGCGAGATGTCCACCGGCAGAGCGAAGATGCACGCGACCGCGGCGATCGGGAACATCCCGCAGACCAGTCCGAGCTGCACGCACAGGCGGGTGTGCAGGCTGTGCCAGTCGCGGATCTCCCGCTCCGACCAGCCGCGCTGCGGTAGCGCCGCTTCCGCGAGGCTGGGCACGATCGCACCGGTGATCACCTTGGAACTTGGTTTGCGCAGCACACCGCTGACGACCACCGACCACACCAGGAACGTGGCCGGAATGAGCTCGGTGACCTGGACGATGCGCGGATTTTTGGTGGTGAACGCGACCGCGAGGGAGACGGCGGCGCACACCAGCACAGCCACGTTGAGAAACTCCACCTTGCGCTTGCGGACCACCGTGTACAGACCCTGCAGGGTCGCCACGACGATCGCACCCACCAGGGCCAGGTAGGGCGTGACGCCGAAGAGGCGCAGGCCGTAGTAAGCCAACACCGGCGGGACCATGTTGACGACGGTGGTCATGGCGTACTCGCGCAAGCTTTTCGGTGCATCGAACCCCGCGTTGGGGGCTTCGATGGTCACGGGCTCGGATTGGTGAGACACGGTTCGAGGGTAGCCGAACGTTAGGTACACCTAACATCGAGCGGGTGGCGAAGCTGAGCGCCGGTCTGCTGTTGTACCGGACACGAGCCGGGGTCGTCGACGTCTTGATAGCGCACCCGGGCGGCCCGTTCTGGGCGCGCAAGGACGACGGCGCGTGGTCGATCCCGAAAGGCGAGTACGCAGACTCCGACGATCCGTGGGCCACGGCGCAGCGCGAGTTCACCGAAGAGATCGGGCTGCCGGTGCCCGACGGACCGCGGACCGACCTCGGTGCGGTGCGACAACCCAGTGGCAAAGTGGTCACCGCCTTCGCCGTCCGCGGGGACCTCGACATCACCGATGCGCGTAGCAACACCTTCGAAATGGAGTGGCCGCGCGGGTCGGGGAAGATTCGCGAGTTCCCCGAGGTCGATCGCGTCGGCTGGTTTCCGGTGGCCCAGGCCCGAAGCAAGCTACTCAAGGGGCAGCGGGTCTTCCTCGATCGCCTGCTGGCCCAACCCGGCCTGCCCGGGTCGGGTCAGGATGCTCCGTGAGCGACTGTGTCGGACAACCACTTTCGCGGGTCAGCCAGCGGCGCGCGACAGCCCGTTGATGCAACGTGCGCCGGGCGGCGCGGCCGCCCCGTGCACAATGGGCAGCATGCCATCGACGCCAACCCAGGCCGACTCGCAGACGCTGCTGCTACGGCTGCTGGACCAGGCAAACCGCGCCAATCCGTATCCCGTGTGCGCGGAGCTGCGCGAGCTCGGACCCATCGAGCTGCCGGGCGGCAACTTCGTCCTGTTCTCCACCTACCGCGACTGCGACGAGGTGCTGCGGCATCCGGCCTCGAGCAGCGACCAATTCAAGTCCACCGCGGCGCAGCAGATGATCGAGGCGGACCAGGCGATGCGCCGGGAAGTACCGCCGGGCTTCCTGTTCCTGGACCCACCCGATCACACCCGGCTGCGCAAATTGGTCAGCAAAGCGTTCGCGCCCCGGGTGGTGAGTGCGCTGCAACCCGAGATCAGCGCGTTGGTGGACGGCATGCTGGACCGGATCGCCGAGCGGGGGAGTTTCGACGTGGTCGCAGACTTCGCCTACCCATTGCCGGTGGCAGTCATCTGCCGGTTGCTCGGGGTGCCCTTGGCGGATGAGCCGCAATTCAGCCGCGCCTCCGCGGTGGTGGCCAGGGCGTTGGACCCGTTCCTGGTCGACGATCAAGACGACGGTGTCGAAGAATCGCTGGATGCCGGGGCGAGTTTGCGCGAGTACTTGCACGGCCAGATCGACCGTCGCCGTGCCCAACCCGGTGACGACCTGTTGTCTGCGCTGGTGGCCGTCAACGAATCGGGCGATCAACTGACCGAGGAGGAGATCGTCTCGACCTGCCTGCTGCTGCTGGTGGCCGGACACGAGACCACGGTGAACCTGATCGGGAATGCGATCCTGGCGATGTTGCGCGACGGCCGCCAGTGGGGTGCGCTCGGCGCTGATCCCGGTCGGGCCGCGGCGATCGTCGAGGAAACCCTGCGTTACGACCCGCCGGTGCAGCAGTTGAGTCGAATTGCCCTGGACGACATCAGGATTGGCGATACCGAAGTCGCCAGGGGTGACGTGATGCTGTTGCTGCTGGCCGCCGCGCATCGCGATCCCGCCGAGTTCGATCGACCGGACAGCTTCGACCCGGACCGCACCTCGTTGCGGCACTTGGGATTTGGTCGCGGTGTCCACTACTGCCTGGGGGCCCCGCTGGCTCGGTTGGAAGCGACGGTGGCGCTCTCAGCGGTGACGGCCCGCTTCCCGAACGCCCGGCTCGCCGGCGAACCGCTCTACAAACCCAACATCAACTTGCGGGGTCTGTCGACACTGCGGGTCGAGGTTTAACGGCGCCCGGCCAGGCTGATCAACAGCGGTATCGGAGTGCCTACCGGATCGAGGGCTTCCGCGTCGCGGTAGACGCCGATGGTGTATTCACCGGTGGTCTCGATGGCGAACGACAGTTGCGGGGTGAAGCACCGGTACTTCGACGGCTTGCCCTCTTCGTCCGGCCACTGCCAGGCCGAGCGGACGGTGCCGCGGATCGTCCCGCCCGGATCTTTGCAGACGATGAACAACTGCGGGTCGAAATCCCCACCTGCCGGTGCATGGACCACCAGCACCAGCGGGACCGTCAGCCAAATCGGAACCTGGTTGACGTCGTAGCTGGTGATCGGCAAACGGGTGGCGTCGATAGCGGAGTCGTCGATGTTGGCGGAGCCCGCCACGAGCAATGCGGCAACGTGCATCGCGCCAGCCTATTCGGGACTGTCGGCGTCTGGGGTGGCATCGGGCAAAACGATAGAAATCGGCACCGGCGTGGACAACTCGAATTTCCCGTCGGCGTCGTAGTACGCCCCGACCGTGTACTCGCCTTCGGACGCCACCTGGAACGAGAGTTCCTGGGTGAAACACCGGTACTTCGACGCGAGCTTTGCGTCATCGGGCCAGTGCCACGTCGCCCGCAGGGATCCCAGCGGTTGCCCGGATGGATCCTTGCACACGACGTGCAGGTCAGGGTCGTAGTCGCCACCTGCAGGTGCGTGCACCACCAAGACCACGGGAACTGTTGCCCACAAGGGCATTTGGTCAACCTGAAACCACGCCATCGGAATGGACGTGGCATTGATCGCGCCGTGTTCGTCGAACGCGGCGGTACGTGCAACGAACAACGCACACACGTGCAGCATCACGACATCCTAAGTGCGGGCCAGGCCAGGTCCGCGATCGCGATGCAGTACCCGTCGCCGACCGGCGTACCGCGCGCGAACATTCAGCGGCGCCAGGTCGTTCATCCGACAAGACCCGGCGCGTCCTGCGCTGGCCGGCGTGAACACAATGAACTGATGGAGCTACCCGTGATGCCGCCGGTCTCGCCGATGCTGGCCAAGTCGGTGAAGTCGATTCCGCCCGGGGCCTCGTATGAGCCCAAATGGGACGGTTTCCGCTCAATCTGTTTCCGCGATGTCGACGAGGTCGAGCTGGGCAGCCGCAACGAACGGCCGTTGACCCGCTACTTCCCGGAGTTAATCGCGGCAGTCAAAGCCGAGTTGCCGCGACGCTGCGTCATCGACGGCGAGATAGTCATCGCCGGCGCACAGGGCCTGGATTTCGAAGCTTTGCAACAACGCATCCATCCGGCCGAGTCGCGGGTGCGGATGCTGGCCGAGCGCACTCCGGCGTCTTTCATCGCGTTCGACCTACTGGCCCTTGCCGATGAGGACTACACGAAGCGGCCGTTCAGCGAGCGGCGTGCCGCCCTGGTCGAGGCGCTGGCCGGGTCGGGTCCGTCGATCCACGTCACGCCGGCCACCACGGATCCGGCCACCGCTCAGCGGTGGTTCGAAGAATTCGAGGGAGCCGGCCTCGACGGCGTCATCGCTAAGCCGATCGCCGGCACCTACCTGCCGGACAAGCGAGTCATGTTCAAGATCAAGCACGAACGCACCGCCGACTGCGTCGTCGCCGGCTACCGGGTGCACAAGTCCGGCGGTGACGCTATCGGTTCGCTGCTCCTCGGACTCTACGAGGATGGTGGCCCCTCAGGACAGCTGGCCTCGGTCGGCGTGATCGGTGCGTTCCCGATGGCCGAGCGCCGACGGTTGTTCACCGAATTGCAGCCGCTGGTCACCACTTTCGATGGCCATCCCTGGAATTGGGCGGCACATGAGGCGGGTGAACGCACTCCCCGCAAGAACGAGTTCTCCCGCTGGAACGCGGGCAAGGACCTGTCCTTTGTGCCGCTGCGCCCGGAGCGAGTCGTCGAGGTTCGCTACGACCACATGGAAGGCCGACGGTTCCGCCACACCGCGCAGTTCAACCGGTGGCGCCCCGATCGTGACCCACGGTCGTGCACCTACGAACAGCTGGAGCAGCCACTGACCTTCAGCCTGGGGGACATTGTGCCGGGCCTCGGCTAGGCGAACCGGGGGCGTAAAGCTGCTTCGACCCCCGCGGGATGGTCTGCTGCTAACTCGGCGTGCTGGAATCGACTCATGGCGGCCAAGGCAGAAGAGCTCGATGTCGACGGCATCGCCGTGCGGTTGACCAATCGGGACAAGATGTACTTCCCCGAACTCGGGACGGAAGGCACCAAGGGCCGACTCGTCGAGTACTACCTGGCGGTGGCCCGGGGGCCGATGCTGGCGGCGCTGCGTGACCGCCCCACGCACCTGCAACGTTTTCCCGACGGCATCGACGGCGAAGAGATCTACCAGAAACGGGTGCCGCAACACCATCCCGATTACCTGGAAACCTGCCGGATCACCTTCCCGTCCGGACGCACGGCCGATGCGTTGCAGGTGACCCATCCGGCGGCGATCGTGTGGGCGGCGCAGATGGGTACCGTCACGCTGCATCCATGGCAGGTGCGCTGCCCCGATACCGAGCACCCCGACGAGTTGCGCATCGACCTGGATCCGCAGCCCGGCACCGGTTTCGTCGAGGCGCGCACAGTGGCGGTGGACGTGCTGCGGCCGCTGCTGGACGAACTCGGGCTGGTGGGTTATCCGAAGACCTCCGGAGGCCGCGGCGTGCATGTCTATCTGCGCATCGCCACCGACTGGGATTTCATTCAGGTGCGCCGCGCCGGCATCGCACTGGCCCGCGAGGTGGAACGGCGTGCGCCGGACGCGGTCACCACGTCCTGGTGGAAGGAAGAACGGGGGGAGCGGATCTTCATCGACTTCAACCAGAACGCCCGCGACCGCACCATGGCGTCGCCGTACTCAGTGCGGCGCACCCCGATCGCGACCGTGTCGATGCCGCTGAGCTGGGACGAACTGGCCGAGGCGGACCCGGATGACTACACCATGGCCACGGTGCCGGATTTCGTCGCCGCCCGGGACGATCCGTGGGCCGGTATGGACGATCACGCGCAGTCGCTGACCCCACTGCTCGAGCTTGTCGAGACCGACGAAGAGCGCGGCCTGGGGGATATGCCGTATCCGCCCAACTATCCGAAGATGCCGGGCGAACCCAAACGCGTCCAGCCCAGTCGGGATACCGACCGGAAGAAGGCCTAGAGCCCGAACCTCCGCGTCCCTGAGTCTGCAATCTCCGCGTTTGCGCCGATGTTTTACGCGCGGTGCCCCCCGCATGCTGGCTAGCATGGACGAGATCGATCCGCACCTGGATATGCCGCTGGCGAGCTGGAGCAAAGTTGGCGTGAGCGGGCTGTTGCCGACGGGCATCGTGTCGTTGCTGCTGGCAGATGTCGAGGGTTCGACGCGGCTGTGGGAGACCCAGCCCCAGGAGATGACCACCGCACTCACCCGGTTGAACAACGCCGTCAACGAGATCGTCGCTGCACATCAAGGGGTGCGGCCGGTCGAGCAGGGTGAAGGCGACAGCTTCGTCGCGGCATTCGCCCGTGCGTCCGACGCCGTCGCGGCGGCGCTGGAGTTGCAACGCGCGCCCCTGGCTCCCATCCGGTTGCGCATCGGCATCCACGTCGGCGAAATTCAACTGCGCGACGAGGGTAACTACGCCGGCCCGACGATCAACCGGACCGCCCGGCTGCGCGACCTGGCGCACGGGGGCCAGACCGTGCTGTCCGGCGCGGCAGAGGAATTGGTGGCTGATCGACTGCCCGCCGATGCCTGGCTGGCCGACCTGGGCAGCCACACCCTGCGCGACCTACCCCGGCCGGAACGGGTACTGCAGCTTTGCCATCCCGACCTGGTCAACGAGTTTCCGCCGCTGCGGACTTCAAAGGGCACGAAAACCGTTGCCGTGCATAACCTTCCACCGGATCTCACCAGCTTCGTCGGTCGCGTGGCGGAGCTGACCCGGGCGCGGGAACTGCTGGCGGCCAACCGGCTGGTCACCCTGACCGGCGCGGGCGGGGTAGGCAAAACCCGGTTGGCGGCCGAGATTGCGACCCGGTTGGCGAGCGAGTTCATCGACGGCGTCTGGTATGTGGATCTGGCTCCGTTGACCGATCCGGAGGTCGTCCCGATCGCCGCGGCGCGTGTGTTCGGACTCGGTGACCATCCGGGTCGATCCACGATGGAAGCCCTCCTCCGGTTCGTCGCGGAGCGCCGGATGCTGGTGGTGCTGGACAACTGCGAGCATCTGCTGGACGCCAGCGCGGAATTGATCGTCGGCCTGGCGGGTGCCGCCCCTGACCTGACGTTGCTGGCCACCAGTCGCGAGCCGATCGGTGTCGCAGGCGAGGTGGGCTGGCGGGTGCCGTCGCTGCCCCTGGCCGACGAGGCCGTCGACCTGTTCGTCGACCGGGCACAACGCGCCCGGCCCGACTTCTCCGTCACCGACGAGAATGCTGCTGCAGTCACTGAGATCTGCCGCCGCCTCGACGGATTGCCGTTGGCGATCGAACTGGCCGCGGCTCGGGTGCGCGCCTTATCGCTGACCGAGATCGTCGACACTCTGCACGACCGTTTCCGGTTGCTGACCGGTGGAGCGCGCACCGCGGTGCGCCGCCAGCAGACATTGCGCGCATCGGTGGACTGGTCACACGCGTTGCTGACCGCGTCCGAACGAATCCTGTTCCGTCGGCTGGCGGTGTTTCTCGGCGGCTTCGATATCGCCGCGGCGCAAGCGGTTACCGGATTCGACGAGGTGGAGCATTACCAGGTTCTGGATCAGCTCACGTTGTTGGTCGACAAGTCGCTGGTGGTCGCGGACGACCGCCGAGGCCGTACGCGGTATCGGTTGTTGGAGACGGTCCGTCAGTACGCCCTGGAGAAGCTGGGTGAGTCGGGGGAGGGAGACGCTGTCCGATCGCGCCACCGCGATCACTACACCTCAGTGGCGATCGCGGTTGACGCACCCGCGGGCACAAATTACGACAACCAGGTCGAGCAGGCCGAACTGGACTTCGACAATATGCGTGCCGCGTTCGGGTGGAGTTGCGAAAACAACGACACCGCAATGGCATTGACGTTGGCTTCCGCCCTGCAACCGCTGTGGATCGGCCGCGGCCGAATTCGGGAAGGACTGGGGATGTTCGAGACCGTCCTCACCGACGACGTCGCCGACGATACCGGTTTGCCTCTTGCCGTCCGCGCCCGAGCGTTGGCCGACAAAGCTTTCCTGGATTCAGCTTTCGGGGGCGTGGACTGCCTCGGTCAAGCACAACAAGCCTTAAGGCTTGCGCGGGAAGCCGACGACCCCGCGGTGTTGGCCAGGGTGCTCACGGCGTGCGGTTTCACCGCCGCCTACAACGCCGTGTTGGCGGGTGAGTATTTCGCCGAAGCGGCATCACTGGCTCGGCAGTTGGACGACAAGTGGCGGCTCAGTCAGATCCTTTCATGGAACGCCAGTTCGCTGATCGCGACAGGCGATTTATTCGGCGCGGAAGCGGCCGCCGAAGAGGGGCGTGATGTCGCCGACGCCATCGGTGACCGATTCAATTCGCGCCAGTGCCGGCTGTGTCTCGGTGTGGTTCGGATCTACCGAGGCGATGTTGCCGGAGCGGTTTCCGGACTGCAGGAGGTGATAGCCGAGGCGCGGGCGGAGGCCGGCGACGCTCTCAGGCTATTGGAAGGGACCTGCCTGGCTCATTGCGGTACAGCGCTGGCGTGGCAAGGTGACGTGGACGCGGCCCGGGCCGCGTCGGAGGCGAGCATCGAGGCCTTATCGGAAGTGGGCGGGATGTTCACCGGTCTCGGCTATTTGGCATTGGCAAACTCAGGCCTGGCCGCCGGTGATGCGCGGCAGGCACTGGACGCTGCTACGAAATCATGGGAGTTCGCGAGTTCGGTGCCGGGCCTGGCCGTGCATGTTCGAGCCGCCCAAGCGCAGGCTCTATGCGCGAGCGGGGATCTGATCGAGGCGCGGCGCTGGGCCGACGAGGCGGTGGCGACAACGCTGGGCTGGGCGGTACAGATGTATTCGCTGACAGCTCGTGCCCGCGTCGCGATCGCACAGGGTGAGCCAGAGCAGGCGCGGCGCGACGCCCAAGACGCGCTGGCATGTATGCCAGCCGGTTTCTTCGGCGCCACCGGTACCGACACCCTGGATTGCGTCGCCACCGTCGCGGCGGAATCCGGCAGCTACCCTGAATCCGCGCGGCTCTTTGGTGCGGCGGCGGGCATTCGGCAGCGGATGGGCATCGTGGGCTTGAAGGTCTGGGCGGCCGGCTACGAGGCCTCCGTTGCTGTGCTGCGCAATGCTATGAGCGACAACGACTTTGAAGCCGCCTGGGCCGAAGGGGCAGCGATGTCCCCCGCGGAGGCAACTTCCTACGCGCAACGCGGTCGCGGCCAACGCAAACGCCCCGCGAGTGGCTGGGGTTCGCTGACCCCTACCGAGCGCGACGTGGTGCGACTGGTCACCGAAGGGCTGGGCAACAACGACATCGCCGCAAGGCTTTTCGTCTCACCCCGCACGGTCCAGTCCCACCTGACGCACGTCTACCAGAAGCTGAGCCTGAGCTCCCGGGTGCAACTGGTGCAAGAAGCCGCCCGCCACCCCTGAGTGCTCAGATGGCGATGGACTTGGTCTCCAGGTAGGCGTCCAGGCCCTCCGGGCCCAGCTCCCGCCCGTAGCCACTGCCCTTCACGCCGCCGAACGGCGCGAACGGATCCATGGTGTAGCCCTGATTGATGCCAAGGGTTCCGGTGCGGATGCGGCGCGCGATCGCCAGCGCCCGGTCGGTGTCGCCGGTGAAGACCGAGCCGGCCAGGCCGTAGTCGGAGTCGTTGGCGATGGCCACCGCATCGTCTTCGTCCCGGTATCCGATGACGGTGATGACCGGACCGAAGATCTCCTCGCGCGCGATGCGCATGCTGTTGTCGGCATTGGCGAACAGGGTGGGTTTGACGTACCAGCCGGTGTCGAGGCCGTCGGGCATCTCGGTACCGCCGATGACCAGTCGCGCGCCCTCCTGTTGGCCAAGCTCGATGTAATCGCGCACGCGGCTCTGCTGGCGTTGCGAGACCAGCGGGCCGAGCTGGGTTTCGGGGTCGTCGGGGTCGCCCACCCGCAGCCCGCTCATCTCGGCCGCAAGCGCGTCGACGTACTCGTCCTGGCGGTGCTCGGGGACCAGCACCCGGGTCAACGCGTTGCAGATCTGGCCGCTGTTGGCCAGGCTGGCCGATCGCACTCCGGCGGCGACCTTGTCGGGTGCCGCATCGTCGAGGACAACCGCTGCGGATTTGCCGCCGAGTTCGAGGCTGACCTTGGTGAGGTTGGCACCGCACGCGGCCGCGACAGCGCGCCCGGCCGCGGTGGATCCGGTGAACGACACCTTGTCCACACCGGGGTGCGAGACCAGCAGCTCGCCGACTTCGCGGTCGCCGGGGACGACGCTGACCACACCCGGCGGTAGGTCGACCGAACCCAGCATTTCAGTCAAAAGTAGTGCGTCCAAGGGTGATTCGAGTGCCGGCTTGAGTACCACCGCACAACCGGCCAGCAGTGCGGGCACCAGTTTGGTGACGATCAGGAACTGCGGCATGTTCCACGGCACGATGGCGGCGACCACACCCACCGGTTCCTTGCGGACGCGCACGTCGGCCCCGAAGTAGCCGGCCCGGGCCTCTTCCCACGGGTGACGCTCGGCCAGGTCGCAGAACGCACCCATCATCATCGCGGGCAGGCCTACCTGCGCACGCTTGGCGAAGGTGATGGGAGCGCCGATTTCGGAGCTGATGGTTTGGGCCATCTCCTTGCGCCGTTCCTGGTAGATCTCGGCGAGCCGGCGGACGGCGGCGATGCGCCGAGACGGCTCGGTGCGTCCCCATGCGTCGGCGGCCTCCCGCGCTGCCTGCACGGCGGCGTCGACGTCGGCGGCCCCGGCGGCAGTCAGCTCGGCGATCGGCTTCTCGGTGTGCGGGGAGATGACCTCGAAAACCTGCGATCCCATCCAGACCCTCCAGTATCAACTACTTGCGATTACCGGGACGAGCATATACCGTCGGCCCGACGGAGTATGGACAGGAGCCGTTATGCCCCGATTCCCCAAGCCCCCGGAGGGCAGCTGGACCCAGCACTACCCCGACCTGGGCACCGGCCCGGTGTCCTACGAGGACTCGATCAGCCCCGAGATCTACGACCTGGAGCGCGCCGCAATCTTCAAACGCGCCTGGCTCAATGTCGGTCGGGTAGAACAACTTCCACGTAAGGGCAGTTACTTCACCAAAGAACTGAAGGTAGCCAACACCTCGATCATCCTGGTGCGCAACACGTCCGGTGAGATCAACGCTTTCCATAATGTCTGCCGGCACCGCGGTAACAAGCTGGTGTGGAATGACATGCCGCTGGAGGAGACCCGCGGGGTGTGTCGCCAATTCACCTGTAAGTACCACGCGTGGCGGTACGACCTGGACGGGAACCTGACTTTCGTCCAGCAGGAGGAGGAGTTCTTCGACCTCGACAAGAGTCGGTACGGCCTGGTGCCGGTGCACTGCGAGGTCTGGGAAGGCTTCATCTTCGTCAACTTCGCCAAACAGCCCGAACAGTCGTTGCGCGAGTTCCTGGGTCCGATGGTGACGGCGCTGGAAGGTTATCCGTTCGATTTGATGACCTCGCGCTGGTACTACCGCTCAGAGGTGAAGGCGAACTGGAAGCTCTACATGGATGCGTTCCAGGAGTTCTACCACGCACCGGTATTGCATGCGAACCAGTCGCCCACCGCGTACTCGAAAGCCGCGGCCGAAGCCGGATTCGAGGCCCCGCATTATCGGCTGGAGGGTCCGCACCGGTTGGTCAGCACCTCGGGGGTGCGGGCCTGGGAGATGGCCGAAGAAATGCGCAAGCCGATCGAGGACATCTGCCAGAGTGGGCTGTTCGGGCCGTGGGACAAGCAGGATCTGGGTGAGATGCCAGCCGGTCTCAATCCCGCGAAATGTGAACCGTGGGGCCTGGACTCGTTCCAGCTGTTTCCCAATTTCGTCATCCTGTTCTGGGGTCAGGGGTGGTATCTGACCTACCACTATTGGCCGACGTCGTACAACAGCCACATCTTCGAAGGCACACTGTATTTTCCGCAGCCGCGCACCCCGCGCGAGCGGGTCGCGCAAGAGCTGGCCGCGGTGTCGTTCAAGGAGTACGGGCTGCAGGACGCCAACACGCTCGAAGCGACTCAGTCGATGATCGAGTCCAACGTCATCAACGACTTCCTGCTCTGTGATCAGGAGATCCTGATCCGGCATCTGCATACCGAGACCGCGGCCTGGATCCAGGACTACCAACAGCGTGCCGGGGTGCGCGTCTGATGAACGAGTCCCCGGTTCTGCCAGTCGAATTCGCCGATCTGGAACCCTTCGTCGACTGGTGTCTGCCCACCGAACCGCAGCGCTACGCCAAACGGCTCGCCAGTTCGATGACCGAGATGAAGGCGTTCTACGACGCGATCACCCCGCGCGCCGAAGAGGCGTTGAGCTACTGCGACAAGTTCCCGCTCGACGACCTGCCCGAGGACGTCCTGAACTTGATGCACCTGCTGTACTCGATGATCATGGTGTCGTTCCCGGTGGAGTGCTGGAAGCAGCCACGCGTGCCCGACTCGGGTGCCTCCACCCTGGACTGCGTGTCCGAGCCCTACCCGTGATCACCGTCCTGCGGGCCGAGCGCTGGGCCGACGTCGATGCCGGGCAGGTCCGCTCACCCGCAGTGGTGGTGGTCGACGGGAATCGCATCCTGGCCGTCAATCCCGAAGGCGCACTGCCGGATTCGGCTGAGGTCATTGACCTCGGGGACGTGACGCTGTTGCCCGGGCTGATGGACATGGAACTGAACTTGTTCATCGGCGGTCCCGGCGGCCCGGAGGGTTTGCCGGCCCCCATGCACGGCGTCCAGGATGACCCTGCCTATCGCACGCTGCGCGCCGCGGTCAACGCGCGCACCACGCTGGAAGCCGGCTTCACCACGGTGCGCAACCTGGGGCTCATGGTCAAGACAGGCGGTTACCTGCTCGACGTCGCTCTGCAGCGCGCCGTCGAGCAGGGGTGGCACGCCGGCCCGCGGATCTATCCGGCCGGCCACGCCGTCACGCCCTACGGCGGGCACCTCGACCCGACCGTCTTTCAGCGCCTGGCGCCCGGGATCATGCCGCTCTCGATCGCCGAGGGCATCGCCAACGGCGTGCCCGACGTGATCGCTTGTGTGCGTTACCAAGTCCGGCACGGCGCCAAATTGATCAAGGTCTCGGCCTCCGGTGGAGTGATGTCGCACAGCACCGCTCCGGGTGCCCAGCAGTACTCCGATGCCGAATTCGCCGCGATCGCCGACGAGGCGCACCGCGCCGGGGTGCGGGTGGCCGCGCATGCGGTCGGGGACAGTGCGATCCGGGCGTGCATCCGAGCCGGTATCGACTGCATCGAGCACGGCTTCCTGGCCTCCGACGACACGATCCAGATGATGGTCGACCACGGCACCTTTCTGGTCTCCACCACCTACCTCACCGAGGCGATGGCGATCGACCGGATCGCACCCGAGTTGCGCAAGAAGGCCGAAGAAGTCTTTCCCCGCGCAAAGGCCATGTTGCCCAGGGCGATTGCCGCCGGGGTCCGGATCGCCTGCGGCACTGACGCACCAGCCATCCCGCACGGCCAGAATGCCAAGGAACTCGGGGCGCTGGTCTCGCGCGGCATGACGCCCATGCAGGCCATCCGGTCGGCCACGGTGGTGGCCGCCGAACTCGTCGAGGCCGACCACGAACTCGGCCGCCTCGCGCCGGGCTACCTCGCCGACATCATCGCGGTGCCCGGCGACCCGTCCCGCGACATCGCTACCACCCTGGAGGTGTCATTCGTGATGAAAGACGGCCAGCTGGTCAAGGTGCCGACATGATCGGCCAGGACCAGGATCCGGCGATGGAGCTCACCGAGAACCTGCTGTGGTTGCTCAAACAGGCGTTCTACTTCTCGCTCACCACCGTCAACGACGCGGTGAGTTCGCACGGCGTCAGCACCGCCCAGATCGGTGTGCTGCGTCAGCTTCTCAACGAACCGGGGTTGTCCGGCGCCGAATTGGCCCGACGGTTGTTGATCACGCCGCAGGGAGTGCAGCTCGCGCTGACCGCGCTGGAACGCCGCGGACTGGTGGAGCGCCGCCAAGATCCGCAACACAAGCGCATCCTGCGGGCCCACCTCACCGACCAGGGGAAAAACGTGGTGACCACGGTGGTCAGCGACGCGGTGGCCGCGCACGAGGAGGTGTTCGGCGTGCTTACCGGCGACGAGCAGGAAACCCTGCGTGACCTGCTGAGCCGCGTCGTCGAGAAGGGCACCGGCCACGAACTCGTCAAAGACCACGTCTGATCGGCCGTCAGTGTCTTCAGTACTTGATACCTATCGCAAGTACTTGATATTGTGGGAGCATCATGCCTGATCCCACGCCGGCTGTAGCTGACAGCACAGTCACCGAAGAGGTGACCATCGAGCTGAACCGACGCTCCACCACCGTCTCCTACAGTGCCGGGGACACCTTGTTGCAGACCGCCCGCATGGCCGGGTTGCAACCGCCGTCGTCCTGCGAAATTGGTTCCTGCGGAACGTGTATGGCCCAACTGACCGAAGGGTGCGCCCGGATGATCAACAACGACGCGCTCGAGGACGACGAGGTGGCCGAAGGTTGGGTGCTGACCTGCCAGGCCTTGCCCACCACTCCCACCGTGCGGGTGGTGTACGAGTGAGCCGGGTGGCGGTGGTGACCGGCGGAGCCTCGGGCATGGGTGAAGCGACCTGCCACGAACTGGGTCGGCTGGGGCACCGGGTCGCCGTTCTCGACATCGACGAGCAGGCGGCGCACCGCGTCGCCGAAGACCTACGGGCACAAGGCTGCACCGCCCTCGGGGTGCAGGCCGACGTCACCGACCGACCCGCCGTCGAGCGGGCCTTCGCCCAGGTACGCAGCGAACTCGGACCGGTCTCGGTCCTGGTGACCAGCGCCGGCCTGTTCGGGTTGGCACCGTTCCTCGAAATCACCCCCGAATCCTGGAACCAGATCGTCGACGTCAACCTCAACGGCACCTTCCACTGTTGCCAGGTGGCCCTGCCGGACATGCTGGCCGCCAACTGGGGCCGCATCGTGATGATCTCGTCGTCCAGCGCCCAGCGGGGCACTCCCTTCGCCGCGCATTACGCGTCGTCCAAGGGTGCGGTCATCACGCTCACCAAAGCGTTGGCGCGCGAATACGCAGCGCAGGGAATCACCGTCAACAATATTCCGCCGTCGGGCATCGAGACGCCGATGCAGCATCGCGCGCAGGCGGCCGGATACCTCAAATCCAACGAGGAGATCGCCGCAAATATCCCTATGGGCCGGCTGGGCGCCGGCGCCGACATCGCCGCGGCCGTCGGATTCCTGTGTTCAGAACAAGCCGGGTTCATCACCGGGCAGGTGTTGGGAGTCAATGGCGGAGCGGTGATGTGAGAGAGGTGGACCGATGACGCGAGAAGGCAGACCGGCTGAGGGCTCCTGGACCGAGCACTATCCCGAATTGGGCACCGGCCCAGTCTCTTTCGCTGACTCTACGTCGCCGGAGTTCTACGAGCTGGAACGCGAAGCCGTGTTCAAACGGGCTTGGCTCAACGTGGCCCGCGTCGAGGAACTGCCCCGGATCGGCAGCTACCTGACCAAGGAGATCGAGGTCGCGCGCGTCTCGATCATCCTGGTCAAGGGTCGTGACGAGGTCATCCGAGCTTTCTACAACGTGTGTCGGCACCGCGGAAACAAGCTGGTGTGGAACGACTTTCCCCACGAACCGACCCGCGGCACCTGCCGCCAGTTCACCTGCAAGTATCACGGCTGGCGCTACGGCCTGGACGGTGCGCTGAAATACGTGCAGCAGTCCTCGGAGTTCTTCGACCTCGATCCCGCCGAGCACGGTCTGGCCCCGGTGCACTGCGAGGTGTGGAACGGGTTCGTCTTCATCAACTTCGACCCCGAACCGCGACAGACCCTGCGCGAATTCCTGGGCCCGATGATCACCGGCCTCGACGACTACCCCTTCGGCAAGCTGACCGAACGCTACGAGTGGGTCGCGCACAACAACAGCAACTGGAAGATTTTCGCCGACGCCTTCCAGGAGTACTACCACGTGCCCTCGCTGCACACCCAGCAGGTGCCCCCGGAGGTTCGCGACCCGAACGCCGGATTCACCTGCGGTCATTTCCAACTCGACGGACCGCACCGGCTGGTGTCGACGGCGGGGCGGCGTCGCTGGCTGCTGCCGCCCGAGTACATGTACCCGATCGAGCGCGCCACCCGCAGCGGGCTGGTCGGTCCCTGGCGCACCCCGGACATCGGCGAACTACCCGCCGGTCTGAACCCGGGTGGCATCGACCCGTGGGGGATCAGCAACTTCCAGATCTTCCCCAACACCGAGATCCTGATCTACGGCGGCTGGTATCTGCTCTACCGGTACTGGCCGACCTCCTACAACACCCATCGGTTCGAGGCCTACACCTACTTCTCTCCGGCGAGCACGGTGCGGGAACGCATCGAGCACGAAGTCGCCTCGGTGGTGCTCAAGGAATTCGCGTTGCAGGACGCGGGCATGCTCGGCGGCACCCAGGCCGCGCTCGAATACGGGATCGTCGACGACTTCCCGCTCAATGACCAGGAGATCCTGGTACGCCATCTGCACAAGGTCGTGGTGGACTGGGTGGAGTCGTATCAGCGCGAAATCGCACCGGCGCCGGCAGGGGTGTGATCGTGCCGGAACCATTGCTGCCCAGTGCATTTGCCGAGCTGGAGGACTACGCCAAGATTTGGTGTCTGGCCACCGAAACCGAACGGTGGAACCAGCGACTGGCCAGCACCATGCCCGAGATGCGTCAGTTCTACGACGCGTTCTTCCCGCGCCTGGAAGAGGCGATCGAGTATTGCGACAAGTTCGCCCTCGACGACCTGCCCGAGGACGTGCTGAATCTGCTCCACCTGATCTATTCGCTGATAATGGTCGCCATGGCCGTGGAGATCATGCATCAACCTGCCCCGACCGACGCCGCGGACGCGGTGATGGTCCGCACCGGCGAACCAACGCCCTGATCACGTAATCCGAGGGGAACACCGACATGAGTCTGCTCACCATCACCAAGCTCAACCAATCGGTCGGCGCCGAAGTCACCGGCCTGGACCCGGGTCGGTTGGCCTCCGACGACACCAGCGCCGAGGCGATCCTGGATGCGTTGGAGGACAACGGAGTTCTGGTTTTCCGGGATCTGCGACTGGACCCGGAGGCGCAGGTGGCCTTCTGCCGTCGTCTCGGCGAGGTCGACCACTCGTCCGACGGCCACCACCCCGTCGCCGGCATCTATCCGATCACACTGGACCCGGCCAAGAACGCGTCAGCCGCCTACCTGAAGGCGACCTTCGACTGGCACATCGACGGGTGCACCCCCACCGGGGACGAGTGCCCACAGAAGGCCACCGTGTTGTCGGCCGTCCAGGTTGCCGAGTGGGGCGGTGAGACCGAATTCGCCAATTCCTATGCGGCATATGATGCCTTGACCGAAGAAGAGAAACAGCGCTACGGCGCGTTGCGGGTGGTCCACTCGCTGGAGGCCTCGCAACGGCGGGTGACACCCGACCCCACCCCGGAGCAGCTGGCGCGCTGGCGGTCCCGGCGCACCCACGAACACCCGTTGGTGTGGACGCATCGCAGTGGCCGAAAGTCGTTGGTGCTCGGCGCTTCTGCTGACTATGTGGTCGGTATGGATCTTGATGAGGGCCGAAATCTGTTGGCGGAGCTGCTGGAACGGGCCACGGTGCCCGAGCGGGTGTACAGCCACAACTGGTCGGTCGGGGACACCGTGATCTGGGACAACCGCGGCGTCTTGCATCGGGCCGCGCCGTACGACCCGGATTCGCCCCGCGAGATGTTGCGTACCACCGTCCTGGGTGACGAACCGATTCAGTGAGGCCATGTGGCCGACAGCACGGTTAGACAGCTCGATCAGCGGGAATTGTCTCGGCATGTCTCTGGGATTCAAGGACGTGATCCAGTCCAAGTACTTGCTGTTGACCACCTTCACCAAAGACGGCCGCGCCAAGCCCACGGCAATCTGGGGCGTCCCCGACGGCGACAAGCTGTTGATCATCACCGATGACAACTCGTGGAAGGTCAAGCGGATTCGCAACACCCCCCGGGTGACCATCGCCCGCAGCGGCGCGCTCGGCAAGCCGAAGAGCGAAGCCGTCGAAGGTGTCGCGCGGGTGCTGCCGAAATCGGAAACCCGCCGGGTCTACAACGCCGTGCTCAAGCGGTACTGGTATCACGCCCCGTGGTTCTACGTGCACTCGCTGGTGCGCGGCGGTATCGACAAGGTGCACGTCGGACTCGAGGTCGAGCCCGCCGCGTAACGCGCAATTCCTGGCACGATAGAGAGCGTGACCACCGCAATCATCGTGGTGACGGCCGTGCTGCTGGGCCTCGGGATTCTGATCAACGGATTGCTGAGGCTCAAAGACTGGTTGAAGAATTCACCGCCGTTGCCGCCGCTGCTCGACCCAGACGACGAGGACGACTGAGCTAGCCGCGCAGGGCGGCCACCGTGTCGGCGATCGTGGTACGCGGATCCCGGTACGAAACTCCCAGTTCCTCTTCGCTGGGCGAGTCGTCGGACTGCGGCATCTGCGTGTAGTACTGCATGCCCGCTGCTGTGACCGGGTTCTCGAACGGCAGGTATGGGCCGGCCAGATCGAGCACCCTGCCGGCGACCCGCAGCACGGTGTCGGGCACCGGGACAGTGAGCATCGTGGTATCGGCGGCCTGGCCCAGCATGTCCGCCAGGTCGCCGACCGGCACCCGATGCCCGCCCACCATGTACCGGCGCGGTCCGCGACCCGGTTCCAACAGCGCGGCATGCACCGCAGCGACGTCGCGAGCGTCGATCACCAGCCAGGCCGCGCTGCGACCCGGGATCGCGTGCATCTGCAGTGCCGCCCGCACGCCCTCGCCGGCCTCGCCGTATTGGTCGCCGACGGGTGGGCCCAGCACCATCCCGGGATAGGTGATGTTCACCGGCGCGCCGGCGTCCTGCAGGCCGCGCGCATAGATCTCCACCTGCGCTTTGGACGTTCCGTAGCCGTCGGTGCCGCCTACCACCGGCAGGTCCGCGCGCAGTGTCTCCAACCCGGGGTGGAACAGCGCGGTGAAGCTCGACACGTGGATCACCGGGTCCAGGCCCAGCTGGACGGCCTGGCCGAGCACGTTGCGGGCGCCGTCCATATTCGTGCTCAGCATCTGCGGAGTCTGGCGCGGGTCGGTGGCGACCAGGGCGGCGCTGTGCACGACGGCGTCGCACCCGGTCAGCGCCGCCCGAACCGAGTCGCGGTCCTTGATGTCGCCCTGGACGTAGTCGGACACGTCGACGCCCAGTTTGCCGACGGAAGTCTCCAGCTTGCCCGGGGTACGGACGAAGAACCGGACCTGGTGGCCCGCGTCGGCGATGGCCTTGGCGGTCCAGCCGCCCACGAATCCCGTCCCGCCAGTTACCAGCACACGCATGTTGCGATTGTGCCGTTACAGGTGACTGGCGGCGAACTCGGCTGCCTGATTGGTCATGCCGTTGACGGAATAGGAAATGTGCTCGAATCCCGGCGGGCCGGGAGCGCCCGAACAGATGTTGTCCCCGTCAGCGCAGAGCTGGATGGTCTTGGCCTGATACAGCGGCCCGATGGTGATCTGGGGTGCCCCGTACTGGCTCAGGAACTGCGGTGACGGCGTGCCGAACAGGGCGACCGCCGCAACGTGACTCGCGACCTGCGGCGACAGCGGTTGCGGTACCGCCGAGGCTGGTACGCCGGCCGGGACGGCCGGTGAAGTCACGTAGCCGGCCAGTGCCGCACCCTGGGAGTAACCGCCGAGCACCTCCCTGGTGTTGGGGCAACTGGACGCCATCGACTGGATGTGCCCGCCCGCGTCGCGGATACCGTCGATGACGGTCGTGGCGAAGTCGCTGCTGCTGAAGTCGGTGCTGGCGGCGTAATTGACCGCGTAGATGCCGAGCGACCTGGCACCGATCGCGGTCTGCAGCGCATCTGCGAAGGATTGGCCCACTCCGCCGAGGCCAGGGGGCTCACCACTGCCGCGGGCGAATACCACCTCGACGTCCGGGCACGGCGCGGCGGAAGCGGCCGGCGCCGGCTCGGACAGCAGGGCAAACGCGCCGACCAGCGCGGTGATTCCGATCGCGACCGCGACCCGGCGTAGCACAGTGGTGCCGAACATATGCGAAACCTTTCCATGACGATCAGCCAGGGATAGCCAGAATCCGGCACCTCAACCAGGCCAGAAAACAAGCTGTCCCGCGCGGATTTTCGCGCGGGACAGCTTGGGAGAGGACTTATTTCTTGAAGGCGTCCTTGATCTTCTCGCCGGCGTCCTTCAGGCTCGACTTCGCCTGGTCCACGCGGCCCTCGTTTTCGGTATCCCGGTCGCCCGAGACACGACCGACAGCTTCCTTGGCCTTGCCGCCCAGGTCTTCGATCTTGTTCTTTGCTTTGTCTTCGGTGCTCATCTGCGTCAGCGCTCCTGTCGGTTATTTCGTTGACCGTCAGCGGGTACCCGATTGCGGGTGGCCCCGAAACCCACCTCGAAACCCGCGGCCCAGCCCCCGTCGCTGCTGGCGCCGGAACGCGTCCCGCGCGCGCAACCCGGTGTCTTTGACGTTTGCCCTGGTCTGGTCGAAGATGCCCTCGAACTCGGTGCGCCGGTTGCCGGTGAGCCTGCCGACGGTTTCTTTAGCCCTGCCGCCCCAGTACTGGGCAGCGTTGCTCAATCTGTTGTTCGCCATGCGGGGAGGCATACCCGCTGGCCGATGCCATTATTCAGGCGCCGCGCGGCACCGTTCCGCGCGGCAGGGTCAACGGCAGATCGGCGTAGGTGGCAATGCCGGGCGCGGCGGCCACCACCGCCGGTATCGCGTTGATTGCGGGCATGGCGGTCATGATGTGTCCGATCGCCATGAACTCGGCCAGCGTGGTGGCCTGGAAGTACGGCGGCGGCAGGAAGCCGACTCGGGTGGTCACCGTCGGCTGGCCGTCGACCTGGATGACCCAGCCGTCCTGGTCGATCTGCCAGTCCGGTTCCAGGGTCTGGCCTTTGCGCCACCGCACGTTGAGGTCGACGACGGTGTTGCCGCCGACGATGCCCCGCCAGCTGATGTAAGTCCCCGCGACGCATCCCGCGGGGATGGTCCAGGATTCCATCACGAGATCTTCGGTGGTCTGGGCGAATTCGGCCACGCACCGCACCTCGTCCAGCTCGACGCCCAGCGCATCGGCGACCAACCGGACCGCCTCGCCGAAGATCGCCGTCCCCTTCTCCGCCATTTGCGGCAGTTCCGGGTTGTCGATCGGCTGACCGAACCCGACCGGCCTCTCGGTGTCCGGGGAGTCGTAGAACGTGGTGTCCGCCGCCTCGTTGACGGTGACCTTGTCGACGCGATTGCACACCATCGCCGACACGATGGCCAACAGCTCGGCGAAGCCGGGGCTCACCCCGGACCCGAACATCGTCGCGCCACCTTTCTCGCACGCCTCCACGATCCGGTCCCGCCCGGCGCCCAGGTTGTGTCCGGTGATGAACGACGCCGTCGTCACCACGTTGACCCCCGCCGACAAGATGCGAACCAACTCGTCGACGTCGATCCACATCGGGTTGTAGACCACGCAGTCCGGTTTGAGGGCGAGCAGCTCGTCGACGTCGTTGGTGGCCGGCACGCCGAGCGGGTCGATGCCGACCAACTCACCGGCATCACGGCCGACCTTCTCCGCCGACCAGGCATAGCAACCGACGAGTTCGAACTGGGGGTTGGTGGCGATCGACTGTAGCGAGCTGGTACCGACGTTTCCGGTGGTCCACTGCACGACGCGATATTTGTTGGGCACTCGCTCAGCATAGGCAGGTTAGACGCGCTCAGTAAGAGGCTTCAGCCGCCAGGATCTCGGCGAGGAACGCGTCCGGCGGTGGTTGGTCCAGTCGCAGCCGCACCCAGCGGCGGATCCGGTCGCGTACGTCGCGGGGTTCGCTGACCGGCACGCCGACGACCACGGACGTCGCGGGCCAGTCCTGGTTCCAGGCGGCCGACTCTGTCAGCGCCTGTTGTTGCGCATCGAACAGGGGAACAGTGGCCCGGCCACCGGGATCCAGGGCGCCGGCGCCGCTGACCTTCCCCGACCTCACCCGCACGGCGATGTCGGTGGCCGGGCCGGGGCCCAGGACGGCCGTTCGGACGACGGCGACAACCGCCGGACCCGCTGCCTGCACACTCCACTCGACGGTGTCCTCAGCCGCGTCGAACACGCCCGGCGGCACCGCGGCCCAGTTGATCGACGCGACTCCGCGGCCGATCGCGGCGGCGGACCGCGGACCCGCGTCAGCGCCGGCAGCCAGCGCGTAGTCGTCGCGTCGTCCGGCCGGAACAGTCCCGGTGATCTTCGAATCCTGCAGTGCGACAGCCAGTTCCGGCCATCCGTCACCGTCGACGCCGACCTCGTCGGCAAGCTCGGACCCCGCCCGCACCAACTCGCGAACCCGCGGATCGCCGGTGCCCAGGTGGGCGGTCAGCGCCGCGCCGTGCGGACTCAGCAAGGCGGCGACGTCCGAATCCAGGGTGTCGTCGGTGAAAAAGTCCTGCAGGCCGACCGTCAGCAGCGCCACCTCGGCGTCGAGCAGGGGCTGATCAAGACCGGGAATGCCGTCACGCCGACTGGCCGGCCACCAGCGCCGCAGCCAATGACCGATCGCCAGCCGGCGCAGTGGTTCCATCGAACCGGCTGCCACGTCGAGTTCGACCGGCCCGGTGCCGGCGATCAGCGCGAGGTGACCAGCTGACCCGACGACGCGCCACAACCAGTCGGCGCGGGCCACGTCGGTGAAGGTCACGGTGGGCGAGTCCGCGGCCGGCTCGTCCACCAGCCAGGACAACACGGCACCGCTGACCTCCAGCACCGCGACCAGCGGAGCCGGCTGCCCGAGCGGATCGTCGACAACCCTCACCCCGCCACCTGCAATTCCAGCATCGACTTGATCCGCTGCCGGTGATCCAGGCTCACCGACCTGGCGACGCCGTCCAGCAACGCGCGGACGTCCTCGACGTCTGCACACGGTTCCTGCCACACGTCGCGTCCATGCAGGCGTGCCCACAAACGGCTCAGATACGGCTGCGCGAACGCGGCGAGATCGTCGATGATCTGTTGCTGGCGCGGGTGGATCGGGCCGTTCCCGGCCACATACCGTCGGGCGTGCAGGACGTAGGCCTCCTTGCGCAACCGGGACTGGATCTGCGCGGCCAGCGCGTAGCGGGCGGTGACCGTGCGGTCCAGTGGCGCCAGTCCGACCGCTACCTCGATGCCGGCCACCATGGTGGCCTGCTTGTCCTCAGCCAGCAGACCCCAGGGCGCGCTCGCCCGGTCCACCTCCTCGGCGCACAGCAGCGGGATGTCGGGCAAGGCGTCCCGGTCCAGGGTGCGCCGCAGTGTCGACCGCACCCGATCCACCACCGTGCGATCCAGCGGGCGGTCGCTGTCGGCGCCACCGGCAATTTCCGGCGGGCGTTGTGGCGCAACAGAACTCAAGCCCAGCTCGACGATGGACCACGGCAGCTCGGCCTCGTGGACGCGGGCCAGGGCACCCAGGTTGTATGGCGTGGTGTCGGCTATTACCGCCGACCACACCCGCTGGCGCGCAGTGGTCGCGTTGTGACTGTCGGCCGGCCCGAGCACGGTGGCCAACTCGGCCAGAAACGGTTCGAGCACCGCGTCCTGCGCCCGCACATCACACCAGCTCCGTTGGAGCTGGGCTGCCAAGGTAGCGACGACCTGCGGATCGGCGATGTAATCGTTGAGCACCTCGACCGCAGTGCGGTCCCGGCCGCGGTGGATCTCCTGCAGCACCGCACCAGCGGTCTCGCGGTCTTGCGGCGCGGGTGCGCCTCTGGTCACCGCGAGCTCGAAGCACACCGGGAAATACAGCTCCTGGGCGTTGCCGCTGCGGATCCGCAATCGACGCCGCTCGATCTTGAGCACCTCGAACCAGGCTGCGGCGCAGCGTAACTGGACGGAATTCCCGACGATCAGGTCATGCATGGCCGCCGCGGTGCCGGCTGCGACCACCGGCGCCGAATACTGCGGATTGGACCGCAGCCGAAGCACTAGTGGATCGATGATGCGTTTCACGGTCCTGCTCAACGGCCCGCCATCATCGCTGCTGAGCACCTCGACACCGGAACCGATTGCGCGCCAGCCCCGATCGATGACCGCACGGCGGGGATAGCCGGGATCGTTTCCGCTGTAGAAGGCAGCCGCTACCTCCTGCGGATCGGCGCTCATGACGACAGAATAGGGGCACCGGGCACGATATCGGTATCTGCGAAGTTGGGTTCGGTAGCCGGTCGGGTCCGCGGCGCTGGTCGTATCCGCAGGGCGGACAGCGCAATTGGCCCCCACCTGAGGTCACCGTGCCCGGTCGACGGCGAAAGTGACCAGCGCGCCCCAGTACAGCGGACTGGCGGTGACATCGCCGTCTCGCCAGCGCCGCAGCTGGGCGCGCTGCCAGCGGTTCACGGCGCAGCCCGCGGCGTCCTCCTCGTGTGCGTCGTCGACGGCAGCGACCAGGTCGGACATCGGGTCCGGGAACTGATCGGTCGGGTCGGCGGCGACCGTGCCGAATTGTCGGTATGCCGCGGTGGTGGGCAGCGACCAGAGCGTGGCAGTCACCAACTGTGCCCCGCACAGGATCATCGCCGCCACCAGACCGGTCGCTTCGTCGAACTGATAGTCACCGCCGGATGCGCAGGCCAGCAGCGCCACCCGCGGTGGTACCGGCAATCGCAGGGCCATCAGATCCGAGGCGGTCAACGGCCGATGGTCGCCGATCGCCGCGGCGTCTCCGGGGGTCGCGGCGGTACATGCCAGGTGCAGCGAAGCTCGGTCTGCGTGCCCAGCTGCGCCGTCGGCCGAGCTCGCGTGACCGACGTAGAGGAGCCGGCTTGGTTGTTGCGCGAGCAGTCCCGCCAACCAGTCGCGGTCGGCGTCTGGACGGCGGAACAATTCGACAGCCGTGTCGACGCGGGGCAACACCGCGCGGTGTTGCTTGAGGGCAGCGAAATGCCTGGCCAGCGCAGTCTTTTCGGACGGTCTGCCGAGCACCGATCCGAGGGCCGAGTCGGGTCGCTGGCCCGGAACCCGGGGATCCAGGACCAGTACCGCCGGCCCGTCGCGCCGGGCGCGCCATTGCGCGGGGACGCGAGGTGCGTGCGTAATGTGCTGCGGCACCGCCAACAGGATGTCGACCAACTCCATCAGCCGATAGCCATCAGTGTGCTGCTCGATATCGGCCAGCTGCCAAGCTATGTGGGCGGCCGTCGGACCGCTGGCGGTGAATGCGCCGTGGCGGGCCTGAACCAGTTCTGCGGTGCTGGGCCCCGACTTGGGCAGCGCGAGCTGACCCCAGGGCACCCGCGCCAGCCGGGTGCTGGGTGAGACGAACAACCTGGGCCGCGGCGAGGCCACGCACTGCGTCAGCAGTTGCCACCCGGCCGTTCCGATCAACAGCGCACCGAGGATGTAAGAGGTGGTCAGTTCGGCCGCAGGCGACGCGAACGGACCTCGGGTCAGGGCCCGTTCGATCGCGTCATGCCGGTTCTCGGCACCGACCGGTTCGGGTAATGTGTCGGCCAGTTCCTGTAAGGCGGCCAACAGGATTGGCTCCTCGATCACCCAGGTGACGGTGCTGGACGGATCGCCGACCACCCGCAGGCTCGCATAGGTGGCGACGCCCAGATCGGCGTAGCGCAGGATGAGCGTCACCGAGTCAGTCATGCCAGGTCGACCACGGTGGCTCGGCGGCGGTGACCTGCCGGCCGTACCGCTGCAGCGCCAGCGCGCGATACCGATCCAGGATCGGCGCCGAGTCCGGCTGCATCTGCAACGGAGGCAACGGCCCGATCCGGATCAGGGACCTGCCGCCCGACCTGACCGGCCCCGCGGCTGCCGTCGCCATCTCGTCCGCTCTCCCGGTGACCGCCGGTGGCACGGCCGTCGACTCCCACTCGCCGGGTTGCCGGGTTGGCAGGTCGCTGTGGAAAGTACCACGCGCACTGTGATATTCGACGAGCTCGCTGAGCAACGCGGTGTTCTCCGACTCCCAGGCGACCGCGAAGGCACCGGCCAGCACGGGTGCCGCGACATGGTTCGCCCAGCGGGATCTCGCATCGGCATCGACGATCGAATAACGCACCGAGTCGACGGCCAGTGCCGCGGGCACTTTGAGGTCGGCCGCCTGTTCGAGCTTGGTCATCGCTCGTCGATGCTGCCGGGTGCCGCCCTCGCCGTGCAGGACGCCGAGTGAGGTGAGGTGGCGGTACTCGACGTGCCGCAACGGCTCGTCGGGATCTCCATAGGCATCAAAACCCATATCCGCCAATGCATCTGCACGCCACACGGTGCCCAACTGATTGTCGAGCAATGCGTACTGCAGCCAGCTGCTGCGTGGCGAGGAGTCGAGCAGCTCCCGGGCTTGGGCTATCAGCTCCACTGCCTGGGCGAACCGTCCCCAGAATATCGCAATCCAGCTGCGCTGCAGCAGAATACGGTGTAAATGCAGCGGCTTGCCCAATTCGCGCCAGTGCCGTTCGGCATGCTCCCAACATTCGTCGGCAGCCTCCAGTGCACCGCCGGACAGCCGGGTCAGGCCCAGGTACAGCCAGCAGCGCGACACCTCATGGGCCCGCGCGTAGCGGGCGATCACCGGATAGGCCGCCGAGACCAATTGCTCGGTCGTGTGATGGTCACCGACCGACCAGCTGGCCGCTGCCCGCTCCAATTGTGCTCTGGCGCAGTCGAGCTCCCAGCCGCGTGCCCGTGCCCGGGCGTCTGCGCGGCACAACCAGGGCTCGGCCTCGACAAGGCGTCCGGTCTCGACGCAGAACCTGCCGTACCCGGTGGCTGCCAGTACCCAGAGGTGATCGGCGTATGCACCGCCGTCCGTCGCACCATCCAGCCAGGTGAGCACCCGTTCCCATAGCGGTACCGACCGGACGTGCAGATCGTCGTCGCACAGAGCCGTCGCGGACAGCAGCTGGGCGTAGCAGAGTAACTGCCGGTGCTCGGCGACGAGATCGGGAAAGGCGTCGTCGGAATCGGCCAGGGCAGCCAGCGCTGCTTCGACCCCCTCGTGATCACCTTGTGCCGCAGCCAATCCCGTCTGCAGGAACTGGGCCCGCCGGGTGTAACGGCACACCATGTGTGCGATCGCGGTGTGCGAGATGTGCACCTGCGCCGCGGCCTCCGGCATGGTCCCGGCCAGGATTGCACGGTAGATTGCCAACGGGTCCAGAATCCGTCGAATACATTCCCGCACTCCGTCATTCGCGCCGCGGACCAGGTAGATCTCGCCGAGCTGAGCGAACACCTCCAGTAGCAGGTCGTCTCGAACTTCCTGCTCGGTCCGCGGCATCAGCGACAGCAACAGATCGCGGGCCGCCTCGTCCTCGGCGGCGCACCCCAGATGACGAGCGCGCTGCAGGTCGTCACCGATCGACACGGCTGCATCATAAGTCCGTCTGACCACCCGGAACGGCGGACGTGCGTCGCACGCCCGCCGGGCCGAACCGCGGCGCATCAGCCGCAGGTCACCTTGATGCTGAAGTCCTTGGTGATCATGCCGGCCATCGGGTTCTTCAGGTCGGCACCCTGCGCCTGTCCGGTGATGGTGTAGGTCTTGCCGTCCACCGAAACCTTGGCCGAACCGACCTTGGAGCCCATGCTGTCGGCCACCGACAGTGCGTTGCCTTCGACCACCAGCGCCAACGAGTCCACGGTCGGCGGGTTCGCGTCGGTCATCACCACGGCCAGCGCCTGCTGGGGGCCACCGGTGGATCCACTGCCGATGTTGATCTTCCCGGCCTGCTTCACACAGGTCACCGAGGCGGGGTCCAGGCCGGCAAGGTCGGCGCCGGCCACTTTGACCTCGGTCTTTCCGCCGCCGGTGGACACACTCGCCGGCGCGTTCGGCGCCGGGGTGGCCGTCTGGCCGCCGCTGGAGCAGCCCACCAACACCGAAGCGCAGCCAAGGGCGCCAATCGCAGCAGCGATAACACGTTTCATCGGACTTCCTTCCGTCATGCGCCGCCCCGATGGCGTCGTCATTGCTGAAGTACAGCCCGCAGCGATCGCTACCGATCCCAACAAATGAGACCGACGGCAACGCAGCTACCGCCCTGGGGAATCACCGCAGTCGCAGTAGTTCTGGTGTAGTAGTGAGCGTGATCGAAATCGAAGCTGTGGGTGGGGTGCGGGTACTGACGTTGTCGGCGGGACGGGTGAACACCCTCGACGTCGAGTTCCTCGGTGAGCTGACGGAGGCTGTGCGGGAACAGGAACGATCGGGCGGGCCACCGTTGGTCCTCTCCGGCGCCGGTCGGGTGTTTTCTGCCGGGGTAGACCTCAACCGCCTCGTGGCGGGCGGGGCCGCATACACCGACCAATTGGTTCCGGCGTTGTCGAGTGCGTTCGACGCGGTGTTCCGGTATCCGGGACCGACGGTGGCCGCGATCAACGGCGCCGCGATAGCCGGCGGATGCGTGCTGGCCTGCGCCTGTGATTGGCGGCTGGCTGCTCCGGGCGCCCAGATCGGCGCCGCCGAGGTCCGGGTGGGGGTGCCGTTCCCGGTCGCCGCGCTCGAAGTGATGCGCTACGCGTGTGGTGACCGCGCCGAAGAGGTCCTGCTGAGTGGGCGGAGTTACCGCGGCGACGAGGCCGTGGCCCGCGGGCTGGCCCATCGCATCGTCGCCGACAATCTGCTCGACGCGGCTGTTGCCGAGGCGTCCGACCTGGGTGAGATCCCGGCGGCGGCGTACAGCCACACCAAAGCACAGTTGCGGGCGCCCACGCTGGCGCGCATCGACGCCGGCACCGACATCGACCGCGAGGTTCGCCGGGTGTGGGCATCGGACCAGACTCAGCAGGGCGTGGCCGCCTACGTCGAACGGTTGAAGAACCGCTGAGGCCCTATTCCTCGACCGTGACCCCACCCCGGGTGCGTCGCCGACGATGCGAGGTCTTGCCGGTCGGACGGCGGTTGCGCAACCGCGGCTGCACGGCGGCTTCGACGGTTTCTTCCGCCGGTGCGTCTTCCCCGTCAGCCTTGGCCGCTGGTGCCGGCTCATCGTCGGAGTCTTTGTCCAGGCTGACACCCGCGGGTGCCTCGACGGTCTCCGCTTCGACAGGTTCGGCCTCGGCGCTCGGCGCTACGACAGTGTCGGCCTCGACCTCTTCTGCCGCTTCGACCTCTTCTGCGTCCGCGATGTCGGAATCGGCGCCCTCGGCGGCGTCCTCAGTTCCGTCAGCCTCGTCGTCGAGCTCATCTTCCTCAGCGTCTTCGACGTCGGCGGCGGCGACCTTGCCCCGCTGCTTGCCCCGGACGCGGCGTTTCTTGTCCTTCTTCGGCTTGATCGGTTTCGGCGGCGGCGGCGGGAGTTCGGCAGCGAACGACAGGTAGAACATGAAAATCCCCAGCACCGCGATGGCGGCGGCGGCACCGTAGATCGCGAACAACCACTGACCGGCCTTGTCCAGGCTGAGCCAGTACTCGCTGATCGCGGTACCGATGATCAGCACCCCCGCCAGCACGTGGGCCACGATTGCCCACGTCCGGATCGATAACGCCAGCTGCGGCACGCCGAGTTCGGGCTTGCGGGTCCGCGACAGGTCGAACACCACCGGCAACGCGGCCAGACCGATCAGCACGCCGGTCAGGATGCGAAGGGCGTTGCCCAGGCCGTGCGAGGTGTCACCCACCAGTTCGGGCCACCGGGGCAATACGAAATAGAAGAAGAGGACGCCGGCGCCGATCGAAAACGACGCGTGCCAAAGCACGGCGACTTTGCGCCCCATACCCCTCCTCAGGCAGATCACTCTGCTGCCGACAGGCGACCAGGATAGACATCCGCCCTGGTCACCCGGCAGACCATACAGCGGAGGATGCGGGATTTGAACCCGCGAGGGCTGTTAACCCAACCCGCGTTCCAGGCGAGCGCCATAGGCCACTAGGCGAATCCTCCGTGGTCATGGTAGCCGTTGGACCGCGCAGAGTGCCTCCGGCACCTGCCTCCGCCGCTGACGAGTCGCCAAGAACAGGTCGGCGGCCAGGTACTACACTCGCCGATGGACCCCGCGCGGCGTCTATCCTGTGAACTCCCCCAGGGCCGGAAGGCAGCAAGGGTCAATGGGCTCTGTCGGGTGCGCGGGGTCCCCTTCATGTCACGACGGTGAAAGGGCCGCATGGCTTCGCTCGATTCCCTCAGCCCTGAAGATCTGTCGGCGGTGCACGCGCGCCACCAGCAGGAGTACGCGGGGCTACAGGCCAAGAAGTTGTCGCTCGACCTGACCCGAGGGAAACCGTCACCCGAGCAGCTCGACCTGTCCAACCGGCTACTGAACCTGCCCGGAGACGAATTCAAAGACCCGGAGGGCACCGACACCCGCAACTACGGCGGTTTGCACGGACTGCCGGGTCTGCGCGGAATCTTCGCCGAGTTGTTGGGCCTTCCGGTGCAGAACCTGATCGCCGGCAACAACGCCAGCCTGGAATTCATGCACGATGTCGTCGTCTACTCCATGCTGCACGGTGGCGTGGATTCGCCGCGGCCCTGGATACAAGAGCCGGGCGGCGTCAAATTCCTGTGCCCGGTGCCCGGATACGACCGTCACTTCGCCATCACCGAGACCCTGGGCATCGAGATGATCCCGGTTCCGATGCTCGAAGACGGTCCGGATGTCGACCTGATCGAGGAGCTGGTGGCGGTCGACCCGGCCATCAAAGGCATGTGGACGGTGCCGGTGTTCGGCAACCCCACCGGGATCACCTACTCGTGGGAAACCGTGCGCCGGCTGGTGCAGATGCAGACCGCGGCCCCCGACTTCCGCCTGTTCTGGGACAACGCCTACGCAGTGCACACGCTGACCCACGACTTCACCCGTCAGGTCGATGTCCTCGGCCTGGCCACCAAGGCCGGCAACCCCAACCGGCCCTACATCTTCGCCTCCACGTCCAAGATCACCTTCGCCGGCGCCGGGGTGAGCTTCTTCGGCGGGTCGCTGGGCAACATCGCGTGGTATCTGCAGTACGCCGCCAAGAAATCGATCGGCCCGGACAAGGTGAATCAGCTCCGGCACCTGCGCTTCTTCGGGGATGCGGACGGGGTGCGCCTGCACATGCTGCGCCACCAGCAGATTCTGGCGCCGAAGTTCGCGCTGGCGGCCGAGATCCTGGAGCAGCGGCTCGGCGGCTCGAAGATCGCCTCCTGGACCGACCCCAAGGGCGGCTACTTCATCAGCCTCGACGTCCTGCCCGGCACCGCGCGCCGCACCGTCGCCCTGGCCAAGGACGCCGGCATCGCCGTGACCGAGGCCGGCGCATCCTTCCCGTACCGCAAGGATCCCGACGACACCAACATCCGGATCGCGCCGTCGTTCCCGTCACTGACAGATTTACGCAACGCGGTGGACGGGCTCGCTACCTGCGCGCTGCTGGCCGCCACCGAATCGCTGCTGGCGGTCAGGGCCGCCGCAGGCTGACGACGGCGACGTCGTCGTCAGTGGCACCCATCACCGACGCCATCGCCGACCAGATCCGCGACGCGGAGGCGTTGCCGACCCGGGTGAGAGTTTCGGCCAGGCGGTCCAGACCGGCATCGATCGGTTCGCCCCGGCGTTCCACCAAGCCGTCGGAGTACATCACCAGCCCCTGGCCGGGCCCGATGGTGAACGTGCTCGGGGCGTAGGTCACCCCGCGGATGCCGATCGGCGGCGAAAGCTGGACCGAGGCCGCCAGCACCCCCGGATTCGTCAGGTACGGCATCAGGTGGCCGGCGCACGCCGCCTCCACGAGCCCCGAATCGAGGTCAATCCGCGCCACGATGACGGTCGCGAACGCGCCGGGCAACATGTGCACCGAGAAGTCGTTCAGTTGATTCAGGGCTTCGGCCGGCGTGGCGCCGCCGAACAGCTGCGCGCGCAGCGCGTTGCGCAGTTGCGCCATGGTGCCGGCCGCCGCGACACCGTGACCCGCGACGTCGCCGAGCAGCAGGATCAGCCGGCCGTCGCGCAGCTCGAACGCGTCGTACCAGTCGCCGCCGACGTTGTCGCCCGCCGCCGGCTCGTAGTGCGCCGACAGCTGCCAGCTGTCCAGCTTGGGGATCGATTCCGGCAGCAGACTGCGCTGCAGGGTCTCGGCCATGCGCAACGCGCCGCGCGTGCGGCGGTACAGCGATTCGACCAGGTGGCGGCGCAGCGATTCGGCAGAATCCGCTTCGCTGGGCGTCCACGCCTCGCTGCGTTCCCGCACGATCTCGCGCCACCGCTCGAAAGACTTTCGCGGGCTGAGCCGGATGCCGTCGCTGCCCTCGCGGATCGCGATGGCCTTGTTGTGCGGGTCGCCGCCCCAGTCGACTGACCGCTGGACCTCGCGGCGAAACCAGATCGCGTACTGCCCGTCGGGCAGGTTGAGAGCGAGCGCCCCGGCGACGAGCTTCGGATCGAGATCCAGCGCCGACAACTCCTGGGTCAGGCACTCGGTACTGGCGACCTCCTCGCCCGCGCCGCGGGCCCACGCCGCGACCATGGATGCGACCTCCGGCGGCGGCACCGCCCCGATGACCCGGTATTCACCCTGGATGTTGACGACGACTCCGTCAGCGGGCACCAGGTCGAGCAGGTTCGGCGCGCCGAGCAGCGCCGCCGCCAGGGACTCGCTGTCGTCCAGCGTGGCCGCAATCAATTTCGTCAGCACCGCATTAGCAGCTAACCGCTGGTGCAACTGGTCGTCTTCGAACCGGTCGACCAGTCGCAGCGACAGGGTCGAACCGAGGAACTCCGCCGCCACCCGGGTGCCGTACGGCGGCAGGTGTGGCCCGGCGTAGTGGTGGCAGGCGATCAGGCCCCACAGCCGGCCGTGTCGTAGCAACGAGATCGACATGGACGCGTGCACACCCATGTTCTGGAGGTACTCGATGTGGATAGGGGAGACGCTGCGCAACGTGGCATAGGTGAGGTCCAGCGGTTGGCCGCTGGCCGGGTCGACCGCGGGGACCAGAGGGGCCGGCGTGTAGTTGACGTCGGAGATGAGCCGAATCCAGTTCTTCTCATACAACGCCCGCGCCTGGGCCGGGATATCGGTCGAGGGGTAGTGCAGGCCGAGAAAGGAGTTGAGGTCGTCGCGCCTGGATTCGGCGACCACCTCGCCGTTGTAGTCCTCGTCATACCGGTACACCATCACGCGGTCGAAGCCGGTGAGCGCGCGGACCGATTCCGCGGTGGTGTCATACAGTTCGGTGAGCGTGGTGGCCCGGTTCAGCTCCTCGACGGAGTTGCGTACCGCCTGGTACGTGTTCGGAAACGAAAACGGGCGTTCGCCGTACGCGATTTCGAGTTCGACCAGCAGGATCCCGCCCGGCTCGCGGCGCAGGATGACGTCGAACGCCCGCGTTTCGCCGCCGACGTCGATATCGCACTCGAGCGGGTTGCGTTGCCGGAGATCGCCGAAAGTCGACGCCGTCTGCTCGACCCGGGCGGCTTGGGCGGTGCCGATCAGATTCGACAGCGGCCGGTCCAGCACGGCCTCGGTAGGGCGGCCGAGCAAATCCGCGACGTTGGCGCTGACCTGGCGCACCACGAAGTCGGGTTCATGCACCACCGCCAGCACCCCGCGCGGCTGGATGCTGCCGGGAATGTGGATCGGCTCCCGGGCGCAGTTCTCCAAGTCGATGGGGGTGCCGACCGGCACCAGATCGTTGTTGATCACACGATCAACCCCGTTGTGTGCGTGACGTGCACGTCCCACATGTCATCAATAGACTCCTCGCTGCGCAACGCTCCTGTGAGGTGCAGCAGTGACTGGTGAGTGCCACCGGCTTTCGTCGAATCATGATTGCCCGAATCAATTACTACAGGGATTGACGGGGCGACCAATTTTCAACCCCGCTCAGGCCACGAGTGGTCCGCGCCACTCCGCCGCGCGATCACGCGCGACTCCGCGGCGCGCATCGTCACCGGGCGTGGTTGATTGCCCGCCTCCTCCTCGCGCCACTCCGCCGCGCGATCACGCGCGACTCCGCGGCGCGCATCGTCACCGGGCGTGGCGGATTGCCCGCCTCCTCCTCGCGCCACTCCGCCGCGCGATCACGCGCGACTCCGCGGCGCGCATCGTCACCGGGCCAAAGTAGCCTGCTCACCGTGGCCCTCTACCGCAAGTATCGACCGGCAACCTTCGCCGAAGTGGTGGGGCAGGAACACGTCACTGAACCGCTGTCGGTGGCCCTGGAAGCGGGCCGGATCAACCACGCGTACCTGTTTTCCGGGCCGCGCGGTTGCGGGAAGACGTCGTCGGCGCGGATCCTGGCCCGCTCGCTGAACTGTGCGCAGGGTCCCACCGCCACGCCCTGCGGTGTCTGCGATTCCTGCCAGGCGCTGGCACCCAACGCCCCGGGGAGCATCGACGTGGTCGAGCTGGACGCGGCCAGCCACGGCGGCGTCGACGACACCCGCGAGCTGCGCGACCGCGCCTTCTACGCGCCTGCTCAGTCGCGCTACCGGGTGTTCATCGTCGACGAAGCCCACATGGTGACCACCGCGGGCTTCAACGCGCTGCTGAAAATCGTCGAAGAACCACCCGAGCACCTCATCTTCATCTTCGCCACCACCGAACCGGAGAAGGTGCTTCCGACGATTCGGTCGCGCACCCACCACTATCCGTTCCGGTTGCTGCCGCCGCGCACCATGCGCGCCCTGATCGCCCGGATCTGCGAACAGGAGCGTGTCGTCGTCGACGACGCGGTGTATCCGCTGGTCATCCGGGCCGGCGGCGGTTCGCCACGGGACACCCTTTCGGTGCTGGATCAGCTGGTAGCCGGTTCCGACGGGGGCCGGGTGACCTACCAGCGGGCGTTGGGGTTGCTGGGGGCCACCGACGTCGCCCTGATCGATGACGCCGTCGACGCGCTGGGCGCCGGCGACGCCGCGGCACTGTTCGGTGCGGTCGAATCGGTGATCGATGCCGGGCACGACCCCCGGCGCTTCGCCACCGATCTGCTGGAGCGGTTCCGCGACCTCATCCTGCTGCAGGCGGTGCCGGACGCTGTGTCCCGCGGCGTGGTGGACGCACCCGAGGACGTGCTGGAACGCATGCGCGAACAGGCCGCACGCATCGGGCCGGCGACCCTCACCCGCTACGCCGAGGTGGTGCAGGCCGGGCTGGGGGAGATGCGCGGCGCGACGGCGCCGCGGTTGCTGTTGGAGGTGGTGTGCGCGCGGCTGCTGCTGCCGTCGGCCTCGGACGCCGAGTCGGCGCTGCTGCAGCGGGTCGAACGCATCGAGACCCGGCTGGCCATCTCGGTACCGGCAGCGGAGGCCGCGACGTCCACCCCGCCTGCGGTTGCCCGCCCCGCGGTGACGCCGGTGCGCCGGTCTGCTGCGCCGCAGGTGGCGCGCCCGGCCGCAGCACCTGACCCCCCGGTTCGGCCGGAACCCGCCCCCCGGCCGGTGGCTCGACCCGAACCCGCGCCCGAGCGCAAACCCGCGCCCGAGCGCAAACCCGAGCCGGCCGCGGCGCCCGGTGAACTCAACGCGACCGCGGTCCGCAGCATGTGGCCCACCGTGCGCGACAAAGTCCGTGAGCGCAGTCGCACCACCGCGGTGATGCTGGCGGGCGCCACCGTCCTTGCCTTGGAGGGCGACACGCTGGTGCTGACGCACGAAGCGGCGCCGCTGGCCAGACGGCTGTCGGAACAGCGCAACGCCGACGTGATCGTCGAGGCACTCAAAGACGCGCTCGGAGTCAACTGGCGGGTGCGCTGCGAAGCCGGCCCACCGGCTGGGGCCGATATCAGCGTCGCTGCGCCGACAGTGGCCGAGCCGGACCCGGCGCCCGACACCTCAGCGCGCGACGACGAGGAGAGCATGCTCGCCGAAGCCGGCCGCGCTGACCCCGCAGAACCACGGCGCGACCCCGAGGAGGTTGCCCTGGAGCTGTTGCAGAACGAGCTGGGTGCCCGCCGCATCGACGGGTAGCGATCACCGCCACCTATATCGTGGTCCTACACAATCGACACGAAGGAGTTGCACCCGATGGGACAGGTAAGGGCAGCCAGCACGATCTTGATCAACGCTGAGCCTGACGCCGTGCTCAGTGCGGTCGCCGATTACGAGAAGGTCCGCCCCACGATCCTGCCCTCGCAATACAGCGAGTACCAGGTGCTGCAGGGCGGCCAGGGCCGCGGCACCGTCGCCAAGTGGCGGCTGCAGGCAACCGAGTCGCGGGTGCGCAACGTCCAGGTCGACGTGGACGTCGCCGGTCACACCGTCATCGAGAAAGACGCCAACTCATCGATGGTCACCAACTGGACGGTCGCACCGGCCGGACCCGGGGCCAGCGTCACCGTCACGACCACCTGGACCGGCGCCGGCGGGATCAAGGGTTTCTTCGAGAAGACATTCGCGCCGCTGGGGCTGAAGAAGATTCAGGCTGAGACGCTGCAGAACCTGAAAGGCGCCATAGAAGGGCGTGACTAGCGGGCCTGGCCCTGGGTGGCCAGAAACCCTGCGACGCCGCGGACCAGCGCGTCGGCGTACTTCTGGCGCCCCTCCGCTGACTCCATCAACGCCGAATCCGCCGGGTTCTTCATGTTTCCCAGTTCGACCAGGATCGACGGATACTGCGCCAGGTTCAATCCGGTCAGGTCCGAACGTCCGTACAGGCCACTTTGGCCGATGTAGGTGGCAGGCGTCAGTCCCGACGCTTGGAGTTGGTCCCGCATCACCCGGGCGAACTGCACCGATGGTCCGGATTGGGCCGCGTTGAGCGGCGGCGACGAATAGTTGACGTGGAATCCGCGCCCGGAGGCGGGTCCGCCGTCCGCGTGCAGGCTGACGACGGCGTTGGGGTGCAGTGCGTTAGCCATGTTGGCGCGTTCGTCGACGCAGGGACCTAACGCGTTGTCATTGCCGCGGGACATGGCGGTCCGCACGCCCAGCGCGTTCAAAGCGGCCCGCAACCGCAGGGCGGTGTCCCACGTAAAGGTGTGTTCGGCATATCCGCTGTTGGTCGACGTGCCACTGGCCTGGCAGTCTTTCGTGCCGCCGCGACCGGTGGGTACCTGACGGCTGATCGACGCGTCATTGGCGCCATTGTGGCCGGGATCGATGAACACGACCATGCCGGCCAGGCTGCCCGGGGCTGCGCCGGCGGCGGGCAGCAACGGCTCGGCGAACGGTGCCACCGCGGCTACCAGCATCCCCAACAACAGGGCCACCCCGACACGAAGGCACATCCGTACGTCCACTGCGCCAAGGTAACGCGGTGCGGACTACGCTGAAGTTTTCGAATCGCCGACACCCGCAGGCGAAACCAACTCGAGACCAAGATGCGAGGGGACTGTCATGCAACCCGGAGGCGATATGTCGCAGCTGCTGGCTCAGGCGCAGCAGATGCAGCAGAAACTGCTCGAGGCTCAGCAACAGCTGGCTAATTCCGAGGTGCATGGTCAAGCCGGTGGCGGGCTGGTCGAGGTCGTCGTCAAAGGCAGCGGTGAGGTCGTCGGCGTCAAGATCGACCCGAAGGTCGTCGACCCCAACGACATCGAGACCCTGCAGGACCTGATCGTCGGGGCGATGGGTGACGCATCCAAGCAAGTCACTCGGATGGCTCAGGAGCGGCTCGGTGCGCTGGCAGGTGGGATGCGTCCGCCCGCACCGCCCGCACCGTCCGCGCCTCCTGCGCCGCCGGGTACGCCGCCCGGTGCGCCGGGTGTGCCGGGCCTGTAGACCGGCCGCATGTTCGAAGGGCCCGTCCAGGATCTGATCGACGAACTCGGCAAGCTGCCGGGCATCGGACCCAAGAGCGCGCAACGCATCGCTTTCCACCTGCTGTCGGTCGAGCCACCGGAGATCGATCGGTTGACCGCCGTGCTGGGCAAGGTTCGGGACGGAGTTCAGTTCTGCGCGGTATGCGGCAACGTGTCCGACGACGAACGGTGCCGGATCTGTGCCGATCCGCGCCGGGACGGTTCGCTGGTGTGCGTCGTGGAGGAGCCCAAGGACATTCAGGCCGTGGAGCGCACCCGGGAGTTTCGCGGCCGCTACCACGTGCTGGGCGGGGCGCTGGACCCGCTGTCCGGCATCGGCCCTGAACAGCTGCGGATCCGGGAGTTACTGACCCGGATCGGCGAGCGGGTGGACGGCGTCGACATCGCCGAGGTGATCATCGCCACCGATCCCAACACCGAGGGCGAGGCCACCGCCACCTACCTGGTGCGGATGCTGCGCGACATCCCTGGCCTCACAGTGACGCGGATCGCCTCAGGCTTGCCGATGGGCGGCGATCTGGAATTCGCCGACGAGCTGACCTTGGGGCGCGCACTCATCGGCCGCCGCGCGATGGTCTAACGCGCCGATAGCCGCTCGCGGCGCAGCAGGTCCACCTCCGGAAGCTGTAGCGGCGACAGCTCGCCTACTACTTTGCTCAGCAGCAGATCGGCGAGTTCGGGATTGCGGGCCAGGCACGGGCCGTGCATGTAGGTCGCGATGACGTTGCCCTGCACCACCCCGTCGAATCCGTCGCCCGCCCGGTTGCCGGCACCCTTGACCACCGCACTCAACGGCCTGGCCAGGGAACCAAGATCTGTTCCGCCCCGGTGGTTCTCAAAGCCGGTGAGGCGTTCGGTCAGACCGGGCAGCAGAGGTTTGGCCACCAGTTCGCCGATGGTCCGCACCTGCTGCGGCGATGTCGTCGCATCCAGCATTCCGACACCGTCGACCCGTTCGCCCGACGACGTCTCATACCAGTGCCCCAGCACCTGCACGGCCGCGCAGATCGCCAGTACAGGGGCGCCGCGGTCGGCCGCCCGCTGCAGGCCGGGGTGGCGGATCAGGTGGCGGGTGGCCAGGCGTTGCGCATAGTCTTCCGCGCCGCCGAGGGTGTAGAGGTCCAATGAATCCGGGACCGGGTCGGCCAGGGTGATCTCGACAATCTCGGCCGGGATATCGCGCAGCAGTAGCCGTTGCCGCAACACCACGGCGTTGCCGCCGTCGCCGTAGGTGCCCATCACGTCGGGCAACACCAGCCCGATCCGCACGCGGGATTCAGCCATTGCGGGCCAGCCTCCGGTTGAGCTGCAGGAAGGCGGTGTAGTTGGCGACTACCTCCACCCGGCCGGGTGGACACGACGCGATGGCTGCCACCGTGTCGTGCACCAGGGTGTGCTTGACGCCCGCGTACCCCAGCCGCACCGCGAGGTCGGTGCCCCGCTCGCCTGCCGCGACAACGGCGGTGTTCTCGAAGTGCTCGAACCGGACGTCCCACAGCCAGGACAGATCCTCCCCGTCCGGCACCTGTCCGTTGACCGCGATCACCACACCGTCGGCGTGCTTGTCGACCATCGACAACGCTTCCTGCCAGCCGGCCGGGTTCTTGGCCAGCAGGATCCGGGCCTCGTGCGCGCCCACCCGCACCGTCCGGTACCGCCCGGCGACCTCGTCGACCCCGGCCACCGCCGCGACCGCGTTGGCGGGGTCGGCGCCCAGCGCGACGGCGGCCGCCACCGCCTGCGCCGCGTTGCCCCTGTTCACCGCGCCGGGCAGGCCCAACTGCATCGGCAACGCCAGCCCGTCGGGCCCGTATAGCGTCTCCTCGTCGAACCACCACTGCGGGCTGGGCCGTTTGAAGTCGGCACCGGTGGAATACCAGTGACCCCGGTCCCGGACGATGACCTCACCGCTGCGCGGGCAACTCACCGAGTCGTTGGCCCACGATCCGCCCGCAGCCACCCAGACCACGTCCGGGCTGTCGTACGCGGCCGACGTCATCAGCACGTCGTCGCAGTTGGCCACGACGACCGCCGTGGGATGGCGGGCCAGCCCGGCGCGCAGGGTGCGTTCGATGACGTTGATCTCGCCGACCCGGTCCAGCTGGTCGCGGGACAGGTTGAGCAGCACGATGGCGGCCGGTTCGACCGCGTCCGACACGTGCGGCACATGCATCTCGTCGACTTCCAGGGCGGCCAACCCGGCCCGACGGTCGGCGGCCAGCGCCGCCACCAGGCCGGCGTCCATGTTGGCGCCTTCGGCGTTGGTGGCCACCGCCCCGAGCGTGCTCAGCGCGGCAGCGGTCATCCGGGTGGTCGTGGACTTGCCGTTGGTGCCGGTCACGATGACGGTGCGCCGACCCACTCCGAGTTGCCGCAGCACCGAGCGGTCCAGCGTCATCGCGACCAGGCCACCGATCATCGCGCCGGCCCCGCGACCGGTGACGCGCGACGCCCACCGCGCACTTGCTCCGGCGGCAAGGGCCAGTCGTGCGCGAGCGGTGATCACCCGGGGAAGTTTAAGGCGATCGCAAGCGCAGCGCTTTTCCGGGCGAAGCGGGTCGCCGTCAGAAACCGAGCCGATCGCGAGCGCGGCGCTTTTCCGGGCGAAGCGGGTCGCCGTCAATCATGTTCAGCGCCGACACGGCGCGCTGCTTTGTCGGCGATGTCGGCCGGGCGTGCCATCCTCGACCCATGAACCGGATGTCCTGGGGCCGGCCCGCCCGAGAGCAGGACGGGGGATGGGCCGTCATCGACGTCGAGACTTCGGGCTTTCGCCCAGGTCAGGCCCGGGTCATCAGTATCGCCGCACTGGGTCTCGATCAGTTCGGGCAGGTCGAGCAGTCAGTGGTCAGCCTGCTCAACCCGGGCGTGGACCCGGGTCCTACGCATGTGCACGGACTGACCCCCGCGATGCTCGAGGACCAGCCGCAATTCGCCGACATCGTCGACGACGTGATCGAGGTGTTGCGCGGCCGCACCCTGGTGGCCCACAACGTCGCGTTCGACTATTCGTTCCTGGCGGCGGAGGCCGAGATGGCCGGGGCCGAACTGCCGATCGACTCAGTCATGTGCACGGTCGAGTTGGCCCGACGCCTGGAACTCGGCGTGCAGAATCTGCGGCTGCAGACGTTGGCCGCGCACTGGGGCGTGACTCAGGAACGCCCGCACGACGCGTTCGACGATGCGATGGTGTTGACCGAAGTGCTCGCCGCTGCCCTGCAGCGGGCGCGGGCCCGCGACATCTGGCTCCCCGTGCGCCCAGTGACCCGGCGCTGCTGGCCGAACGGGCGGGTCACCCATGAGGAGCTGCGACCGCTCAAAGCGCTGGCTGCCCGGATGCCCTGTCCTTATCTGAACCCGGGTCGCTACATCTCGGGCCGGCCACTGGTACAGGGCATGCGGGTGGCGCTGGCGGCCGAGGTCGGCCGCACCCACGAGGAACTGGTCGAGCGGATCCTGCACGCCGGGTTGGCCTACAGCGATGACGTCGACCGCGAGACTTCGCTGGTGGTGTGTAACGACGCCGCACCGGAGCACGGCAAGGGCTATCACGCCAGGCAGTTGGGGGTCCCGGTGGTGCCCGACGCGCTGTTCATGGACAGCGTCGAGTCCGTCGTCGGTGGCCGGAGCATGGAGCACTTCGTCGACGCCACCGCGGACGACGAGCAGTTCGTTCTGTTCTGACGTCGTGCCGAATGTGCCGCAAATCGCGGTTCGACGTTTCGTACCGCAGCCTCCGGGCTATTCAACACATGTAAGAGAGAGACTCGAAACGCTTATCCGGTAAGCGATTTCGACCGGGGACTCACTCTTCAGCTAACAAACCGCAAACCCGGCCCGACCCCCGACCCCCCAGGGCCGGGTTTGCCCTGTGGAACGCAATTCTCAGCGGGAGGCCCGGTTCACCGCTGACATTACCGCCCGTAGCGATGCCGTGGTGATCGACGGGGCGATCCCGACACCCCACACCGTCTTTCCGGCGACCGAAGCCTCGACATACGCCGCGGCCTGCGCGTCGTCACCGGCGCTCATCGCGTGCTCGGAGTAGTCCAGCACCGCCACGTCGAATCCGACGGTCCCCAGCGCGTCGATGAACGCGGCAAGTGGGCCGTTTCCGGCGCCGCTGATCTCGGTCTCCACCCCGTCGATCTTGACCGTGGCCGCAATGGTGGTGGTACCGGTGTCTTCTTCGGACGCGTCCACCCGCTGCTTGACCCTTTCCAGCGGCAGGACCGGGGCGAGGTACTCCTCGGAGAACGCTTCCCACATCTCCTTGGGCGATACTTCACCGCCGTCCCCGTCCGCCATTTTCTGAATGACTTGGGAAAACTCGATCTGCAGCCGGCGTGGCAGGGCCAAGCCGTGGTCGGCCTTCATGATGTAGGCCACGCCGCCCTTGCCGGACTGCGAGTTGACCCGGATCACCGCCTCGTAGGTGCGACCCACGTCCTTGGGGTCGATCGGCAGATACGGCACCTGCCACAACATGTCCTCGACGTCCGAGTTCGCGGCATCGGCATCGACCTTCATCTGGTCCAGCCCCTTGTTGATGGCGTCCTGATGGCTACCCGAGAACGCGGTATAGACCAGGTCGCCACCATAGGGATGGCGTTCGTGGACCGGCAGCTGATTGCAGTACTCCACCGTGCGGCGGATCTCGTCGATGTTGGAGAAGTCGATTTGGGGGTCCACGCCGCGGGAGAACAGATTCAGGCCCAGCGTGACCAGGCACACGTTCCCGGTGCGTTCGCCGTTGCCGAACAGGCATCCCTCGATCCGGTCGGCACCGGCCTGGTAGCCGAGTTCGGCTGCGGCGACGGCGGTTCCGCGGTCATTGTGCGGGTGCAGGCTCAGGATGACGGAGTCGCGACGCGCCAAGTTACGGCTCATCCACTCGATCGAGTCGGCGTAGACGTTGGGTGTGGCCATCTCCACGGTGGCTGGCAGGTTGAAGATGATCGGGTTGTCCGGCGTCGGCTGGATGACAGCACCCACGGCGTCGCACACGTCGCGGGCGTACTCCAGCTCGGTTCCGGTGTAGGACTCCGGCGAATATTCGAAGCGCCACCGGGTTCCCGGGTACTTGGCCGCTTCCTCGACGCACTTGCGCGCGCCGTCGGTCGCGATGGCCTGCACCGCGTCCCGGTCGGCGCGGAACACCACCCGGCGCTGCAGGATCGACGTCGAGTTGTAGAAGTGCACGATCGCCTGCGGCGCGCCGTCGCACGCGAGGAAGGTGCGTTCGATCAATTCGGGACGACACTGGGTCAGCACCTGAATGGTGACGTCGTCCGGGATGGCGCCGTCGTTGATGATCTCGCGGACGAAGTCGAAGTCGGTCTGGCTGGCTGAGGGGAAACCGACCTCGATCTCCTTATAGCCCATCCGGACCAGCAGATCGAACATGCGCCGTTTGCGGGCCGGACTCATCGGGTCGATCAACGCCTGATTTCCGTCGCGCAGGTCGACGGCACACCACAGCGGTGCGTGCTCGATGACGCGGTCGGGCCAGGTGCGGTCGGTCAGCCGGATCGGCTCGACCTCGTCGGCGAACGGGCGGTAGCGGTTGACCGGCATCGATGTGCCGCGTTGCGGGTTCCAGGCGGGCTGACCGGACCGCGGCGGGCCGGCGGGTTTGATGACGGTGCGGGCCGATACGTAGGCATCGGATGAATTGGGATTAGTCACGGTGGGTGCTCCAGGGGGTGTGAATGAGGAACCTCAGACCGGCGCATCGCGAAACACCCGCGACGGGAAGCCGGTCTGGATCAGACCCCGTCGCGGCGTCCGAGAAGGAGCACCCGCTGCACGTGCTGAACTCTACCGCGGTCGGCCCGATCACCAAAACCGCATGGATTCACCTTTGTAGCGGGCTCTTCAGCCAATCCCAGTCCAACCCCACCAGTCCGGCCACCCAGCCGAAACTGCCCAGCAGCCACAATGTCGCAACCGTCACGGCGGCGGTGAGCAATGTCGCGGCGGCCCGTACCGCCGGATGCTGCCGGCCAAGCCACTGCATGACAGCGTCGTAGCGACCACGGACGTACTTCAGCAGCCGCCGGAAAACGTCGAACTCGGTGGCCAGCACGGCCAGCCCCAGGAACACGATCGCCCAGCCCGGTCCCGGATAGGGGATGGCGATGATCCCCACTGTCAGTAGCGCCACGCCTACGACGCCCACCAGGATGCGGTAGCCGAAATCCACCGTGGGCCACTCCCGCAGCCGATCCCGTGCCCGGCCCAATCGGCGCCTGACCGGCTTGTGCTCCTTGCTCACCCCTGCACCGTATCGACTACGCGTCGATGTAAATCGAGATGCGCCGCCGCGTATCCTGTTGTGGACTTAGAGCCGGTTAAGTAATCCCAGACAGGACAATTCAGTGGCGCTCGTCGTGCAGAAGTACGGCGGATCCTCGGTGGCTGACGCCGACCGGATTCGTCGCGTTGCCGAGCGGATCGTGGAGACCAAGAAGCAGGGCAATGACGTCGTCGTAGTGGTGTCCGCGATGGGCGATACCACCGATGACCTGCTCGACCTGGCCCAACAGGTCTGCCCGGTGCCCCCGCCGCGCGAACTCGACATGCTGCTGACCGCGGGTGAGCGCATCTCCAATGCGCTGGTAGCCATGGCGATCGAGTCGTTGGGCGCCCACGCCCGCTCGTTCACCGGTTCGCAGGCCGGTGTCATCACCACCGGCACGCACGGCAACGCCAAAATCATCAACGTCACGCCCGGCCGGTTGCAGGCCGCGCTGGACGAGGGCCGGATCGTCCTGGTGGCCGGCTTCCAGGGTGTCAGCCAGGACACCCGCGACGTCACCACGCTGGGTCGCGGCGGGTCGGACACCACGGCGGTCGCGCTGGCTTCGGCGCTCGGCGCCGACGTCTGCGAGATCTACACCGATGTAGACGGCATTTTCAGCGCCGACCCGCGGATCGTCCCTAATGCCCGCAAGCTCGACACCGTCACCTTCGAGGAGATGCTCGAGATGGCGGCCTGCGGGGCCAAGGTGCTGATGCTGCGGTGCGTCGAATATGCCCGCCGTTACAACCTGCCAGTGCATGTTCGGTCGTCCTACTCGGACCGGCCAGGCACCGTCGTCGTCGGATCGATCAAGGACATCGCCATGGAAGACCCCATCCTGACCGGAGTCGCGCACGACCGCAGCGAGGCCAAGGTAACCATCGTCGGGATCCCCGACATCCCCGGCTATGCGGCCAAAGTGTTCCGAGCCGTCGCCGACGCCGACGTGAACATCGACATGGTGTTGCAGAACGTGTCCAAGGTGGAGGACGGCAAGACCGACATCACCTTCACCTGCGCTCGCGACAGCGGGCCGACCGCGGTGGCCAAGCTGGACTCGCTCAAAGACGAGATCGGCTTCCTGCAACTGCTCTACGACGACCACATCGGCAAAGTGTCGCTGATCGGAGCCGGTATGCGCAGCCACCCCGGCGTGACCGCGACGTTCTGTGAGGCGCTGGCCGCGGTCGGCGTCAACATCGAGCTGATCTCCACCTCTGAGATCAGGATCTCAGTACTGTGCCGCGACACCGAACTGGACAAGGCCGTCGTGGCGTTGCACGAAGCCTTCGGCCTGGGCGGCGAGGAGGAGGCGACGGTGTACGCGGGGACGGGCCGGTAGATGGGCCTGTCGATTGGTGTAGTCGGCGCCACCGGCCAGGTAGGCCAGGTGATGCGCACCCTGCTCGAGGAACGGGATTTCCCGGCCGAATCCGTGCGGTTCTTCGCCTCGGCCCGCTCCCAGGGCCGCAAGCTACCGTTCCGGGGCCAGGAGATCGAGGTCGAGGACGCCGAAACCGCGGACCCGACCGGCCTGGACATCGCGCTGTTCTCCGCCGGGGGAGCCATGTCGAAGGTGCAGGCGCCGCGGTTCGCCGCGGCCGGAGTGACGGTGATCGACAACTCCTCGGCCTGGCGCAAGGACCCCGATGTGCCGCTGGTGGTTTCTGAAGTGAATTTCGAACGGGATGCCGGTAATCGCCCAAAAGGCATCATCGCCAACCCGAACTGCACCACGATGGCCGCGATGCCGGTCCTCAAAGTGCTGCATGACGAGGCGCAGCTGACCCGTTTCGTCGCGTCGTCCTACCAGGCGGTTTCGGGCAGTGGCCTGGCCGGGGTCGAGGAACTTGCCACCCAGGCGCGTGCGGTGATCGACGGCGCCGAGCAGTTGGTGCACGACGGACGTGCGGTCGATTTTCCCCCGCCGAGCAAGTACGTCGCCCCGATCGCGTTCAACGTGGTGCCGCTGGCGGGGTCCCTGGTCGACGACGGCTCCGGGGAGACCGACGAGGACCAGAAGCTGCGTTCGGAGAGCCGCAAGATCCTGGGCATTCCGGACCTGCTGGTCAGCGGCACCTGTGTACGGGTCCCGGTGTTCACCGGGCACTCGCTGTCCATCAACGCCGAGTTCGCCCGGCCACTCTCCCCCGAGCGGGCGCGCGAACTGTTGGACGGCGCGCCGGGGGTCAAACTGGTCGACGTGCCCACCCCGCTGGCCGCCGCCGGTGTTGACGAGTCCCTGGTCGGCCGGATCCGCCACGACCCCGGCGTCCCGGACGGGCGCGGACTGGCGCTGTTCATCTCCGGGGACAATCTGCGCAAGGGCGCCGCGCTGAACACCATTCAGATCGCGGAGCTGCTGGCTGCGCAGTCATAGCTGCTACATAGCTTGCCCATAGCGGTCACTACTGGTTGGCCCGGCATCATCCATTTCATGAGCCAAATTTCTGACATCCCGCCCACTACCACCACCACCGCGGTCGCCCCTGCAGAACGCGTCGAACACCGCACGCCGAAGGTCTTCAAGGCCGCGGCTTGGGTCGCCATCGTCGCCGGCATCGTGTTCATCGTCTCGGTCATCTTCTTCACCGGATTCCGGCTGGGCCTGGCCGCCGGGCACGGCGGCGGCCATCACCGCCACCACAAGCACCACCCGGCGATGTTCCATCGCTCGGGTTACCCCGGGGGCGGGGCCCCGTCAGTTGCCCCCGGCAACGGGCCCGGCGGTCCCGGCCAGGTACCTCCCTCGGTCTCGCCGTCCACCACGGTCGCCCCGACTCCCGGTCGCTGAATCTCGGCATAATCGACGCCCGGCGCTCGTCAGAGCGCCGGGCTTCATCAATTCACGGCAACTTTGTTGCCGCATCCCTTTACGGTGCCGCGGACCTAGGCAATATTCGAAGATGTGAGTGATACCGCCCTGCCGCCGACTTCCACCGCCTCGACCGACACCGCCCCGCCACCCCCGCCGCCGCGCCACTACGAAAAACCGCCGCCCCTCTTCCGGGTTGCCGCGTGGGTGGTGATCGTCGCCGGCATCACGTTCATCGCCTCGACCCTGTTCTTCGCCGGGGCGATGGTGGTCGGCGCCGGCAAGTGCCACCACCATCACCGCCATCACCACGGCATGTTCCAGCCCGGTGGTCCGGGTTGGCAACCCGGACCTCCGCCGCCTGGGATGGGGCCCGGCCTCCCGCCCGGGGGTCCCAATGGTCCGCCAGGTCCGGGTCAGTCCCCGAATACCTCCGGACCCGGCGCGCCGTCCACCAGTGCGCCCGGGCGCTAGCCGTCTTTCTCGAATAACTTTGCAGCCCTTGAGTTTTCCGTTAACAGCCCAGTTACAGGAGATAACGTAATGACGGAGCGTTACACCACCACCGACGGTGGCAGCCCGGCACCCAGCGACAAGGAGTCGTTGTCCATCGGTCCGGACGGCCCACTGCTGCTGCAGGACCACTACCTGATCGAGCAGATGGCGCAATTCAACCGGGAGCGCATCCCGGAGCGTCAGCCCCACGCCAAAGGCGGCGGCGCGTTCGGCCAGTTCGAGGTGACCAACGACGTGAGCCAGTACACCCGGGCCGCGGTATTCCAGCCGGGTGCCAAGACCGAGATGGTGGCCAGGTTCTCGACGGTGGCCGGCGAGCGCGGCAGCCCAGACACCTGGCGCGACCCCCGTGGCTTCGCGCTGAAGTTCTACACCAGCGAAGGCAACTTCGACATGGTCGGCAACAACACCCCGGTTTTCTTCATTCGCGACCCGTTGAAGTTCCAGCACTTCATCCGGTCCCAGAAGCGGCTCCAGGCAAGCAATGTGCGCGACCACAACATGCAGTGGGACTTCTGGACTCTCACGCCGGAGTCGGCGCATCAGGTGACGTGGTTGATGGGGGATCGCGGTATCCCGAAGAACTGGCGGCACATGAACGGATACAGCAGCCACACCTACAGCTGGATCAACGCCAACGACGAGATCTTCTGGGTGAAGTATCACTTCATCACCGACCAGGGCATCGACTTCCTCACGCAGGAGGACGCCGACCGGCTGGCCGGTGAGGACGGCGACTATCACCAGCGCGATCTGTACGACAGCATCGAGGCCGGAAACTTCCCCAGCTGGACGCTCAAGATGCAGATCATGCCGTTCGAGGAGGCCAAGACCTACCGGTTCAATCCCTTCGACCTCACCAAGGTGTGGCCGCACGGCGACTACCCGCTGATCGACGTCGGCAAGATGACGCTGAACCGCAACGTCACCGACTATCACGCCGAAATGGAGCAGGCGGCGTTCGAGCCCAACAACATCGTGCCGGGCACCGGGTTGAGCCCGGACAAGATGTTGCTGGGCCGGGGTTTCTCCTACGCCGACGCGCACCGGGCCCGGTTGGGCGTCAACTACAAGCAGATTCCGGTGAATTCGCCTCACGTTGAAGTCAACAGCTATTCCAAGGATGGGGCGATGCGGATCAAGAATGCGTCCGACCCGGTGTATGCGCCCAATTCGTTCGGTGGGCCGCACGCAGATCCGCGTCGCGCTGCCGAGGTGCGCTGGTTCGCCGACGGCGAGATGGTCCGCTCGGCGTACACGCTGCGGCCGGAGGACGACGACTGGGGCCAGGCCGGCACCCTGGTCCGCGACGTTCTCGACGACGCCCAGCGGGATCGGTTGGCGCATAACATCATCGGGCATGTCTCTGATGGTGTGAAGGAGCCGGTCCTGTCGCGGGTGTTCGAGTACTGGCGAAACGTCGACCCCGACTTGGGCAAGAAGGTGGAGGAGGGCGTGCGGGCGAATCTGGGTTGACGCCGGTATTCCGGGGCCAGCTCGAGGGGCCGCCAGGCCGAGCGGCCGGACGGAAATTGGGTACATGTTTAACCCGTGCACTCCAACCGTGCGGGAATATGTCGGCGCCGTCTGGAAGATGAAGTGATGGTGGTTGTCGTAATCACCGTTGCGAATCAGCTGGGTTCCGGAGGGATGGTGCTATGACCCGGACCGCCGGCACCGCCGCCGCGTTGTCGCTCGATGCCGAGCTGGACAGCTCGGCCGCGGTTGCGCAGCTCATCGCCGATGAATGCCTGGTGGACGGTCCGCTCGGGCGGGTCGGTCTGGAGGTCGAGGCACACTGCTTCGACCCCGCCGATCCGGCCCGTCGTCCGAGCTGGGGGGAGATCTCCGGCGTGCTCGATTGGCTGGGTCCGCTCCCGGGCGGCAGTGCGGTCACCGTGGAACCCGGTGGTGCGGTGGAACTTTCCGGTCCGCCGGCCGACGGCGTGCTGAACGCGATCGACGCGATGCGCCGCGATCAGGCGGTATTGCGGGCAGCTGTCGCCGAGGCGGGGATGGGATTGGTGTTTCTGGGCACCGACCCGTTGCGGTCACCGGCCAGGATCAATCCCGGCGCACGGTACCGGGCCATGGAGCAGTTTTTCGCAGCCAGTGACAGTGGGGCGGCCGGCGCGGCCATGATGACCTCGACGGCGTCGATCCAGGTCAATCTGGACGCCGGCCCGGAGTCAGGCTGGGCGGGTCGGGTGCGGCTGGCCCATGCCCTGGGGCCGACCATGATCGCGATCGCCGCCAACTCCCCGATGCTCAATGGCGAGTTCTCGGGCTGGCAGTCCACCCGGCAGCGGGTCTGGGGCCAGATGGACTCCGCGCGGTGCGGGCCGGTGCTCGGGGTCAGCGGCGACGATCCCGGCACCGACTGGGCACGGTACGCGCTGAAGGCGCCGGTGATGCTGGTCCGAAGTCCGGGATCCCAGCAGGCATCCCCGGTTACGCACTATGTGCCGTTCACCGACTGGGTGGACGGGCGGGTTCTGCTTGACGCGCGCCGCCCCAACCTCGCCGACCTGCAGTATCACCTGACCACGCTGTTTCCGCCGGTGCGGCCGCGGCGATGGCTGGAGATCCGTTACCTCGACAGCCTCCCCGCGAACATCTGGCCGGCGCTGGTGTTCACCCTGGTCACTCTCCTCGATGATCCTGTGGCGGCACAGCTCGCAGCTGAGGCTGTCGAGCCGGTGGCCACCGCGTGGGACACCGCGGCCCGGGTCGGGCTGCTTGACCGGCGCCTGTACACCGCGGCCAACCGCTGTGTCGCGATCGCCGCCGAGCGCGCGCCCGCCGCGCTCGCTCCGGCGGTGCAGCGGCTGCTACTCGACGTTGAACTCGGGCGATGTCCCGCCGACGACTTCGCCGACCGGGTGATCGAACACGGCATCGCCGTCACGGTCACCCGGTTGGCGCAGGGTGACTCGTGATCGCACGCGACCGGCTCGCCGAGGATCTGGAGCGGGCACGGACACGCACCCTGCGGCTGGTGGACTTCGATGACGACGAACTGCTGCGCCAGTACGACCCGCTGATGAGTCCGCTGGTGTGGGACCTGGCCCACATCGGCCAGCAGGAAGAACTGTGGCTCTTGCGCGGCGGCGACGTGCGGTGTCCAGGCACCCTGCCCCCGGAGATCGAGGGGCTGTACGACGCTTTCGTGCACTCCCGCGCCAGCCGGGTCGATTTGCCGTTGCTGTCCCCGGCCGAGGCCCGGTCCTACTGCCGCACCGTGCGGGCGGCCGCGTTGGACGCGCTGGATGCGCTCCCCGAGGACGCCGGCGACTTCCAGTTCGGCCTGGTCATCAGCCATGAGAGCCAGCACGGCGAAACCATGCTGCAGGCCCTCAACCTGCGCACCGGTGCGCCGCTGCTGGCCAACGCCACCGTGCTGCCGACGGGCCGGGCCGGCTTGCCGGGAACGTCGGTGCTGGTGCCTGCCGGGCCGTTCGTGCTGGGTGTGGACGCCGCGACGGAGCCGCACTCGCTGGACAACGAACGTCCCGCGCACGTCGTGGAGGTGCCGACCTTCCGGATCGGCCGGGTGCCGGTCACCAACGGCGAATGGCGGCACTTCGTCGACGACGGCGGGTACGCGGATCCGCGCTGGTGGTCGCGCCGCGGTTGGCAACACCGGCAGCAGGCGGGTCTGCAGGCGCCGCAGTTCTGGAGTCCGGACGGCCGGACGCGAACCAGGTTCGGCTATGTCGAGCACATTCCCGCGGACGAACCGGTCCAGCACGTCAGCTACTTCGAGGCCCAGGCCTACGCGGCGTGGGCCGGTGCCCGGCTGCCCACCGAAATCGAATGGGAGAAGGCCTGCGCCTGGGATCCCGCGACCGGCTCGCGCCGCCGCTACCCCTGGGGAGATGACGAGCCCTGCGCCCGACGCGCCAACCTCGGCGGGGAGTCCCTGCGTCCGGCACCCGTCGGCGCCTACCCGTCCGGCGCGTCGGCATACGGCGTCGAGCAGATGCTCGGGGATGTCTGGGAGTGGACAAGTTCGCCGCTGCGCCCGTGGCCCGGTTTCGTGCCGATGATTTATGAGCGTTACTCCCAACCGTTCTTCGACGGGGACTACCGGGTGCTGCGCGGCGGGTCCTGGGCGGTGGCGCCGTCCATCCTGCGGCCGAGCTTTCGCAACTGGGATCACCCCTACCGTCGGCAGATCTTTTCCGGTGTGCGCCTTGCGTGGTCGGTCTGATGTGCCGTCATCTGGGGTGGTTCGGAACGTCCGTCAGCGTCGCTTCGCTGGTGCTCGATCCGCCGCAGGCTCTGCGGGTGCAGTCCTATGCGCCGCGCCGCCAGCAGCACGGGTTGATGAACGCGGACGGCTGGGGCGTGGGCTTTTTCGACGGTGACACGCCGCGACGCTGGCGCAGCGCGGCCCCGTTGTGGGCAGACCCGTCGTTCGCGTCGGTGGCGCCGGCGTTGCACAGCCATTGCGTGGTGGCGGCGGTGCGTTCGGCGACCATCGGTATGCCCATCGAGCCGAGTGCGACAGCGCCGTTCACCGACGGCCAGTGGTTGCTCTCGCATAACGGCGTGGTCGACCGGACGGTGCTGCCTGCGACTGGTGCGGCCGAATCCGTGTGCGACAGTGCGGTTCTCGCCGCATATGTGTTCGCCCAGGGGGTAGACACTCTGGCTCAGACCATCGTCGAGATCGGTACCGCCGATCCGCTGGCCAGACTGAACATCCTGGCCGCCAACGGTTCGCGTCTCATCGCCACTGCGTGGGGTGACACGCTGTCCATCCTGCGTCGCGGCGACGGCGTCGTGCTGGCCAGCGAACCCTACGATGACGACCCGGATTGGGAAGACGTGCCCGACCGCCATCTGGTGGAGGTCGACCACGGCGGTGTGACCGTCGTAGCGCTCAACCGCCCGAAAGGAATCTGATGACGCTCACGTTATCGAACCATCTCGCAGCCGACGCGGCCCTGCGCGCGTTGCGCCGTGACGTGTTGGCCGGTCTGCAGCAGACACCGAAATCGTTGCCGCCCAAGTGGTTCTACGATGCGGTCGGCAGCGAGTTGTTCGACCAGATCACCCGGTTGCCGGAGTACTACCCGACCCGGGCCGAGGCCGCGATCCTGCGCGCCCGCGCTGCCGAAATCGCCGCGGCCAGCCAGGCCGACACATTGGTCGAACTGGGCAGCGGAACCTCGGAGAAGACCCGACTCCTGCTCGACGCGTTGCGCGCAGGTGGGGCGCTGCGCAGCTTCGTACCGTTCGACGTCGACGCCAGCGTGCTGTCCGGGGCTGCCGCCGCCATTCAGCGTGAATACGCGGGCATCGAGATCAACGCCGTGTGCGGGGATTTCGAAGAGCACCTGACCGAGATCCCCTCCGGTGGCCGGCGGTTGTTCGTGTTCTTGGGCTCCACGATCGGCAATTTGACGCCGGGCCCGCGCTCGGACTTCCTGACGGCGCTTTCCGGGGTGATGCGTCCCGGTGACAGCCTGCTGTTGGGTACCGATCTGGTGAAGGACACCGCCCGGTTGATCAGAGCCTACGACGACGCCGCGGGTGTCACCGCTCAGTTCAACCGCAACGTGCTGGCGGTGATCAACCGCCAGCTCGCCGGGGATTTCGACGTCGACGCCTTTGAGCACGTCGCGCGGTGGAACGCCGAGGAGGAACGCATCGAGATGTGGCTGCGCTCGACCCGACCCCAGCGGGTCCGCGTTGGTGCGCTCGACCTGACCGTCGACTTCGACGCGGGCGAAGAGATGCTGACGGAGGTGTCGTGCAAGTTCCGCCCGGATGCGGTCGAAGCCGAATTGGCCGCCGCCGGCCTGCGCCGCCTGCGGTGGTGGACCGACGACGCGGGTGACTTCGGTTTGTCGCTGGCCGTTAAATGACGTCGCTGCAGCAGCTTTGGCGAGATTCCCGGCCGCCGGCGGCCGGGTTGCACCTGGACAGTGCTGCCTGTTCGCGGCAGAGTTTCGCCGCGCTGGACGCTGCGGCGCGGCACGCCGTGCACGAGGCGGAGGTCGGCGGATACGTCGCTGCTGAGGCCGCGACGTCGGTCCTGGACGCCGGGCGTGTCGGCGTCGCAACCTTGTGCGGGGCACTCGATGCGGAGGTGGTGTTCACCACCGGGTCGTTGCACGCGCTGGATCTGCTGCTGAGCAGTTGGCCGGCCGACCGCAGGGTGCTGGCCTGCCTGCCCGGTGAGTACGGTCCGAACCTGACCGTGATGGCTGCGCACGGGTTCGAGGTGCGTCAGCTGCCGACGCTGGACGACGGCCGGCTGGCGATCGACGACGCGGCTTTCGACCTGGAGGAGAACCCCCCGGACCTGGTGCATCTCACCCCGGTGGCCAGCCACCGCGGCACGGTGCAACCGCTGGCGATGGTGGCCGAGTTGTGCCGGGAGCTGAGTTTGCCGCTGGTGGTGGATGCCGCTCAGGCACTGGGTCAGATCGACTGCGCGGTGGGTGCCGACGTCACCTATGCGTCGTCGCGCAAATGGCTCGCCGGGCCGCGGGGCGTTGGCGTGCTTGCGGTGCGACCCGATCTGATGCAGCGGTTGACGCCGCGGGTGCCGGGCGCGGAGCTCGGCTTTGGTGAGGCGAATGTCGCGGCGCGCGTGGGTTTCTCGGTGGCGGTAGGGGAGTACCTGGCCTGTGGGCCGGAGTCGGTGCGTGCCGGGTTGGCGGACCTCGGCGCGGCGGCGCGGTCGCTGTTGGCCGATGTCGACGGTTGGCTGGTGATCGAGGAGGTGAACGAATCCAGCGCGATCACCACGCTGCTGCCGGTCGACGGCGCTGACGTCGAAGCGGTGCGGGCCTGGTTGCTGGCCGAGCGAGGCATCCTGACCACCTATGCTGGGCTGCCGCGTGCCCCATTGGAGTTGACCGCGCCCGTACTGCGCATTTCGCCGCACCTGGACACCACGGCCGAAGATCTGGAGATGTTCGCCGAATCGCTGATCGAAGCGACTGCGGCGACCACCGCCGACTAGACATACCGCGAAGTTTGGCCGGAGCATTTGATCCATCCAAAAGGTCCCGGGAAATGCCGTCGAGGTACTAGTCACGTTGCACGCGTGTGGAGTAACTTGACGCTCGGTACGCGTTTGGGTGCAGGGTGGGCACCTATGCCCTTTCGCTGCAGGTCGCTGACGACTCCGGTGAAAGGTCCCTGATGAGTTTCTTTGTGCTGCCACCCGAACTCAACTCGTTGCGGCTCTTCACCGGCGCCGGACCAGGCCCGCTGCTGGAGGCCGCTGCGGCCTGGGACGGTCTGTCCGCGGAATTGAGTTCAGCCGCTGAGACTTTCGCGTCAGTGACCTCGGGTCTGGCCGGCCAGGCGTGGCAGGGGCCGGCGGCGGCAGCGATGGCGTCAGCGGCACTGCCGTACGCGGGGTGGCTGAGTTCGGCGGCCACGCATGCTTCCGTCGCCGCGGCGCAGGCCCAAGCGGCGGTGAGTGCTTTCGAATCGGCGGTGGCGGCTGCCGTGCATCCCCTTGCCGTGGCCGCCAATCGAACCGACTTCGTGCGCCTGGTGGTGTCGAACATCTTCGGGTTCAACGCGCCGGCGATCGCGGCCGCCGAAGCGGTCTACGAGGAGATGTGGGCCGCCGATGTCGCCGCGATGGTTGGCTATTACAGCGGCGCGTCGGCCGCGGTCTCCGCGCTCGTACCGTTCGCGCAGCCACTGCAAGCGCTGGCCGGTATGGCCGGGAGCACGCCGTTGGCCGCAGCGGCCACTCGGACGATCGACATCACCATCGGCCTGGCCAACGTCGGTGCCTCGAATATCGGTCTGGGCAACGTTGGTATCGGCAACTTCGGCAATGGCAACTCCGGCAACGGCAACATCGGCTCAGCCAACTTGGGTAATTCCAACATCGGCTGGGGCAACCTGGGTATCTCGAACCTCGGATTCGGTAATTTCGGTGGCGGCAATCAGGGTTTCGCTAATTCCGGTAACTTCAACGTCGGGTTCGGAAACACTGGTAACAACAACTTCGGCATCGGGCTCACCGGGGACAACCAAGTCGGCATCCAGCTGAATTCTGGTACCAACAACATCGGTCTGTTCAACTCCGGCAGCGGGAACATCGGTTTCTTCAACTCGGGAACCGGCAACTTCGGGCTTTTCAACTCCGGTAGCTACAACACGGGCTTTGGCAACTCGGGTATTGCCAACACTGGATTCTTCAACCCCGGCTCCTTCAATACCGGTAACTTCAACGCGGGTTCAACCAACTCCGGGAGCTACAACGTCGGTAGCTTCAACACCGGTGACGTCAACCCGGGCTCGACGAACACCGGAAGCTTCAACATCGGCAACACCAACACCGGATTCTTCAATTCGGGCAACCTCAACACCGGTGCCTTCAACTTCGGTAACCAGAACAACGGCTTCTTCTTCACCGGTGACCACCAGGGCGGGGCCTACGTCAGAATCGGCACCCCTGACATCACGCTGCCGCCCATCCACGTCCCCCCGATCCCGGTGGGGGCGTTCTCGCTGCCAGAGATCACTATTCGTCCGATCGACTTCCCAGGATTAGTGCTGCCGCCGATCGGCCTTGGTGCGTTCGATCTGCCGGCGATTGCGGTGCCGCCGATCGCAATACAAGCGGGATCGCTGCCCCAGTTCAGTATCGGCGGGTTCGATCTGCCGGAGATCACCACACCAGCTATATCGGTACCTAAGGTAACGCTGCCCGAGATCGTTATCCCGAACTTCGAGACACCGCTGGTTACGGTAAACGAATGGAATTTGCCGACGGTGACCGTGCCTTCCATCGCCATCCCCACGCTGAACATTCCGCTATTCAATATCGCTATCAGTGGTGGTGGGCAAACGGTGATCCGGCTTATCGATACCGGCATCATTTTGCCGGCGCTCGGTGTCAATCTGGAATCGTTTAATATTCCGATCACGATCACGAATATCGCCGGCGGATCTATCGGAGCGTTCTTCTTCCCCAGTGTGGGGATCGGCGATATGACGCTGCCCACCCTCACCATCAGCGGACCTGGCGGCAACCCGTACAGCATCCCGCCGATCACCCTGAACGGATTCACGATCGATCCCATCACTATTCCCCCGATTCACCTCGAGCCGTTCGAGTTACCGGCAATCAGCTGGCCAGATTTCAGCTTGCCCACGATCAACATTCCGCCGATCGAACTCGACGCATTCAACCTTCCGCAGATCACCATTCCACCGTTCAGCACCCCGGAATTGGTCATCCCACCGATCGGGCTGGGCGACTTCAGCCTGCCGGCCATCGACATCCCCAGCATCACCCTGGATGCGACCACCATCGCGGAAATCCAGATCCCGCCGGCCCCCGGCTTCTTCAACGCCGTCGACTACCCGTCGTCGGGATTCTTCAACAGCGGCGTCGGTGGCAGTTCGGGCTTCTACAACCGGGGAACCGGGTTGTCGGGCTTCGTCAACCAGAACCCGCTGGGAATTCTGTCGACCTCGGGCTGGAATGTCTTCGGCGAAGGGTCGTCAGGGATTTCGAACTGGGGCAGCGCGATCTCCGGATTCGGCAATATCGGCACGCTTGGGGTGGCCGCCAACAACGTGCTTTCCGGCATCGAGAACATCGGGCATCACCTGGCCGGTATCTTCCTGCAAGGCACCACCTAAGCCTTACGCGCGGACAGTAAGAACGCGGGCATCATCACGCGGCCCTTGTCGTCGCGCGGATGCGGCCACGGTGGCGCGTCCGGGAGGTCGGGCATCCGGGCGTGCACAGCGGCCGGGCGCACCTCGTCGATTTCGAAGTACTTGCCGACGGCGGCGCGCAACTCGTCCTCGTCCACTTCGTTCGGCTTGACCGGAAGATCCTCGGGGAACGCGCCTTTGGCGAACACCAGCACGTAATAGTTCGCGCCGGGAGCCGCCGCGCGATGTACCGCTTGCAGATACGCGTCGCGATCCTCGACCGGCAACGAATGGAACAGCGTGCTGTCGATCACCGTGCCGAACCGTTCGTCGTATCCGGAGAACTTGGTGATGTCGTCGACGGCGAACGTGACATTACCCAGTCCGCGCTCTTCCGCCGCCTTGATGGCCGCAGCAATGGCGGTCGGCGAATTATCGACGCCGACAACGGTGTATCCAGCAGCTGCCAGTGTCAACGACAATTCGGCGACCCCGCATCCGGCGTCCAGGACCACGCCGTGCACCTTTCCCGCAGAGATCAGTGCGGCAAGCTCTGGTTGCGGTTCGCCGATATTCCACGGTGGCGGCGCCTGGAAGACTTCCTCTTTGTACGCCGCGTCCCAGTCCATCGGCTCCGGTGTCGTCATGACCCCAACGTACGCGCCGCTAGATATCCCAGGTGTGCACCGGTTCGTTGGCGTGCATGTGCGCACAGTATCGGCGCAACATCTCGGCCAGGGCCTGTGGCCGGGTCATTCCCGCTTCCTCCAATGCTGCGACGGTGGCCACCTGCCAACTCGCACCGTTACGCCGGGCCTTCGCGCGGGCCTCGATCACGCCGAGAAACCGGTCCCGCACTGCCACCTCGACACCCCAGCGCTGCAGGCCGGCATCCGCCATCGGAAGCAACGTGTCCAACACCAATCGTTGAGTACCGATCACCCCGACGCCGGGCCAGTGCAACTGTGCCTCGATACCCTGCTGCGCCGCCTGCAAGAAATTACGTTGTGCCACCGGAAAACTCATCTCCGTCCACACCGGCCGCTCGGCCTCCGACAAGCTGCGCAGCATGCCGTAATAGAAAGCCGAATTTGCAAGCATGTCAACAACACTGGGTCCGGCCGGTAATACGCGGTTCTCCAGCCGTAGATGCGGGCGGCCGTCCACCACGTCGTACACCGGGCGATTCCACCGGTAGACCGTGCCGTTGTGCAGACGAAGTTCCGACAGCGCCGGGGCGCGTCCCGCGGTCAGTTCGGCGACGGGGTCTTCGTCGGACACCTCGGGAAGGAGAGACGGAAAATAGCGGACGTTCTCCTTGAACAGGTCGGCAACAGAGCCGATCCAGCGCTCACCGAACCACACCCGGGGCCGTACGCCCTGAACTTTCAATTCCTCCGATCGGGTGTCGGTGGACTGTGCGAACAGTTCGATACGGGTTTCCGACCAGAGTCGGTGGCCGAAGAAGAACGGCGAATTCGCGGCCAATGCCAATTGCGGTCCCGCCAGGACCTGCGCCGCATTCCAGTTGGCGGCGAAATCCTCCGGTGCCACCTGCAGGTGCAATTGCATGCTGGTGCAGGCGGATTCGGGTGCTATCGAGCCGGCCTGCCAGTGCAGCGGCTCCGGACCGGCAATGTTGATGGGGATGTCCTCACCGCGGGCGCGGAAGATGGACTCGTTGAGAGCGGTGTAACGCAGCGATTCGCTCATCCATCCGCTGTCCGAGAGATGTTGGGGCATCAGGGTGGGCAGGATGCCGATCATGACGATGTGCGATCCGCTTGAATTCGCTTTCAGCTCCGCGTCATTGAGGCTGGTGCGGACCTCTTGTTCGAGGTCCAGACCGGTGCGACCGCGCAGCGGACGGGGTGGCACGTTGAATTCGATGTTGTAGGCGCCCAATTCGGTTTGGTAGGCCGGGTCGGCGATCGCCTCCAGCACGAATCGGTTGGACATGGCTGGTTGATAGTCGGCATCGACAAGATTGCATTCGATCTCCATGCCGGTCAGCGGCTGCTCGACGTCGAAGCTGCTGCGGGTGAGCATCGTCTCGAGGACATCGAGACACAGCTGCACCTTGCGCCGGTATTCCCGCCGATGTGCACGGTCATACGTGGTGCGCTTGACCTCTTCGCCCACAACAACGATGCAACAGGTTCAGCGGGCGCTGCGCAACCGGCTTGCCACCGCGACCAGCGGCAGGGGCCGTAAGGACCTGTTGAACACGGTGCCGCCCCGCAACGTGACTTCGATCGCAGGGTCGGCGTGCCGGGCCAGCGCGAGGAGCGCGGAGCGGCTGTACGCTCGCAGCGAGCTGATCACGCCGTCATGCGTCATCGCGAACATCGCCAGCGGCAGCATGTGCGCCAGTCGCAGGATGTGCAGCGCCGGCCGCGGCCGGGGCAGGTCGATGATCACCAATTTCGCCGCGACGCGCGTGCCTTCGGCGAACACCCGGGCCGCCGGCAGCGGCGGCAGATGGTGAAACGACAGGGCGAAGACGGCGAGGTCAAAGGCGCCGTCGGGTGCGTCGATGGCGGTCGCGTCCATCACCCGGACGGTGGCGCGCGGGTGCGAACCGAGGTCGCCGGCGCCGATGGCGGCCACCAGTGCCGGATCCACGTCGGTGACGGTGAGCCGCACGCCGGGGTGGATGCTCAGCAGGGTGCGGGAGAGCCCGCCGTGGCCGGACCCGAGTTCGAGGATCCTGGGTTCGACCACGTCGCGGACTTCCTCGAGCACGATGCCGGCGATGGTCTTGTGCAGCCCGAACAGCCGTCCCATGCGATCCAGGGAACGGATCGCCGCCCGCTTCTTCCTCCCTGCGTCGTCGCGGTCGATGTACTCCAGCCGTTGGGTTTCCAGCCGCCGGTCGAGCCACGACGCGTCGGGACCGCCGCGTGGCATCCCCTCGATGTCAACAGCCACATAAGCAATCATGAACGATGAAGCAATCCCGCCACTTTAGGAGTGCATCTTGGCCGAATCTCCTGACTTGATAGCTGCCATCGATCAGGGCACCACCAGCACCCGCTGCATGATCTTCGATCAGGACGGCACCGAAGTGGGCCGCCACCAACTCGAGCACGACCAGATCCTGCCCAAAGCCGGTTGGGTCGAACACAACCCGGTGGAGATCTGGGAGCGCACCGTCTCGGTGCTGCGGACTGTGTTGAACTCGTCCAAGTTCACCTCGAAAGACATTGCGGCACTGGGCATCACCAACCAGCGCGAGACGACTCTGGTGTGGGATCGCAAGACCGGGCGGCCGTATTACAACGCGATTGTCTGGCAAGACACCCGCACCGACCGCATTGCCACCGCGTTGGACCGCGACGGTCGCGGCGACGTGATCCGCCGTAAAGCCGGACTGCCGCCGGCGACATATTTCTCCGGCGGGAAGTTGCAGTGGATCTTGGAGAATGTCGACGAGGTGCGCGACGCGGGCCGTCGCGGCGACGCGCTGTTCGGCACCGCCGACAGTTGGGTGCTGTGGAACCTGACCGGCGGTCCGCGCGGCGGGGTGCACGTCACCGACGTCACCAACGCCAGCCGGACCATGCTGATGAACTTGGAGACACTGGACTGGGACGACGAGCTGCTGTCGTTTTTCGACATCCCGCGGGAGATGCTGCCCAAAATCGAGCCGTCGTCGGCGCTGCAACCCTACGGCGTCACGACCGAAGACGGGCCGGTCGGCGGTGAGGTTCCGATCACCGGCGTGCTCGGCGACCAGCACGCCGCGATGGTCGGCCAGGTCTGCCTGAACTCCGGCGAGGCGAAGAACACCTACGGCACCGGCAATTTCCTGTTGCTGAACACTGGTGAGACGATTGTGCGGTCCGAGAACGGTCTGCTGACCACCGTCTGCTACCAATTCGGCGACGCCAAACCTGTTTATGCACTTGAGGGTTCGATCGCAGTAACCGGATCGGCGGTGCAGTGGCTGCGGGATCAGCTCGGCATCATCAGCGGCGCCGCACAAAGCGAGTCACTGGCCCGTCAGGTCGACGACAACGGCGGGGTCTACTTCGTGCCGGCATTCTCCGGATTGTTCGCCCCCTATTGGCGATCCGACGCCCGCGGCGCAATCGTCGGTCTGTCGCGGTACAACACCAACGCGCACGTGGCCCGTGCGACGCTGGAGGCGATCTGTTATCAAAGCCGCGACGTGGTGGATGCGATGGCTGCCGATTCCGGTGTGCGACTTGAGATATTGAAGGTCGACGGTGGTATCACCGCCAACGATCTGTGTATGCAGATCCAGGCCGACGTGTTGGGTGTGGACGTGGTACGACCGGTGGTCGCCGAGACCACTGCACTGGGTGCGGCCTACGCGGCGGGTCTGGCGGTCGGAGTCTGGAACGACGCGTCTGATCTGCGCGCCAACTGGCAGGAAGACCGGCGCTGGACGCCGAATTGGGACGACGACCAGCGTGCCGCCGGGTACGAGGGTTGGCGAAAGGCGGTGCAGCGGACCCTGGACTGGGTTGATGTGTCCTGAGGTCCAGGGTCCACTGCCACGACGGCAGCTTCAGTCCTCGCCGAGAATGCCGTAGATCTCCCGCCGCGCGTTGTTGAGTACGTCGACAATGCGTTGCTGCTGCTCGGAGTTGGCCGCCTGGGCCGACTGGCCCACCGCGCCGAACAGCTGGCGCGCTGCGGTCCGCAACTTCAGATGGGCGGGGTCCACGCCGTCGGCGATCTCCTCCCAAGGCGGGGTGGCAACCTGTTGTGCGGCAGCGCGACCCTCGTCGGTCAGCTCGAAAAGCTTTTTGCTGCCATCGGTTTCGTTGGCGGTGATCAGGCCTTCGTCATCCAGGAGTTGCAAGGTCGGGTAGACCGAACCGGGGCTCGGCTTCCAGAAACCGTTGCTGCGTTCGGCAATCTGCTGGATCATCTCGTAGCCGTGCATGGGCCGCTCGCCGAGCAGCACCAGGATCGCGGCGCGCACGTCGCCGCGACGACCGCGGCCGCCTCGCCGTCCGCCGCCGCGGGGTCCGCCGAATCCCGGTCGGCCGAAACCGAAACCAGGTCCGAAGCCGGGGCCGGGTCCGAAGCCGGGGCCGAAACCGAACGGTGCGTCCTGGTCGCCGGCGTTTTCACGCAGGTTCTCGATGAATTCGCGTCGGGCGTGTCGCTTAGTGCCGTGGAACGCCCGTCGCTGGGCGGGGCCCGGACCGAAGCCGAATCCGGGGCGGGCGCCCAACGGACCGGGGCCGAATGGGCCGGTAGGGGGTGTGAATGGGGTGTTCAATGGTATGTCCTTCGAATATTTCGATGTGTTGATTAATATCACGATATATCGGAAAGGAGCGTAGTGCAACGCCCTGCCGGTGGGACCGGTGGGCCGTGGTGGCGTGCGGTATCAGCTCGGCGGCGAGAATCCGCCGGGATCGGCACTCGTCGACGGTGTCGTCGTGGGCGGCGGTTGCCAGGCCACCGGTGGCGGCGGTTGCCAGGCCGCCGGTTGTGGGGGTGACCAATTCGGCGGTGGCATCGGCGGTCCGACGCTCGGCCGCAATCGCGCGAGTTCCCGCCGGTGCCGTTCGGCCAATACCGCGGCCAGCAGCAGTTGGGGCGGAACCCCCGGCGGTGGCGGCGGCGCTATGTGTGCTACCACATCGCCGGCTATCCGGTAAGCCATCTGCTCGCGCAGCGGGGGATCGAGTTGCATTGCCCGGGAAAGGAATTGGCGGGCAACCTCGGCCTGGCCAGCGGTCAACCCGGACAATTGCAGGGACGCGGCCCACCCCGCCAGCTGGGGCGGCATCATGGGCGGAGGCGCCAGCCGCGGACCCCGTTCGCTCACCACGACGGTGCCCGCGAATAAGTCACCGACCCGCTTGCCTTTCGGCGAGAACAAGCTACAGATCACTGCGGGGCTGCCGAATAGCATCCAGATCTCGATCACCGCCGCCAATGCGCGAAACAGCGCCTGCCGGAAGCGTTCCGGACCGCCGTCGTCGGAGACTACGCGCAGACCCAACGCCATCTTGCCCAGTGAACGTCCGCGCGTCGCGACCTCGATGCCCACCGGATAGCCGACCATGGCCAACACCGTGAAGATGATCAGGAACGCGATCGTCAACGCCTGGTCGAACTGCGACAGGGTGGCCGCCCACAACACCAGACCCACGAAGTAGGCGAAGGCGATCACGGTGATGTCGATGATCGCGCTGAGCGCGCGCACCGGTAGCTGCGCGATCTGGACGTCGAGCACCACGGCGTCCCCGGTCACCACCTCCGACATACCTGGGAACGCTACAGGGGCGGTGGCCCGCCGGTAGGCTGCGCAGCGTGGACGTCGACGCGTTCTTGCTCACCCACCGGGGCACCTGGGACCGGCTGGAACAGCTGATCAAGAAGCGTCGTTCGCTGACCGGCGCCGAGGTCGACGAACTCGTGGAGCTGTACCAGCGGGTGTCCACCCACCTGTCGATCCTGCGGTCGGTGTCGTCGGACTCGCTGGTGACGGGCCGGCTCTCGAGTCTCGTCGCCCGCGCCCGGTCCGCGGTCACCGGTGCCTACGCCCCGATGAGCAGCACCGTTGTGCGTTTCTGGACGGTGTCGTTCCCCGTCGTCGCCTATCGCGCGTGGCGCTGGTGGTTGGCGACGGCGGTGGCCTTCTTCGCCGTCGTTGTCGTCATGGCGTTGTGGGTCGCCGGGAACCCCGAGGTGCAGTCCATGCTGGGGACGCCGGCCGAGATCGACGAACTGATCAATCACGACGTCGAGTCCTATTACAGCGAGCACCCGGCTGCGGCGTTCGCCCTGCAGGTGTGGCTGAACAACTCCTGGGTGGCGGCCAAATGCATCGCGATGTCGGTCGTGCTGGGACTGCCGATACCGTTTGTGCTCTTCGACAACGCCGCCAACGTGGCGGTGATCGCGGGTCTGATGTTCCCGGCCGGCAAGGGGGGGTTGCTGCTCGGACTGTTGCTGCCCCACGGGTTGCTGGAGTTGACCGCGGTTTTCCTGGCCGCCGCGGTCGGGATGCGGTTGGGCTGGTCGGTGATTTCGCCGGGCGATCGGCCGCGCGGGCAGGTGCTGGCCGAAGAGGGCCGTGGCGTGGTGTCGGTGGCGGTAGGGCTGGTGGCGGTCTTGCTGGTCTCGGGGTTGATCGAAGCAATGGTGACGCCGTCGCCGCTGCCGACGTTCGCCCGCATCGGTATCGGCGTGCTGGCCGAGGTGGCGTTCCTGTCCTACATCGTCTACTTCGGCCGGCGCGGGGTGGCTGCCGGCGAAACCGGCGACATCGAGGACGCGCCCGACTTCGTGCCGACCGGTTAGCGCCGGCACGTCCTACAGCTGGCCGGTAGCTTTCATGGCCAGGTAACGGTCGGCGAGCCCGGGCGCGATCTCGCTCGGCGGCGCGTCGACGACCTCGACCCCGTTGCGGCGTAGTCGCGACGCGATCGCCCGCCGCTCGTTGCGGGAGCGTTCGGCTGCCGCGGCGTCGTAGACGGCGGCCGCGTCGGAACGTCCGGCGGCCAGCTGGTCGACGCGCGGGTCGGCGACCGCGGCCACCAACACGTGGTGCTTGGCGGACAGCTGAGGAAGCACCGGCAGCAGGCCCTCATCCAGAGCGGTGGCATTCAGATCGGTCAGCAGCACCACCAGCGACCGTCGGCGCGTACGCCTCAAGATAGTGGCAACCATTGTCCGCCAATCGGATTCGATGAGCGCGGGTTGCAGCGGCGCCATCGCGTCGACCAATTGAGCCAGCAACTCGGTGCGCGAGGCGCCGAACACCGCGGCCCGGCTCACCCGGTCATGGGCCAGGAAGTCGACATGATCACCAGCGCGAGATGCCAACGCCGCCAGCAGCAGAGCAGCATCCATCGCCCAGTCCAGCCGGGGCCAGCCCGCCGGGTCGCCGGCCGTCGGATCGACACCCACCCGCCCGGCGGCCATGCGTCCGGTGTCGAGCACGATCACCACCCGCCGGTCCCGCTCGGGCCGCCAGGTACGGACCATCACGTCGGTGCGCCGCGCGCTGGCCCGCCAGTCGATCGAGCGGACGTCGTCACCTACGACATACTCACGCAGCGAGTCGAATTCGGTGCCCTGCCCGCGGATCAGGGTAGGCAGCAGCCCGTCGATCTCCCGCAGTTTGGCCAGCCGCGACGGTAAATGCTTGCGGGACAGGAACGGCGGCAGCACCCGCACGTGACCGGGCACCGTCTGTGAACCCTGTCGGCCCGCGAACCCCAGTGGACCAATCGAACGGGCGGTGACCACCGCCGCACGCTGATCGCCACGGCGAACCGGGCGCAGGTGGGTGGCCACCTGCTGACGTTGCCCGCCGGCGATCACCAGTCGATGGGCACGCGGCTCGCCGCGTGCACTGGGCGGCCATGCATCGCGCACCTGGCCGCGAAATCGTCGGCGACTGTCGTTGTGAATCAACAGACCCGCGTCCACCGGTTGCCCCAATCGCACCGACGAGTCCGGCGAACGGCTGTAACGCAGTCGCCGCGGACTCGCCGCCAACAGCACGTCGATCGTCACCAAGCTGACGAGCACCAGCAACAGGATCACGAAAGCCCTTGCCGGCCAAGGAGCTACCGCGATCGGAAAGACGCAGATCAGCGCCAGCAGCCCGGTGCGTCCGGTCAGGATCACTAGCGTGGCACCGGTACCGAGGCCAGGATGCCGTCCAGCACACCGTCAGACGTGGCGCCTTCCAACTCCGCCTCCGGGCGCAGCATGACCCGGTGCCGCAGCGTCGGCCGGGCCATCGCCTTCACGTCGTCGGGAGTGACGTAGTTGCGACCGGACAACCACGCCCACGACCGCGCGGTGCCCAGCAGTGCGGTCGCCCCGCGCGGGGACACCCCGAGTTGCAGGGCGGGGGAAGACCGGGTGGCCCCGACGATGTCGACGATGTAACCCAGCACCTCATCGGCGATCAACACCTGACGTACCGCCTCCCGACCGGCCGCCAGCTCGGCGGGACCGGCGACGGGTTTGACGGCGGACAGATCACGCGGGTCGAAACCATGCGCGTGCCGGCCGAGGATCGCGATCTCGGCGTCGCGCGGCGGCAGGGTCACGTTCAATTTCAACAGGAATCGGTCTAGCTGAGCTTCGGGCAACTGGTAGGTGCCTTCGTATTCGATCGGGTTCTGCGTAGCGGCGACGATGAACGGATCCGGCAACGGCTTGGCTTCACCGTCGATGCTGACCTGGCGCTCCTCCATCGCCTCGAGCAGGGCAGCCTGGGTCTTCGGCGGAGTGCGGTTGATTTCGTCGGCGAGTAGCAGGTTGGTGAACACCGGGCCGGCCCGAAACGCGAATTCCGCGGTGTGGGTGTCGTAGATGAGCGAGCCGGTGATATCACCGGGCATCAGGTCCGGGGTGAACTGCACCCGCTTGAAATCCAGCTGCAGTGCGGCGGCCAGGGCGCGCACCATCAACGTCTTCGCCACTCCCGGAACGCCTTCCAGCAACACGTGACCCTGACACAACAGCGCGATCACCAGACCGCTGATCACCCCCTCTTGTCCGACAACGGCTTTGGCGATCTCGTTGCGCAACCCCAGTAGTGCGTCTCGAGCCGGATCTGCGACAGAGGACTGCGCGGGCGGGGACTGTGTCACGAGTGGGTGACCTGCCTTTCGATGTCGTCGAGCGCAAGGGCGAGGTTTCGTAGGTCGGTGTCGTTGTTCGGGGCGGGACCATACAAGTGGTACTGCACAAAGTCCGGGTCGGCCCCGCTGCGCTGGCTGACGGTTGTCACCACGGCAGGCGGTAGGGCGTTGGGACCCAGGCCCAGTCGCGGCACCAGCCGCTGCAGCGTCGCGGTGCGCAACGCCTCAGCAGCGCGGTCACGGGCGCGACGGGATCGGTACAACCGGCCCCGACCCTCGACCGTCTCCGAGGCGCGCACGACGACCGGGAGTTCCTCGGCCACCAACGGACCGACCCGACGGCCACGCCACAACGCCAGCAGCGCGACGACCAGGCATAGTTGCCAGACGATCCATGTCACGTTGTCCGGGAACAGGTCCGTGATCGACTCCGGTGCCGAATTGTGTCCCTCGGCTCGTCGGGGCGCGAACCAGACGACCCGGGGGCGCATGCCGGCGAGGTTCATCGCCAACGCGGCGTTGCCCGCCTCGAGTAACCCGTCGTTCGTCATGAAACGGCTGCTGCCGACCACGGTGATGGTTCGGCCGTCGTCGTGGTAGCTGACCAATGCGCCGCCGTAACAACTGACCAAATCCAGGTCACCCCTGGCCCGGTAGGAATCACTCGGCCCCAGATTCACCGACCCGGCCCGGTTCGCCTGTGGCAGAGGACAATTGGGCTCAATAGCAAGCTTGCTGGCAGCACCCACTCGCAACCGGGGCGTCAGCGCGGTGCGTGCCCGGGAGGTGGGGTCCACCAACAACAGGTCGCCGGGAACCCTGCCCACCCGCTCCAGCAGCGAGTTGTCGCTCAGGTACTGCGTCCGTGCGACCACCAGCAGCGTGTCGGGTCGGGCCGCGCGCTCGACTTCGGCGACCGTATCGGCCACGACGACCTCGACGCCACCGTCCCGCAGCAACGTCACCAGTGCATGCGCACCCGCCGGACTGGTGGCCTCCGGGTCCAGCGTCCCGCCGGGGCGCGGCGCCGTCAGATATGTGGTGATGAAGGCCACCACCGTCACCGCGGCCAGCGCAAGCAGGACCGCGCGCCACGGACGTCGTTGCCGAACGGAACCGGGCGGCGGGCGGGTGGCGGTCACCGGATCTGAGCCCAATCCGACGCCGGCAACTGGGCCGGCACCGTCGAAGTCATTGAGCGCGAACGAATATGATCGTCGAGGTCGGCGATCAACTGGTAGGTGGCCTGGGTGCCCGGTCGCTCACCGTAGGTCACATCGTTGAAAGCCGTTGCCGCCTGCGACAGTTCACCCACCAGATGCGGAAGTACCACCCCGGCGTCGGTGGACAGTTCGTTGGCGGTCCGGCCGGGCACCTGGTTGAGCACGCCCGTCTCCTCCAGTTCACGCGCTACCGCGCGCAACCTGTGGCGGATCGCAGCGGACCAGTTACCTTCTGCCGCAAAGCCTTCCGCGGTAGCGCGATGCTGGGCCGCGGTCAGTTGACCGGCGTCGAACAGCTCGTAGTCGCCGCCGCGGTTGGTGCGAAGGGTGCGTCGCGCGATGTGTACGGCAACCGCGACGGCGATCGCCACCAGGATGAGCAACACGCTGACAGTGAACCAGCCGCCCGGCAGTGACGAGGTCTTCTGTAGCAACCGGAGCAGGAACGCGGTGATCTTGTCGGCGATGTCGTCGGTCAGTGAGTGTTTGGGATAGATCGGCTTGTTGAGTTCGCGCTGCGCTGCGTCGTGGGCGGCATCGCGGTCGATGTCAATGGCTGGCACCAGTTGTTCTCCGTCAGATGGGGCGCGTCAGCCACAGATTGTCGGTGGATTCCACCGCGGCGGGACCATTGAGGGCGCCAGACTGTAGGACCAGGTCGAACGCTTCGGCACGCATGCGGCGGTCGGTGTACAGCAGCACCACCACGCCGGCGGTGAAGGGCGCGGTCACGATCTGGCTGATGGCGCCCCCGATAGCTGACAAGGTGGACCCCACCAGCACGCCGGTGGTGCCCGAGGCGCCGATCAACATGATCTCGGCGACAATGGTGAACGGCATCGAGATTGCGCCGCCGACGATTCCAACGACCAGGGCAGCCAGCAGCTGGATGCCCAGGACCCGCCAAAAACCGTTGCGCACCAATGCGAACGACCGGGCGATCGCGTCGAATACCGGCAGCCTTTCCAGCACGATCAACACCGGGGCGAAGACCAGCACGGTGTAGGCGTAGGCCAACAGCAGGACGACCACGAACAGCAGCGGAAAGCCGAGCAGCACCGCTACGCCGGAATTGGCCACGTACCCGACTCCGACCAGGATCACCACGACCAAGCCGATGATCACCGCCGTCCCGACGCCTTCCAGCACCGCCAGCCCCAGCAGGGTGAGAATGCGGCCGCGCACCTTGGCCCAGGCTTCGCCCATGGTGATCGGCGAGCCGAATACCGCGCGCCCGACCACCACGGTCAGCATTCCGCTCAGCAGCATGCCGCCCAACCAGGTGACCAGGGCGCTGCCACCTACCGAAGCCAGGTAGGCGCCCGCTGCCCCGGCCCGTGCAGCGGATCGGTCGGAGTCCAACGAGTTGAGCGCGGTCAACGGGCCGATCACGGTGAGCAACGAAATGACCTGCATGACGACCACGACCAGGGCGGTCAACCCCAGGGTCGGCTTGGGGTTGGCGCGGATGTAGCCGACGGCGCCGTTGAACATATCGCTGAGGGTCAGGGGTCGCAGCGGGATGATGCCGGGTTTCGCGGCACCCGGCATGGGTGCGGGGCCGAACTGGGTGCCGTAGGCCTGAGGCGGGGGGCCGTAGCCCGGGGGCGGACCGTAGCCCGGGGGCGGGGGCCCGTAGCCCGGGGGCGGGGGCCCGTAGCCCGGGGGCGGACCGTAGCCCGGGGGCGGGTAGCCGGGAGGCGGCCCGTAGCCCGGCGGCGGGGGCGGGGAGGCGTATGCGGGCGGCGGTCCATAAGCGGGCGGCGGAGCGTAGGCGGCGTCGATCGGTGCCGCACCATCAGCCACGGCGGATCCGCTCTCCATACTCTGAGGACCGTTGGAAGGGTCAGGCGGCAGCGTGCTCACCGGCGGCGGCGGCTGTCGACGTGCGTCATGGGGTCCATCCTGTCGGCGGTCGCGGCATTTCTCAACGTAGGGCCGTGACCGCTCTCTCGCGCGCGTAGCGTCTCTGAGATGGCGGAATTGAAGTCCCGGCTTCGGGCGGACCTGACCGACGCGATGAAGGCGCAGGAAAAGCTGCGAACGGCGACCCTGCGAATGGTGCTCGCCGCTATCCAAACCGAGGAGGTAGCGGGCAAGGAGGCCAGAGAACTTT